>CALBDW010000001.1 GCA_937927435.1 uncultured Bdellovibrionales bacterium
CCAATTTTTCTCTGATCCAACTTGAACAGGAGACGAACGATTCGTCGTGTTTCCGGTGCCCAACTGACCGTGGCTATTGTGGCCCCATGCCCATACGCTGCCATCGGTTTTCAGCGCGACCGTAAATAGGTACCCACAAGCAACGTCAATCCAATCTGAAGCCTTTCCGACCTGTACCGGAGAGGAGCAATTATTTTTATCTCCCTGCCCCAGCTGGCCGTCGCCATTCCTTCCCCACATCCACAAGGTGCCGTCCGTTTTAATCGCAGCACAGTGCGAAAAACCCGCCACCACTTTGCTCCAATTCGTGTCCGTTCCAACTTGTACGGGAGATGATTCATCTTTAGTAGAATTAATCCCCAATTGACCCCAAGAGTTATCCCCCCAGGTCCAGAGGGTTCCATCGTTCTTGATCGCGGCTGAAAAGTAACCGCCGGCTGAAACCTGCTTCCAATTAGTAAGCGAGCCGATCTGAACGGGAGAATAAACGTTCTTCAGGGAGCCTGCGCCTAAGGCGCCCGAGATGCCCTCCCCCCAGGCCCACAAACTGCCATCCGTTTTAATGGCGAGACTATGGCTCGCGCCGGCCGCAACTTTACTCCAAGTGACGTCTTCTCCAATTTGTATGGGAAACGATTGTTGTTTAGCAGCACCGCTTTCACCGTTCCCCAATTGACCATAGAAATTGGATCCCCAAGCCCATAAAGTGCCGTCCGTCTTAATGGCGAGACTATGGCTCTCGCCCGCAGCGATCTTGCTCCAGTTCGTGGAGCTGCCCACTTGCCCGGGCCAATATCGGAAGAAAGAACTGTCGCCCAGGCCTAACTGCCCCAATATGTTGTTGCCCCACGCCCAAAGTGTTCCATCGCTTCTGAGAGCAAACGAGCGCGCCCCCCCCGCCGCCACCTCAACCCAATTACTCTCGGTGCTAAGTTGAGTAGGAGTAGGGAACCAAAGCCCCAGTCTATCGGTCGCTCCCCAAGCCCATAAGCTGCCGTTCGCGCGAAGAGCTAAAGTGTGCTGCTCCCCTAGCGCCACTTCGCTCCAGTTCGAAGCCGATCCCACTTGTACCGGAGATAAACGATCTGTGAGGTCACCGAGTCCCAGCTGGCCGTCGCCATTCCTTCCCCACATCCACAAGGTGCCGTCGTTCTTAATCCCAGCGGTGTACTGCCCCCCCGCGAAAACCTTACTCCATTCCTCAACAGGGGCCGATGTAGGTGGGCTTAGTAATATAGTAGCTCGGATTATCACCAAGACCCAACTGGCCATAATAGTTACTTCCCCAAGTGAACCAGCCTTCCGAGGGAGCGGGTTTTCCCTTCCAAAAGCCGATCGTCGCGCGAAACGCTTTCGCTTTTTCAAGAAAGCCGAGAAACGGCGACAAATACGCGAAGAGCGAAAGAAGACCGGAAAATTTGAGAAAGCTGCGCCGACCCAAATTAGGAGCCTGCTTTCTCATCGACCTACCCCCGTTAAAAACACGCCTCGCAACCGACGAAGGCCCCAAACCTCCGCTTACTATTCATTCTAGTGCAAATAAACACATTCTCCCAGGTTTATTCTCAATTTATAAACTGGATCATTTTCTGATGATGAGCTAAGCGTTTGAATTACCTAGGCTTTATCGACTGCTAATCCTCATTCCCAAGATTAATCGAGGTGATACGCACGAGGAGAAGGCGCAGTTTTGGAGGGCAAGCCATCAAACTTTCTTAGACGGGCTTTCTCTCCAAAGACTCGTTCTGATACTGAACGTAGAGGGCTAGGTGTGCGGCCAGTCACTCAGCTTTCTTTGTTGTGTACCAGGTTCGCCGGAAAAGACGGTTGATGTCGGCTCGGATTTTCGCGCACGTGTGATTGAGACTAAAGAGCGGATCGAATCCGCCGCGTTTGAGTTCCCCTTGGCCCACCACACAGCCGCGGCGGCCCTTATAGGTCTTATGCGTGCAGCGTGGGAAAAATCTCATCACATCCCTTGGATAATGCGGATTCTGATCTGATTTCATGAGAGCGTCGACGCCGATAAGCGGCTTGATTCTTTCAAACAACCGCGTCCGTCCGATTTGCGACGGAAAGTTCCATTGCGAACAACTTTCGGACGGAACTCGGATTTGGGATTTTTCTTCGTACAATACGGGCAATCGCGAGCCACGCCAGCGTCGAAAAGCCAGACCCTGGCCAACCCGCGCCCCTTTGCCTAGGGAAACCAGCCCTTTTATCCCCACGAAGGTGAGCCAGTTTGGAGCCGTTCAGCCTCGTTTTTCTCTTTCATCCAACGCCTTAGCCACCTGATCAAAGACATCGTCCCAACGTCCGTATTGCGTTTGACGGAAAAGACGGACACTGTCGTACCAGGGCGAGCGATCTCCCGGCAAAGCCCAAAGATAGTAGGGCAAAACGGGAACAACAATCCATGTTTCCTTGCCGAGGGCGGCGGACGCATGAGCAACGCTCGTACAAGAAGTGATGACAAGATCCAATTCGCCGATGATCGCGAGAGTATCTTCCCAGCTTCTTATCGGCAGATCCGTCGTTTCGAGCTGTAGGGAAACAAACGGGCGCTTGCCGACCGCTTTAATCAATAACTCCTGTGGAAAGCGGCGATGTTGTTCGTGCTCGAACTTCGGATTTCCCCAAAAGCGCAATCCAATTTTGAGCGTGCCGTCCGGAAACCGCTTTGTTTCAGCGAAATACTTCTTCCACTTCACGGCGTAATCGGGATGCACGAACAGATAGGGTTTCCCGCTCAACGTTTCGTAAGTCACCTTTAAGACGAGCCCCGCGCTCATCGCGGGCACCCAATAATCATGATAGACCTCGGGCGCCGCCCGGTGGTTCACCACAGCGGAAACCCCTTCAATGCGCGAGAAAACGCTTACTAACCCAGGGTCGGCAGTCAGGATAACCTTCGCGCCAAGCTCAGCGAAATTACGAGCGAAGCGGGCATTGATGATTTCGTCTCCTAGCCCCCCTTCGGAGCAAAGGAGAAGGTGTTTCCCGCGAAGATCTTCGTCTTTCCAAATCGGTTTATCCGTGGGCAGTGGAGGATCACCGAAGACTCGTTCCCAACGTCCGGCGGTTAGGCATTCAAAACCTTTTAGGAGATCACCTCGCCGCATCTCGTACCAGGCGCGATTAAATTTGGCTCGGTTGCATGTGGGAGAAACACGGGCGAGTTCTTCCGCGATCTCCCAACCGCGCTCGAAATCGCCGCGCAAACCGGCTTCCACTTGTTGATCCAAAAGTGGCAGGGAACTGATGTCGTCCACTCGCTCCTCCTCACGTCTGGGTGGACGCTAAAAATTCAGCTTTCCCTTTAGAAACCAGTTATCCACGAGACGTACACGGTATTGTCGACACGTAAAATGCTATAGATCGTGTGCGAGTTCGCTATCCGCGGGCCATTCGCCGGCGAAAACTTGTAAGTGACTGACCCCTCGTCATCGCCACTTACACTCGCACTGAAGTTACACTGCGAATTACCCGAACCGGTCACGATCAAAGTATAGCTTCCACCTTTCCGAAGGTTAACAAAACTAATGTTCGATCCGCAATTGAAACTCGTCGTGATGATATTCCCATTCGCCCAGTCAATGGAGTTGGATGTGGTCGAATACGAGCCACTCACGATTTGCCCAGCCACATTCAACTTGGTGTTCGAGCCAGGGGACGCCGTTCCAATTCCGATGTTGTTATTGTTTTCATAGACAACGGAATCGCCGAGAGCCGACGAACCGGTGAATTTCGCCAAACGATTCGTCGTACCCGAACCACTGACACCCGTCGAGCTGAGCGAAAGCGTTCCGCCCGAAAGCGAAAGCCCCGCGCCAATGCTAATTTCTTCCACCGGACCAGAACCCACACTCGAGCGACCTAGCAATCTACCACTTTGAATGTCTTGAATTT
>CALBDW010000002.1 GCA_937927435.1 uncultured Bdellovibrionales bacterium
TCATGCACGCCGACCGAATCATCGTCCTCGTCAACGGGGAAATCGAGGCCGTCGGCACGCATGACGAACTTATGCGGACGAGTCCCACTTATGAGGCGATGAATCGCATCCAAAGCTCAACGATCGAATCGGAGACAGGGGATGCGGCCGCACCTTTGGTTGGAGGGAATCAGGCATGAGCACGTCGACACATAATCCCTACACCGAAGATCAGGTTAAAATCACCTCGAGCGTGATCGGAATGATCCGGCGGCTTTGGCCCTATCTCATGCGCCGGCCGTGGCTCGTTCTCGCGACGGTTTCCGCCGTGGTCAGCGTGGCCGTCTTCGGCCGGCTTTCCGTCACTTTGTTCGGTTATGCGATCGACTATGGGCTCGCGAAAAACGATCGCACCGTGATCCTGTGGATCGCAGGCGCCTACTTCGTGCTGGAAGTGTCGCGATCGTTTCTCACCTTCCTCCATGGCTATCTTTTCGCGAAAATCGGAAACCGCATCCTGTTTGAGATCCGCAGCGAACTGATCTCCCATGTGCAAAGGCTGCCGATTCGGTTCTTCGATACGAACCCGACCGGCCGGATCGTTACAAGGGTAACGAGCGATGTCGTAAGCCTCGGCGAAGTTTTCACGAAAGGTCTAATCAATATGTTCACGGCCGTCGTGAGCCTGATCGCCATCCTGGTGGCCATGCTTTTGATTTCGCCGAAAGCGACACTGGCGACCATCCTGGCTCTTCCTCCCGTTATTTGGGGTATCTCGGTCTTGAGCCGCCGGATCTTCCTCGTTCTCCGCGAATCGCGGCGAAAACTTGCGGCCTTGAACGCTTTCGTCGGGGAAAACATTAATGGAATGAAGGTCCTGCAAATCTATGACCGCACCCGGCACCATTACGAAAAATTCCGCGCGCAGTCCGCAGACTACCGCGATCAACAGATGAAATACGTCCGCCTTTATGCGCTTCTTTCGCCGATGATGCTCGTTTTCAACGCTGTTGCAGTCACCACGGCGCTTTATTTCGGAGGGCAGCTCGTTCTTTCGGGTGAAGTCACTACGGGCGCTATGGTCGCCTTCATTCTTCACGTCCGCGCCATCACCGAACCTTTGAACACGATTTTGGAACAATACCAAACGTTGCAAAACAGCCTTTCGGGAGCGGAACGGATCTTTACCCTGCTCGGCGAACCGGAAGAAGAAAACACCGTTTTAATCAAGACCGGCCAACCCGCGCCTCCTAAATTCCGCGGCGAAGTCATTTTCGAGTCGGTCAGTTTCCGTTATCGCGAAGATCTCCCGCTCGTCCTTCGCGATATCAATCTCACAGTCCACCCGGGTGAATCGGTAGCCCTCGTCGGCCGAACGGGCAGCGGCAAATCAACGATGATCGCCCTCTTGCAGCGGTTTTACGATCCGACCGAAGGGCGTATTTTGATCGATGGACGCTCCACGACTGAAATCGAACGGCGCGCTCTCCGCTCGAGGCTGGGCGTGGTTCAACAGGATACTTTCCTGTTCCGGGGAACCATCGCCGAAAACATCAGTTTAGGGGACCCGTCGATCTCAAGAGCCGATATCGAGCGCGCAGCCGAAATGGCCTGCTTAACCGGACTCTTAAAAAGACGTCCGGGCGGACTCGACGCGAAAGTGGAAGAGCGAGGTGCTAATTTAAGCGTGGGCGAACGCCAGCTGATCGCGTTCGCGCGCATTTTGGCTTTTCAACCCGATATTCTCATTCTCGACGAGGCGACCGCGAACATCGATTCGCATACCGAAGATCTCATTCAAGAAGCCACCCGGCGCGTCCGTCAGGGACGCACGAGTTTCATCATTGCCCACCGCACCTCGACCATCACGGATTGCGATAAGATCGTCGTGCTCGACCACGGCTGCATCGCCGAAGTGGGCACCCACGACGAGCTCATGGCGCGAAAGAACAGCAGTTTGTATTACACGCAATTGAAAGCGGGCGGACACGCTTAAACGCGAAGCAGGCGGTGGTCCATTCCGGCTTGGAAGCTACGCCGATCGAGCGGCCTTAACGCGCGCTCCATCGCAGGAGTGAGAAGCCGCGTGTGCGGTATGCCGACCAAGTACTCCGCGATATACCAAATAGGTTTTTCGCTCGACATCCAATTATAGCGGTCGAAACGCTTTAAGTTCACCGGCCGGGAGTACGCGCGCAACGTCTTTTGCCGGCGCTTATTGAAATAATCGTTGAAATAGCTCAGAACGAGCTCACGAAGCGTGCGGTAAATCGGATCCCGGTAACGGCAGCCCGGATAATTTGAAACGCCGATCGAGCCCCAACCGCCGGCTTGCCGGAAAACGGCGATCACGTGATCCGTGTCGTTCTTCGCTTCCATGTCAAGGATCAGTGGCGGGTAACCGTTGATTCTCAAAGCCGCGGCCGCTAGAACAGCGCCTTCCAAACAGTGGGCGGCCCTATATCTTAAGACAAGCCGGGGCGACCAAGCCGTGTTCGTCAAATGGTAATCAAGTCTGTCGAGGAAATTCTGAATTTTCGCAGGCGTCGACAGGGATCTCAACAAACGCAATTCTTCGCGTGTTAACGATTGCATAAACCAAGGATATACGTCTGCGGGCAAGGAAAGAAATAAAAATCGGCGCGCGGTCCAGAGAACGAACGCACGCGCCGGATAACGGAGGATAATTTATACAACGCTCAGTCTGTCAAATTCGCGAAGTTGCGGTACTCGCGCTCGGAAACGCGGACCTGCTTCTTCCACTTCGCGATTTCTGCTTCGTAATGAGCCTTTTTCTCTTTCAGCCTTTTATTGTCGGCCAACGCCTGAGCCTCTTTCGCCTGAAGAGCCTGCTCCAGCTCGATGATCGACTGGTTACGCTCCGACCAGCTCGCGAACTCGGCGTCGATCTTTTCCATTTTTTCGCTATAGCTTGCGATATTCCTTTTCCGGACTTCGACGTTGCTCTCAAGTTGAGCCAGGGCCTTCTTCAATTCCTCAATTTGCTTGAGTTCGGTTTCAAGCTTCGCATTCTCTTCGTTCAGTAACACGGTCAACTGTTTTTTTGTCGCATCAATACCGGCCTTGCCTTTTTGGGTTTCAGCCGTTTGTTTCGCCAAGGCCTCTTTCTGTTTTTTGATTTCCTTGAGAGCGCGCTCGGTCTCCTTGAGGTTCGCGACCACCGTGCCGTAGTTGTCCTCGTATTGTTTGAGGTTCGCCTTGCTGTTTTCGGCGTTCTCTTTCAATTGCTCGATTTTGGCTTTGATGTCAGTCTTAGCCGAAGCGCCGGTCGAAACGAGCACCAAAGCCGCAAAAGTCGCGAAGAAACGCGTGAACTGATTGGTGGACTTCATTTGATACCTCCGTCGAGACTCGCCTGCGAGCGTTTCTCTGGACATTTGTTTTTCAAGCTGGATCTGAAATGACCGATTTCGTCTTCCCAATACTCGCCGTCGAAATCCCATTGCAAAGCCTTGGATTTCGGAACGACCGAAGCAGGTACGCGTTTTTCCGCTTCGCCGCCGGCGACTTGGAAACGGATGTTTTCACCGCTACCGGCGAAAGCCTCGTAGCGGAGCAATTCGTTGTTGTCGAGAATACGGGCCAGATCGACTTTCAGGCGCAAGAGGCGGTTCTCGAGCACTTGCTCGATGCGGTCGCGCATGGCTGCGATTCTCTTGTCCGCACCCGTGACGACTTCAGCCCTATATTGGTCGATACCGTCTTTCGCCTCACGGTAGAGATCGACGGCGAAGAACTGGTCGTTCAGGCGCAAGAATTCCTCTTCAAGCTCGCGCTTCATCTTTTCGACGGGCGCGAGCGCCTTTTTGGCCGTCGCCTCAGCGATGCTTCGGCGCAGATTATCAATACGCTTACGGGTCGCATTTACGTCGGCTTGCGCCCTTTTTAAGCGGCGCTCGACTTCGCCGTTTATGACGTTGTAACTCGGCCGTTCGTCGATCAAACGGTTCAAAGCTTTTTGCAAGTTCGTGAAGTCGCGGTGGCGAGCTATCTCGCGCACGACCGGCATCGGCAGGCCGTCGATTTCCTTCGTTCCTTTTTCGGCCTTAAAGAAGCCTTTCACGGTTTCGTAGTATTTTTTCCCTTTCCTCGAGTTGAGGTAGGCCTCCATCTTCTCCAAGTACGGACGGTAGTCGCGCTCAAGACGCGTCAATGTCCGGTACGCGTCACCGTACTGGCAAAGGTTGAGGTAACCGATCGTGCGGATCACATACGATTCGGGCTTGTAAACATTCGCGAAGAACGGCGATTGGATCGAGTGCATGTTGCCGATCGCTCCCTCATAGTCGCCGTCCAGGAGTTGGGCCCAACCGAACTCCGTCAAACTCTGAAGCCAAAGCGGATGGTCCTTGTAAACCTTCCGGAAGTTTTCGTGAGCCCGTTTAAAATTGCCTTCTTGGAAATGCATGCGAGCGGCATTCAAAGCCACCAGCGCCTGGAATTCGAGTTTGCTCTTGTCGATATTCTTGTCGTTGACGATTTCGTCCTGAATCTTCGCGGCGTTCTCTTTCGATCCGACCTGGTACTCGGCAAGAGCCAGTAGGAAACGAGCTTGATGATACTTCGGATGCGTGGGCGGAACGCGCGCGGCCCAAGTCAGAGCCGTCTTATAGCGACCGCTCGAAATACCGAAGTCGGCGAGAATGTAGGCGATGTTCGCCATGACCTCCGGACTCAATCCCTTCACGATCTTTTCGTTTGACGTTACGTTCAAGAGGGCGAGCCCGAAGGCGTCACCCGCCTCATACGGAATGTTCGTATCGAGTTCGGCCAGCAGCTTGCGCGAATAATGGACGTCTTGGGTTTCAAGAACCCGGCGCACGTGTTCATAATAATCCGACATGAACTTCAGCTGTTTCGAGCAGTAAGCGAGATAATAATTCGCTTCCGCCTCCCAGCCTTTGGATTTCGAAAGACGATGGAAGAGGCCGATCGCCGTCGAACACTGATCTCCGTTCTGGAGGAGATAAAGGCCACTTAAGAAGCGAAGTTCGTCAGGCGTCAAAGGAACGAACTTCTTCAATTGCAGCTCAGCTTCCGGCTTGAGCTGCACAACAATGCGTTCAACCCCGCGGCCATCCAACTTCCCTTTCAAATGATTCGGATACTTCGCCATTTTGACGTCTTTCGGCCGGCCCGCACGGGGAACTTTGAGGGTAATGAGCGCCTTTAACTGCTCCCGCGTGAGAACCTCGGGAGACTCCAGGCGGCGAACGATCCGCTCGTCCATAATTTTCTGCAAGCGGCTGTCGAGCGCGTACTGCGACGCCGAGATACGGGTCTCATCTTCGAGGCTCAGCCGCGGAATGTAGGGCGACGCGGAAAGATCGTAAGACGCAACTCCCGTCGAAGTCCGGGTGACGCCGGGAGTGTCGAGAAGCTCGCGTTTCCGTTGCGGAGCTTCGGGAGCCTGCAGCGTCTTCTCGATCGGAGCGCGAACCGGTGCCGAAACCGGTGGAGCAAACACCTCGCGCTGAGCGACAACGGACGGCTTCGTTCCTTTTTCATCGCCGAAATAAGATTTGAACCCCCTCCACTTCGATTTCACCCAAACCTTCACTTCCTCGACTTTCGCCATGGCGCGCTCACGAGCCTTGCCCGCGCCGCTGATCCATGAGCCGCTCGAAGTGCTTTCAATCTTCGCCTCGACGTAGTCGCCGGACGGCTTAAGACGCTCGGCCCACGCTAAATCGCCGTATGAAAAAACGGCGACGGCGAGGAATGCGGCGATGATTTGGTTGTGGAAACGGCTTCTCACGTCCAAACCTCCGTCAATAGAAGAGCGACAGACCGAAAAGGAGGAACGACGAGTTCGTAATCGACGCTCCGTTACCGCGGTTCGGGCTGTTCAAGTACGTGGAGCGGTATTTCACCGTTTCTTCGGAATACCAGCGGTTTTTCAGATCCAATCTGAGAGCGAAGTTCTTATGCAAGAAGAAGGTTTGCGTGACGTCGAAGTTCACAGCCGGAGTCGCCACCGTGCTGTTGCCCTCTTCTTTCATCTGGTCATATGACTGCATGCCCATGCCGAGGGCGAACGACATGTCGAAATAAATGATCGTCCAATCCATCACGCTCATTTTCGCGTAGAAAGGTACGAACATGACTTGAACGCCGTAATAATCCTTTAGGAGGTTGTGGTCGGGATAACCTGCCTGGTTCTTCAAGCGTTCAACGGCTTGGTTGTCTTGCGAATTGGTCTGGGAGAAGAAAAGCTCGACTCCCCAACGCTCGTTGAAGTAATAACCGAGATTGGCGCCGAACGTGTTTCCGGTCGCCCACGGGTCGTTCAGCATCGTTCCGAAACTGCCGCTCAACGTGAAGCGTCCGGTCTTGCTGAAAAGCCGGTTTTGCACGACGCTGAATTCGGAGTCTTTGGCCGCCCAATACTTTTTCTCGAGATCGGTCACATCAAGTTTATCGTCGGATTCTTTTTGGTCAGTCGCCGTTTGAGCCGGTTGCCGGATGAGCGACGGGGCTTTCCTCGACGCGTTTTGAGCGAAAGCAAAAGCCGGCGCGACGATGATGAGAAACGCGATTGCTGTGCGAGCCCAATGGTTATGCGAGAACATGATTGTCTCCGTTCGTTCCCTGTGTCCGGGTGCAAACCGGTTTTTAGGGAGCCCGAAATCCGAAAGACGCCTGTTCTCTTACATTCCGCGGGCGGCGCGCTCGTTTTTCAGTGCTCGTTTTTTCTCGAATCCTTACTTTATGTACTCAACGGATTCCTTGATATTGTCGTCAAAATTCTTCCTGACTTTATAGAGCGGCATGAAGTCGATGGACCGTTTTTGGACAAGATACGCTCCATCCGGCGTTCTTGCCTGTCCGTCGACGTCCATGACGTCGAAATTCACTTCCTGGGTTTTGCGGTATTTCACTTTCTTCGCGTAAACTGTCGAAGTTGCGGACATGAGTGTCGCTACCACCAAGAGACCAAGCAACGCTGTCTGCTTCAAAGTTCTCATGGCCTTTCCCCTTATTTCACCTTTTTGCCGTCTTCTTTTCCGCCCTCGACCGATGCGGCTTTAGCGGCCGGAACCCGCGGCGCCGTGCTTTCTTCAAGCGCTTTGATACGCGCAGCCAGATCGAATTCGGGACGATCCTTAATCTGTCCCTTTTCGATCGACGACTTAAGGTTCCGGTACGTGTTCAAAGCCTCAGCCGGGTTCTTCTGCACGGTTTCCTGGATATAGGCGAGCCGCAGCCAGTTCTGTAAGCCGGACGGCTGAGCCGCGACCAATTTCGCGTACAAAGCCGCAGCTTCGTCGCCCGCCCCTTGAGCCAGTTTCACTTCCGCAAGCCCCGCGAGCGCGACGAAATTCTTCCCGTCGGCCTCAAGCACCGCCTGGTAATGCTTCGCCGCGCGCTCCAACTCGAGGTCGCGATGGTAAATGCGCGCGAGGAACAAGTGCCCCTCGGTGAGCCTTTTCTCGAGTTGAACCGCTCTCCCAACCAGCTCCATCGCCTGGGCCGTTTCGCCGAGTTCGAAGAGGATGCGCCCCTTTTGATACATGAAGAGTCCCGAGCGCCCCCCAGCTTTCTTTTGCGCAAGATCAATCATCCAGAGCGCACGTGCTCGGTCGCCCGACGCTTCGGCCGCGAGGCTTAAGAAGTAAGCACCCCAGGGCGAGTCGATATCAGCCCGACCCAGCGCGTATCCGAGAATCTCAACGTTGCGCCAGATCTTGGCTTTCACGCATGCATTGGCGTGAGCGACGAGGCGAGGCCACTCTTTCGAGGGTCCGGAGCCGCGTGCCGGGGCTGGTTTCAGCGCCCAAGACGGAACGGCGCACGTTCCCGAACCGGTTTCACCGAGCGGCTCGACTTCGAGGTTGGCCATATAGATCTGGCTTCTCTTCTCTGCTTCCGCATCCACCGTTTCCGTCTTCTTTTGGGGCCCGCTGGCGCATGCCGCTACCAGAACTGAAAAGGTAACGAACGCGGAAAGGCGGATTGTCCGTTGTTCCCAGATCCTCATCGCATCATCTCCTTACTCGCAGGCGCCCTGAAATTCGGGAGGTAAACTTTCGGGACAGAGACCGTGATAACCGGTGCATCGACAGGTTTCATATTCAAACGATTGACTTCGTTTTGCAGCTCGGCGATCTCACCACCGCGTAACTGCGCCTTCTTCGCCATTTCAAGAGCCTGCTGCATGGTCTCGATTCCCTTCTCCTCCATCGGAATCGTGATCTGCTCGATTTCAGCCCGGAACGCCTCTTGATCCGCTGCCGCGACAGAGTCCGGCAACTTCATTCCGCGGACGGTTTTCGCGTAATCGAGGTAGCAATCCGCCAGGCGACGCAAAGCTTTCACCGAAACACTCGGATCGCCGTAACGAATCGTGCTTTGGTAAGCCTTCTGCGCTTTTTCGAGTTTTTCGGTCTTGATCGCCAGGACGAGCCCGATGCGTTCCAACCGGGCCTTCACGCTCTGTTTGCGGTACTCGTCTTCAAGCACCCGCGCTTGAACGAAGCGGGCACGGGCCAAGAGTTCTTTCGGCAAGTTCGAGTTCGCGATAATCTTCTTCGCGAGGTTGAACGCTTTCGTATGGTCACCTTTTTCAAACAGGCGCTCAGCCTCCTCGACGACCATGCGGCTCGCCTGAGGCTCAATGCCTTTGACGGTGAAGATACCTTCGATTTTCCGAAGCGACCCTGTATCGTTCGTGTCGCGGGCGAGAAGCGCTGCCTTTTCAAGAAGCGACGTTATATGTGCGCGTTCGCTGTCCTTCAAGCCTTCAGCGAGTTTGATGTACATCACGATCGCACGTTCTTTCGAGCCACTCAGGGCGAAGAAATCGGCCGCCAACTCGCGCCATTGCAACTGCTTGTCGACTTCGACTTCGGCCAAGTTGAGGAGAACCCGAGCCGCCAGATCCAGACGCCCCATCGCCTCGAAGGTATTCGCGGCTTGAGTCAAGCAATCCTTCCCGTTCGAGGAATTGGGGAAAAGCTTGTGCATTTCATAGCAGGTGCTCGCCCCGCCAGTGGCATCGCCCATTCGGAACTGAAGCTGGCTGGCGTTCCACCAGGCCTTCGGCGCCAAAGGAGAATCTTTGTTCTCAAGAGCGAATTTCTTGTACGCTTCAACGGCTCCCGCCAGATCGCCCTTCTCTTCTTGCATTTGAATTTCGGCGAAATAAGCTTCGCGGTAGATTTTTTCTATCTGGGCGACCCGGTTCGCTTCCCCTCCGCGGCGAAGAAGCTCCTTCGAAGCCTCTTTAATACCTTTGTAGTCCTTTTTAATGTTCAAGATGTCCAAGTAGAGGTCCTGCGCGCGGATGACCTTTTCGTTCGGTTGCAAATCTTTCGCATAAGCCGCCCAACCGATGCGTTTGAACTGCGGAGCCGCCTCGTCGTAGCGCTCTTTTTCATACGCGATGAACGCGCGTTTGAACTGCAGGTCCGTTACGTACTGGCCCTGCGGATACTGACGGATATAGCTATCCGAGAGCTCAATGAAACGTTTTTCATCGGCGTCGCTCCATTTATCGCCGACGGCGCGTTCCAAGCTCACGACAGCCGCATAAGCGGCGTCATGCGCGACTTTCGCATCGAGGGTCGCGCCTGCCTTGCGGTCGTGTTCGACAGCCGCATAGAGGTCGCTCGCCTCACGGTACTGTTTACGCGCGAACTGCAACTCGGCGAAGGCATAGCGCACGAGAGCCGTGTCTTTGTCGCCGGCCGGATTTTTCAAGAAAATCCGATACGCCTTTTCGGCGCTCGACGCGATTTCATTACCGCCCCCTTTCGCCTCACCGAATTTCTTCCAGACGGCGTGCCACTTCGTCGCGAGTTTCTTGCTGGTCTCGGCGACTTTCATGCGGCACGAGGAGGGCGCAACTGCAGCGTTCTTCTTTGATTTTTCAGATTCAACCTGCGGGCCCGTCCGATCACAGTGAGCGTCAAGGGCCTCAAGTTGCGCGACGGCTTCGGGCTGCCGTTTCGTGCGTTCATAGTTCCAGATCAACTCTTCATGAACGGTCGCGACCGCCTCGCTCTTCGGGAGCTTAGCGAGCACGTCCTTGAGAACCGTTTCAATATCGTTGTAACGCGAATGCCGTTTATAAATCTCAACCAGGCGCATGATATAGGGCGCCGGGTCCAGCTCTTGCGCCTGCTTGATGAAGTAGTCGACGGCTTCATGGCTCTTTCTCACGTCACTGAAGAAGAGAGCGAGGTCGCCCAAAGCCTCTTTGCGGAGGTCGAGCTTCGAATCCCAGCCGTTTGCCGCGACTTGACGGCCGAAAAGCACAACGTCTTCGAGCTCGCGAATCCCGGCCTCCGTGTCATGCAAGTTGTAGTAGCTCCATGCGGCCTTATATAGACCGTATGGGTAAACACGAGCCTTCGGGTATTTGCGAATCGCTTTGAAATTTTCGAGAGCGACTTTGAAGTTACGGGCGGCGAAGTTGATTTCACCGATCGCCAAATAGGCATCTGGAATAAGCGACGAATACGGATACTTTTGGATCAACTTCGTGAATAACGCTTCCGCTTCGCGGTTCTCGTTTAGTTGCTGGTGAGCGTAGGCGTTGTTGAAGATGACGATGTCCATCGCGTGGTATCGAGGGAATTTTTCTTGAATCTGGCGGTAATACTCGATCGCCTTCCGGATTTCAGCAGCTTCGGAAGCCTCCTGCACGTGTTGCGGAGCGAACGTCAGGATCTGCTCCGAGTTCCGATGCACTTCAAAGAAACGCTCGGAACGAGCCCGACGCATGTAAATCTCGGCGAGCCGGAACAGGATTTCCGGCTCCATCCGCGTGCCCTTGTACTTCTTGTGAAGCTTCAGGAGCTGAGCGAGCGCCCGCTTTTCGGAGCGGATAACCAAAAGCTCCGTCTTCAAAGCCTTGAGCTCATTACCCGTTTCATCGCCGGGCCGGAAACGAAGGGCTTTCTCCACACCGTCGTCGGCCTTATCCCCATACGCCGGCGGAACCGCGACCATCGTTGAAACCAAGAGTGCCGTTAGTAAACGCGCTGCCATCATCGTCCTCTTACTTCAGACCCACGCGGTCAAATTGAATGTCGACCACGGAATGGACGGGCGGAATGCTCGCTCCGTGGAAAACGATCGAGTTGCGGACTTCGTTATACGTCCAGCCGTTCTCGGGATCGTTCGGGATCTCAACGCCGTTGATTCGCACGCGGATGCTTTCAACCACGGGAGTGGCAGGCAAAACATGTTCGGTGATCATTTCGAGAATGCGGGCCTTCACGTTCGTCAGCGCCCGACGGATATCGCCGTCGCAAATGGACTCCGCAGCGCCTCCCGAATAGCGGGCGAGTTCGACGAACGCGACGCCAGGCTCAACATAACCCCACGGCGCGGTCTTGCAGTTGTAGTCGCCCGGAAGGATCCCGATGTACTGGGCGACCCAGCTGCGGTCCCCGTAGGGGAGGTTCGGGCGAAGCTTGTCCAGCCAGCCTTTGTAATCGAACGTTTGGGAGCGATCGTCGCCGGTCGAAAGGAAGACGAGAACCAAAAGGGAGTTCTCACGCAAGAATCCCGCGTTGGGGCCCGACACCGCATTCGATCCCGAAAGTGCGGCTTTCATCGCTTCAAGCCCTCTCAAAATCGGATGCCAGTCGTAAACGCCGCGATGGAGCCGTTCGACAAGAAGCTGCTCGAAATTGGGCGTATTGGGCTTCAGAATCGGCGGTGTTCCGCTTTGATAGACAAAGCGCCCCTTCTCCCCGTCGGCGCTCATATCCATCGTCGTAACAGCGATGCGATAGTCGAGCCCTGTTCTGTTGAACTGATCCGTCAGAAGGTGGATTTGCTTGGCGAACGCCTCCTGAATCGTGTTCATCGAGCTTGAGGATGTATCAACCACGAAAAGAAGATCGACCTCGTTGTTGTATGCGACCTTCTGAGCGAATGTTTCTTGCTCCGGCGGCTGCGCGAACATTTGGTTGTTACACGCGATTAAGGCGCTCGCCGCCATCGCCAACAGCAGTGACCGTTTCGCGAGATGATTCAATTTCATGGCCCGCTCCGTTCGAATGCGTGAAGACTCTTGCGTCATCCGCATGAGCGAATCGGGCTTGCGACCGAAAGGCTGAAGATCCTGAGAAAGATTAAGTATTTAGGCTGGGGAACCGGCCGCAACCGGAGAAAAATCGTCTAACTCATCGACAGTTCAGAGCCGGATCCCAAATTGAGATTCGAAAGATTGTCAAAGTTATGAACGCCTCAAAATGAGAGGCTCTTTACTTGATAGCGGCGCGGACGTGGCTCGAGAACGCGTCCATCACCCAGACCACGAATGCCATGACGACGATAATGGTTCCCACCTGCGGCCACCGTGACTGCCCTTGGTACTCCATGAGCATCGTACCGATACCGCCGCCGCCGACAAAACCGAGAATGGTCGCCATGCGCAAGTTCGTATCCCAGCGGTAAATCGTGTACGAAATGTAAGGAAGCACGATCTGCGGAACGATCGCGAACCAAACCGTTTGCAGACGGCCGGCGCCTGTCGCCTCGATCCCTTCGATCGGACCGTCCGAAACGCCCTCGACGATTTCCGAATACTGCTTCGCGAGCGATGCGATGGAGTGGACCATCAAAGCCAACATGCCCGCGAACGGGCCGAAGCTGACCCATATCGTGAAAATGATTGCCCAAAGAATCGGTTCGATCGAACGCGAAAGGTTAAAGCTCACGCGAAGAAGCGTGTAGATGACCATGCCGATCGGCGATTTCCCCATGATGTTACGCGCGCTGATGAAGCTCAGAACGAACGCGATCGGAACCGCGAACGCCGTTGCCATAAACGCGATGAAGATCGATTCGATGATCTTCATGATCGCTTTGGGCAGAATCGACCAGTCGGGATCCGCGACCTCAGCGAAAAGCCGCATCGCTTGCGAAATTGGCTCCGCCTCGATGAGAAGGAGAGGATTCACCTCCGTCAAAACCCATCCGAGAACGAAAGTGGCGATGAGGGCCAAAATCAATTGTACGCCCCAGAACGTCTGCCAGAGCGGAGTATCAGGATCGCTGACGGTCCTGCGGTGCGCAGGCGCATAAATGACTTCACCGAGCGTCTTAATGCCTTTCGCGCTGACCGCCAGGCTAATCACGCCGCCCATAAACGCCAGACCGAAAAACAGGGCGACGTTAAAACCCATTTGCTCGATCAGCTCGTCCGAATCGGGACGCATGATCGCGACCAAAACGAAGATCACGAGGTAAGCGAAGACGATCGCATCAAAGATGGTTCTCCGGATCTTTCCGCCGGTTTCAGACACTTGACAGCTCCTTCAATTCCTCAATTGACATGGACTTCCCGGGCGCCTTCCCCGTAAATCCGGGCAAACCACGCCTCGTCGATATCGTTCGGATGCCCCTCGTAAACCAGCTCGCCAGCTTTCAGCGCGATCACCCGGGTCCCGTACTGGCGAACCAGGCTCAAGAAGTGCAAGTTGCAGATCACCGTTAAGCCGAGTTCGGTGTTCACCTTGCGCAAGTAATCCATCACCGTATGGCAGGTTGCCGGGTCCAAGCTGGCCACGGGCTCGTCTGCCAGGAGGATTTCGGGCGACTGCATGAGAGCACGAGCGATCGCCACACGTTGCTGTTGGCCGCCCGAAAGTTGGGAGGCGCGATAATGAGCTTTGTCACCGATGCCAACGAGATCCAAGTAGTCTTTCGCCTTCCTACGGTCTTCCTGCGAATAAAGCCCCAGAATGCTCCGCCAAGCCGACGTGCGGCCAAGCGAACCGTATAAGACGTTATTTATGACCGAGTGGCGCTCGATGATGTTGAAGTGCTGAAAGATCATGCCGATCTTTCTACGCACTTCGTAGATCTGCTTGCCTTCGGCTTTGGCGATGTCGAACTCCTTCCGCATGCCGTCCGATTCGCTGCGGAAAATGATTTCCCCGGACGTCGGTTCGTGCAGGCGGTTCAAGCAGCGAAGAAGAGTCGACTTGCCCGATCCCGAAAGTCCGATGATCACGAGGAACTCGCCCCGCTTCACGTCGAAGCTCACGCCTTTCAGGGCGCGGACTCCGTTGGGGTAGGTTTTCACTAAGTTGCGGATGGAAAGAATAGGTTGAGACAACCCAGCCCCCTTAGTTCTTCTTCAAAGCTTCTTCAGGATCGAGTCCTGCTTCCTTCACCATTTCGCGGACGATATCGTAATCAGCGTCCGTGGCGGGCTGGACATCGTCGACGCTGCTGAGTTTCTTAAGCGCCTCTTTCCCCTCCGGAGTCTTCACGAACTTCATGAAGGTGTCGGCGATCGTTTGCTTCATTTCTTCCGAAAGCTCTTTCGCGAAAATGATCGGGTCGTTCGGAATCTCGCCCGTGAGAGTCAGAATTTCGACCTTCTCCTCAATATCGGGATACTGAGCTTTCACGAGGCGGCGGGCGTCTTGAATTCCACCTTCTTCAGGATTCGGCGGCGAATAGAAAGTCGCGCCGGCGTCGACTTGGCCCTGATAAATCATCGAAATGACGTTGTCGTGCTTCATGGCGAACTTGGTGTCGCCGAGTTTGATCCCTTGGTCGCGCAGGAATTTAAGCGGCAGGATGTAACCACTCAGCGATGCGGGATCGACGAATGCGAATGTTTTTCCATTGAGTTCTTTAACGTCTTTGAAGCGGCCTTTTTTCGCGACGATTTGCGCTTGGTAAGTCGTTTTCCCGAAACGCACGACTTTGAGACGAGCTTCAGCGCCGTATTTTTGGTTGGCGAGGAGGTAACCGAACGTATTGATGAACGCGACGTCTGCGCGTTTCGCACCGAAAGCTTCAACAACGGCGATAAAGCTGTGGGGAACGATGATTTTATACTTGTAGGGAGAGTTCGCTTCGAACCACTCTTTGAGAACTTTCGTGTTCGTGTCGATGACCTTCACGTCGACCGACGGAACAAAAAGGAACTTAACCGGGTTTTCTTCCGTTCCCAATTCTGCCTTTTTAAAAGTACACGCATTTAAAACCAGCGACAGGGCCGAAAGGCAGATCAAAAAGCTCAACTTTTTCATGAGTCCCTCTCCCAAGCCGTTTAGAGCGCGGCAGTTAAATCCGTTTAAGACAGAGCGCTCGAAGATCAGTGCTTCCCGACTTTCCTTGTGGTAGTGCGCAGTCTTAACAACTCACACTGGGACACGCAAGGCTGAAGAAGAGGCTTTGTGTCAAAATCTGATTGTGAGCGTTCAGGCGGTCCTCTAGAATAAAAACATGACTGACAGGCGGTTTCTTAAGTCTTCGGTCCTCGAAAAAATTCTTCATGAAGCATGGGACCACTCGCAAAACGGCCGCCCCTTGCTGGTTGTCTTCGACCTCGACTCCACACTCTTCGATCTGACGGGACGCGTGACCAAGATCATCGATCGTTTCCGACAAATTGAAGCCGTGCGATTTCCCGAAGAATGTCGCCGCCTTAATGATATTCAGATCCTCCAAACAGATTGGGGTTTGAAGACTCCACTTGAACGATTGGGGCTTCCCTGCGAAGGACCGTTTTTTGCCGCTCTTCATCAGCACTGGGCTGATGCATTTTTCAGCAATGAATACCTCATCTACGACAAGCCGTTACCAGGTGCTGTCACTTTCGTCCAAAAGCTTCATGAGTTCGGAGCTCACATCATGTATCTCACAGGGCGGGATATCCCCCGCATGGGCGACGGCACTTATAAATCGCTTCTAAACAATCAGTTTCCGATCGACTCGCCGACCGTTCAGCTCGTCTTAAAGCCTCACCCCAAAATGGATGACGCAGCCTTCAAAGCTGAAGTTCTTCGTGATTTCGAGCGGAAGTACAAACGAATTTGGTTCTTCGAAAATGAGCCGGTGAACCTGAACCTCGTCGCGCGAGAATGCCCCAATATCAAACTGGTTTTCGTCGAAACCGCGCATTCAGGCCGAGAGGAACCGTCCCCCTTCTGGGAAAGAATTACGCATTTTGAAATTGATATAGAGACCCTCCCCCTGAAACAAGCCACCGGCGACAACTAAACGCACTGCAATATAAACAAAGAGATTGCACCCATCAGCGAACTTGCGGAAACAAGGCGCGGGGGAAATGTCTTTGAAAGCATCTGGAATCAAAAGCACTAGCATGCGAAGACCCACCTATTCCCATTGGCCCACCTTGGGTGCCGGGTTCGCATTGGCTTTGGTCGCCCTCGTGATCGCCGACTGGCCGAGTTCCGCGCAGTTTTTGAGTTCGCAGCTCTGCCTCAACCGAGGGGGTGATCACAACATCTTCCAGATGCTCGTCAACGAACAGGCCAAGGACATTTTGAAGAACCGTTGGTACGCCCAACGCGGATACGAAGCCGGCGACGTCCAACTCGTGCTCACACGCGAATACACCGCCTGCCTTTACGAGGAAGCCTCGGCGCGCCAGTCCGATAACCACAGCCAAAACGTCGTGGCCCGCACGAATCTCGAACACGACCTCCGCGTCGCCATCGAAAAGATCCCGTTTTCGGAAAAGAAAATGACTTTGAAATTGGAATGTGATCGCGAACAAGGTCTAGCGACGGTCACCCTTCACATCGATGGGCTGTCAGAATACGAAGCGCTAGTTCTCAACTCAAGACCCCTCGATTCCGACGACGGTTTCATCGACAACTCGGTTTTTGCAGCCGGTTTAGCTCCGATGAATCCTTCTTGTTTATAAGCTCAAGAACCGGAAACCGATGTCGGCAACTGGAAACCGAGAGCCGGTAACGCATAGAAAATCGAGGCGACCACAATCGAATGGCTGATTTTCCCGCTGAGAACCATCTCAATCACTTCGGGAATCGTTTTCGTCACGACACGGATATCTTCGTAAGGATCGAGCTTCTGTTCCTGCACCCAACGGCAGCCGTAACCGATAAAAGTGTGCATACGGTTGTTCTGCAAAGCGGGGTTCGGATAATGAACGGCCACCAGACGGACATCGTCGGAAACGTATCCGGTCTCTTCAGCGAGCTCTCTGATAACCGCACTTTTGGGGTCCTCGCTCTTCCTCGGGTCGAGCGATCCCCCGGGAATTTCAAGATGGGTCTCGCCCCCAGCCTGCCGGTACTGCTCGACGAGGACCATCCGTCCGTCTTCCGTGATCGGCACGATGTTCACCCAATCCGGAAACTCGAAGACATAGTAATTCGGCATCACCCGTCCATCGGGTAACTCGCAACGGTCAGAGCGCAAACGGAAAAACGGCGACTTGAAAATGTCCTGGCTTGAAAGAACTTTCCATGATCTTTGCATATTCACCTCGGTCCGCTTGCGTTTGAGTTCGTCGGTTGCCCGGCTGAAACACCTTATGTTACGGTGCAATGCTTTTCGAATCCAACGAAAAGAGGATTTTCGCGCATGCCATTATCCCTCGTCGCCGTGCCGATTGGAAACCCTGGGGACATCACTCTGCGGGCTCTTAAGGTCCTGCGTTCGGCGGATATCGTCATCGGCGAAGAGCGGCGCGAAGTCTCGAAACTATTGAAGGCGCTCGGGGTCGAAAACAAGCCGATCGAACTTCTAAACGAACACTCAAGCGAAAATGACGTGTCCCGCCTTCTCGACCTGGTCCGAACAAATAATATCGCTTTGGTCAGTGACTGCGGGACTCCCGGCTTTTGCGATCCCGGCGCCAAACTCGTCGCAGCCTGCCGAAAAAAAGGCTTGGCCGTTATCCCGATCCCCGGAGCTTCAAGCCTCATGTGCCTGCTTTCGATCGCGGGAAAGGACTTAAGCGAATTCTTATTCCGCGGTTTTTTGCCCGCCGAGAAAGAAGCGCGGACGGCCGCTTTGAAAGAACTCGACCGCGAATACCGCCCCTTTATCTTAATGGACACGCCCTATCGGATGAACCGCTTGCTTGAGGAATTGGCCGCACATTGGCCCGACCGGACAGCGGTATTGGGGTGCGACTTCACTCAGGAAACGGAAACCATCATCGAAGCAAAATTGAAGGATTTGCCCGCGAAGGTGGGTTCGAGAAAAGCGGAATTCATCATTGCGGTCTTTCCGGGCGAGGAAAAACAAGACTCGCCCGTCAGACGCATGAAACGTTTCAATAAGCGGGTTTCGAACGCAGGATACAGTGAATCGCGCCGCCCGTACCGGAAAGGTCGCGGGCGTTGATCATGAGAACTTTGTAGCCAAGGGATGTGTAAATTTCCTCGGCCACTTGGTCTTCCGCGATTCCATACGCAGGAACAAGCGCATACCCGTTAATAAAGAAAGAATTAATGTGCGACAGGAAGTTTCCGCGTCCGCGGCTTCTCACCGGCATCCGCACGACGTTATAGCCGAGATCGCGCAGGAACTGCGCGTTCTTGTCCATCAGAGCTTTGTTCGCCGGATGGTCGATGAAATCACCGACCACGAACGTGTCATCGTTGACCAGTTTCGCGTACAAGTCGATGTGGAAAGTAATGTCGTCAATCAACGGCGCGAGTGTCACCATTCTCTGACAGCCGAGATTGGCGAGCATGAGGGCGTTCACTTGTTCCACCGAAAGCTGCGGGTTTTGTTCGTACATCCGAGTCGACGCGAAGCACGTTCCGCGACCGTCGGAAATAAAGTTTCCACCCTCGAAGTTCATCGAAACTTGGCGGTTGGCCACATTCTGATTTTTCGCTAAGGCCGCAGGAACCGCGTCGTCGTAGTACCGGTTATAACGGCTGTAAATGAAGTCGTTACTGACCAGAGCGCCGCCATCGTCGAACGCATAAATCGGCCCGTAGTCCTGATACCAAAACGAATTATAAGGAATCACATACGTCTGAAGGCGGTTCGTGTCTCCTCCCATCGCGGCGTATTCGGACACGATTCTCGAAGCTTCGTATTGGCTTCTCACCAAAACGACGATATCAGCCGTGCGTTCGACCGTTCCCACAAGCGCGCGCGCCATGCGCCGGAACGTTTCAGCCGTCATCTGCAACTCGGACGCGGGCGCGAACTCAGATGGAGTTAAAATCGTCCGCGCTTGAAACTCGTGGAGCGCGGGAAGTTGAAATGTAACCTTGAAGCCCGCATTACGCGCCTGCGGGTCCAACTCGAAAGCGGATGCCACTTGGCCGACAAAGGTCGTGAGCGCCAAGAGCAACGCGCACAAAATCGACAACCGTTTGATCGCCATTGATCCCCCTCTAAACGAATGGCGTTTCCGTGATGCACGTTACCTGTTTTGAGAAATGCCGCATGGGCACTGTGGTCCAGCGATATCAAATCGAGCCAGGCCGGTCCACAGATTAGAGCTGCACGCGGCTTTAAAACCGGACGGACGACCAGTCTGAGAAATCAATTTACTATTATTATCAAGAACTTACTCGAGTAGCCGCGACAGCGGAGCAACGATGGTTTGGCCCGGTTCGACGGGCTTTGTCACGACGGCATTCGCCCCAATCCGGGCGCCATCACCCACCGTTATTGGCCCCAAGACCTTTGCGCCCGTACCGATCAACACCCGGTTGCCGATCGTGGGATGCCTCTTGACCGGATCGAATTTCACGCCGCCGAGCGTTACGCCGTGAAAGATAATGCAGTCATCACCGATTTCAGAAGTTTCCCCGATCACGATACCCATCCCGTGATCGATGACAAGGCGACGGCCGATTTTCGCGCCCGGGTGAATCTCTATGCCGGTCAACCATCGGGAAAACTCCGAAACCATCCTCGCTAAAAAGAATAAACGGTTTCGGTAGAGCGAATGGGCAACGCGGTGAAAAAAAATCGCCTTGGGGCCCGGATAAAGCAGGGCGATTTCCCAGAGCGATTTAGCCGCGGGATCATATCGCTTATAAGCCAAGAGGAGACTCTTAATATCGCGAAAAACTTCGTTCATCGGTTAGTACTTCAGTAGAAAATAGCGCTCGAAAAGCTGATTAAACTTCGACCATTTTTCGTCGCTCTCTCCGATCGCGTCTCTCTCGGCCTTAACAAAAGAGCTGATCGTGTTGATTTTACTGTCGAGATCATCGATGGCGGCCACAATGAAAGCCTCTAAAAACATCGGCGTCTTGGGGCTTCCGAATTCGAGCCGTCCGTGATGGCTGAGGATGATGTGCTTCAACCGATCCTTCAGCTCCTCCGGAAACCCGAGGATGCGCGACGCTTTTTTTTCCACGAGTTCCGTGGCCATCACGATGTGACCGATCAGCTTGCCTCGATCTGAATAATTGATGCCGTTACCGATTTCAAGTTCCCAGATTTTACCGATGTCATGGAAGATGGCGCCGAATAGCAAGAGGTCAAGTTTCAACTCGATTCCTTGCGCGCGGTAATGCGATTCGATAAACCGCATCAGCCCGCAAATCGAAACGATGTGCTCGAGGAGGCCGCCGACATACGCGTGATGGATGCTCTTCGCCGCCGGCGCTTTCAAAAGGCGGCTGCGGACATCCGGGTCATTCAAAACCTCGAATGTCAATTGCCGGATATTTGGGTCTTCAATGGTCTCGGCGATGCGGAGCAATTCGGCCATCATCTCCTCGGGCGAACGTCGGGAAGTGCTGATGAAATCCTCCATCCGGTATTCCGAGACATCCGCTTTCTCGAGGCGATGAACGACGACCTGCTTTCGGTTCTGGAAGATCTGGACCGAGCCTTTTACCTTGACGATGTCTCCCGTCTGAAAAGACTCGCTCAATGCTTCAACATTGTCCCAAATGCGCGCATCGATCGCGCCTGTGCTGTCGACGAGATAGAGGCTGATATACGGCTTGCCGTTCTTGCCCGTAAGCAAAGCGCGGTCACGAGCCAAGAAAACAGATTGGAAGGTCTGCTTATCCTGCAGGTCTTTGACGAAGATCTTCGGCGGCGGAGCGGACGGATCCGACACTTGTTTCTCGGCATCGGATTTTTCAACCGTTCCCGGCTGCATAGGCCTCCCCCACCTTCAATCTTGGCGCG
>CALBDW010000003.1 GCA_937927435.1 uncultured Bdellovibrionales bacterium
CGGAACCAAGGATCGCACGAAGATAAGTCAAAACATAAACCACAGCGTAATACCCTCTTGAGCCGGTTTTCGTGCTCACTATTTCCGTATTTGCCATATCTCAGTTTTGCGAATTTCTGAGGAAAACGCGCTCCCGCGCCCGTTTTCGTTGACGATTCTTGTATTCATCATGAGCCAAGGGCCCTGACGTGTTTCGAACATAGGTCTCGTGGTCCATGATCTGAATTTCGAAAGGATAGAAGAATCGAAAAGGTCTTTGCGCGCCCTCGGATCCAACCGAAACCGTAATGAGCTTGCGATTGATAAACTTAATGAAGCGGTAGTTCGGGTCCGAGAACTCGTTCGCTTTCTCAAGAAACTGAGCGCGGTCGCCTTCTTTCTCCAAACGCTCTTTCAAGAGTTCCTGAATTTTCTCGCCTGTGATCTTCTCTCCTTGCGTCTCGCGAGTCTTCACCTCTTCCATCACTTCCATGAAGAGATTCACCGGATAAAGCGTGTTATTGCTCTGATCCGGAATGATGTGCGGATAACTCATGATGTGGTTATCCACCAAGAAGCGGATCACGCGGAACGAATCGAATATATTCTGCGTGACAAAGCGAACGCCGAGTTTATCGAGCAAAGTGAGCGCGACCTTCTCTGGACGAGCCAAGAGCTTAATCACGGCGCTCGCCGTGGTCTTAAAAGGCTTCACTTCAAACTTCTCAAGCAGGATGCCGCCATCGGCTTTCGACGCGCCCAGAATCGCCATGCCCGACTCACTGTCGTGAACGATCGCATCCTCGATGGGTTTGAAGATTTGCGCTTGAATCTCGTCACGAAACGCGCTGAAGAGATCGTTTCTCAATTGCACGTAGACGTGCATGACCCGGAGAATCGCGCAGGCCCAGCGTTGAAGATGGCAATTTGAGGGCTCAAACGAACTCGCGATCAAAAGGAGATTACAGAGGTCCTTAAGTTGTGATGGTTCCGCCAGTTCTTCGGGAATCGTTTCACCCTCATCGAGCAGATGCTCCCGAATCAGATCGACCGCTCGGCGATGCGTCGCCCAAAGCTGATCCCGATCTTCGGGATTTTCCATGTCGTAGCCGTAAGCGCGCACGAATTCCCGCGCTTCATCAAGTGAATGGATATTCAGGCGCTCCGTATCGAGCACCGATACCCCACCGACTACGCAGTCCAGCATCTGCCGGTAAAACGTAAACGAAGATGAACTGAAATCCATTGCGCTTCGATTACAACGGAGTACGCGGGGAAGTGTCCATCAAAAAATGCCCAAAAGATTCTTTATGATTTTCCGTGGAACGGAGTGGAATCGAGGTTTTAGGGAGAATTTGCGTAGATTTTGGGCAAAGGAGCCGGGGTCAAATTTCGACAGGTCGAGAAAAGATGGCGGTCATTGCCTTGGCTTAACTAATTGATATCGTTTTGTTTAGCAAGACATCACGATATTCAACAGGAGGCCAAGGATGACCGCCGAAAATAACATACTCGCCCGACTTGTAGAGCTGCAAGGAACAAACTTCGAAGTTACTGACGTTCAGGTCAAAGAACACGAAGTCGTGTGGAGGATCGAGCATAAGGAGCCTGCCGTTTACATCTGTTCGCGCTGCGGTTCGGAAGTTAAAGGCTGCCATTCTCGTGATTGGATCACGCTTTGGGACATACCGTTCGGAGGGAAGCGCTCGAAGTGGCTAGTCAAGCGCGCCCGCATTCTGTGCTCTTGTTCAATGAACGTGCGCGTAGAGAAGCTCTTCTTTAGATCTAGCCACCATCAGCTCACTCAACGCTTTGTTAACTACATCGAGCAAATTCTCTGTACGAAGATGTTCACGGTGGCCGACGTGGCGCGACTTTTTGAGCTTGATTACTCGACCGTCTACAAGATTGATCACGAGGTTTTAAGACGCTTAATTCAAGAACTGAAGATCCCCGATCCGATACATATCAGTGTCGATGAGAAGAGCTTTAAAAAGGGCCATAGCTACGTAACGATCGTCACCGATTGCGATCTAAAAAAAGTGATCTGGGTGAGCGAGGGCAACTCCAAAGCAAGCTTGGATCAGTTTTTTATTGTGCTTGGCCCTGAGCGCTGCCGGAAGATCAAAACCGTAGCGAAAGATCTGCACGCTCCCTATGCTGCAAGCTGCGCTGAGTATATCCCGCAAGCTCTAGAGGTAGCCGATCCGTTCCACGTCGTTAAAAGGCTCACCGAAGCCATCGACAGTTGTCGTCAAGAACTGGCCGTTGGCTCCACGCTCACGGCGGGTAAGAGAAAAGTGATCCATGGGCTTCATTGGGTCTTGAGATACAAACAAAAGAACCAGTCAAAGCGAAACTTAGAGAGTTTGGATCGTTTGGCTGAGATCAATGAACCCTTGTACCGAGCGTACCTACATAAGGAAGCGTTTTTTGAGTTCTTCAACTTCAAGCCAAGTGAAGTGAAAGAAGCCGAGCAGTTCTTGATTGAGTGGATCGTTGAGGCATTTAAGATCAAACTTCAAGGTCTGACGGATTTTGCCGAATACATCCGCCGCAACACCAAAATCCTACTCAACATAGTTCTCACTCAACGAAGCTCGGCCATCTCGGAAGGTATCAATCGCAAAATCTCTGTCATCAAATCGATGGCCTATGGCTACCGAAACGTTCAGTACTTTATGCTGAAAATCATGCAAAGATGCGGCGTTTTGGGAGCATTCTGGCGCCCAGCCTAATGACCAGAAAAGCCAGAAGCACCTACTCCGCGTCAAAAAGAGTCCAATTCGGAGGACGGTCACCGCCACCGTGGCGGTGACCTTCTCTCATTTTAGTTTAGTTCAGAGTTGCTTACGCGAGTGATCGTATAGCCCTGCTCTTCCAGGAGCTTCAGAACTCCCGCGTGGCCAAGCTGATGTCGACCCAAAGATGCATGGTTCCGAAGAGGTGAATGACTTTCGATCCCTTCTGCGCGCGGTAGAGGTAGGGATTGTGCAGTTTTTCTTGCGCTAAAGCCGGAAATGCAAAAAGCGCAACCAGTCCTAGAACCGCGATTCTGATACCCAATTTGAAAATGGTCTTTCTCGAGGAACTGAGAAAATCAAAATTAAAAAACTTCATTTAAGGCCTCCAAGCGCTCGACAAAATCTCGCAAACAGGCTGCCAGTGGTACAAAGCCGAGACCAAGAGACTTGAAGGACAAAAACTGTCTATGAACTGGTTGAGAACAAGTAAACTTTTCCGAATATCGCTTCCGTCGTGCGTTTAAACTTAAAGACATCGGTCCGACATTAAATGAAGGCGGCCACTGGCATTCTTTGCTGAGGAGGACCGATCAACGCAATAAAGTGATGAATGTGTTTAGAAATTCGAGACAGCTCTCACGCCGGACTGATGTTTTTGGGAAGTTTCAGATTGAGACGATCCGTCTTTTAATTCAACGATCCCTTGTACGCTTCGGCGCGGATTTTCACGAGATCCTCTTGTGCGACTTGGTAACGGCGGCCGCAGAACTGACACGAAACTTCTGCGGGTTCATTCTTGGCAATCAACTGGTCCAGCTCTTCCGTCCCGAGAAGAACCAGAGAACGGCTGACTCTTTCGTAGCTGCAACGACATTGATAACTGATCGGATACGGATGCTCGAGTTCCATCAGCTCGAAGTCGGCAAGAAAATCGCGCACCAAATCCTCAGCCGTCGCGCCTTCAAGAATCCGTTTTGAAACCGACGGAGCCTGTTTCACGCGCTTTTCAATTTTTTCGACCGTCTCCTCGGTGTACCCGGGCATGAGCTCAATTAAAACTCCGCCTGCGGCCTCAACAAGCCCGTAGGGATTCACGTGAACACCCAAGGACACGACCGACGGAATTTGATGGGACTGATCCAAGTAATAGGCGATATCATCGCCGATCTCACCCGTTCGGATAATGACGCTTCCACGATGTGGCTCACTGCTGAAGGGCAAGTGATGAGTCACTGTTAAAAGGCCGATTCCGATTGCAGGCCCGGTTTTGATTTGGTCCCCTTCGATGGGAACTTGATACTGCGGATTATTGCAATAGCCGCGCACTTGTCCTTCATAGGTCGCTTCCGCGAAGACTCGCCCGAGCGGGCCATTTCCTTGGAAATATAAGGAAAGGGCCTGCCCCTGCTTGAGGTGTGATGCCATCAAAAGCGCGGCCACCATCGTACGCCCGACGGCAACGGTGGCAATGGGGTAAGTGTTTTGAATCGAACGCATTTCGTCGACGACGCGTGTTGCGACCACACCAGCAGCGCGAACCGTTAGGTCCTTTGTCAAAAACTTGTGGACCCGGTTCTGATAGTCTTTAGAATGATCATTAGAATCGGACGAGGATGCGTTCTCTTGCGTCATAAAGCTCAGTTTT
>CALBDW010000004.1 GCA_937927435.1 uncultured Bdellovibrionales bacterium
GAGCCGTTGTCCGCTCGGCATGAATTCTTATTGCGCGCCCCGGAGCAATTCCCAACGCGCCCTCCGAAGTAATTGTAGACCAAAGCGCCTTGGCTGCCGAGCCGTCTTCGAACTTCGGGATAATTGCCGACACCCGCGCACCCCCATGTCGCGGCTCCGCCGCTACACTTGCCCTGATGGATCAGGACACCCCGGCTCACGCTGTCTTGCCCTTGCAGGCCCACAAGACCGAGCGAGTTGCTGGAGTCGTAGCGCGCGCCGTTGTGCGGTCGGGTCACATGGAAGCCTGCCGGCGTCATTCGGGAACCGTTCCCGCAGCCCGGTTCCGGAGGAGCGCCGCTCCCCGTCCCATACGCGGACGTGGTCGCATACTCGCACTTACCCGTCTTGACGTCGATCAAATACATGCAGCCCCTGCGCCCGCGATAATCGTTGATCGCCATGAGGCGGTTGGGGGCGCGAATCGTCCCTTGAGCAACGCAAAGAGCGAGAAAGTCTTGCGCCTCTTTAATCGCTTCGGTGATCGTCCCTGCGTTCTCGCATTTGCAAGGACTATCGCCGTCCGTGAAGCAGACACGTCCTCGCCCCCTGCGTTTCCTGGACGAGCCTTCGTCGGAAACGGCCGATCTCGCCGCTCCTCCGGAGCCGATCACGGACGTGATGGGGTCATGAACGTCATAATAGTCGTCATAGTCGTCGTAGGACCCGTAGCTATCATGATAAGACGGTCCATCATCGTAATAAGAAGAGCCGCCGGACGATGACCGATCGCCCGAAGACGACGAGGAAAAACTCGGAGAATCACTCGACTCAGAGACCGTCGTGTTCGGCGACGTTTGTGCATTCAGCGACGGCGACAAACCGCTGTCCGTCGCAGCCGAACTTGGAGATGTCGGCGATGGCGAAGGCGACGGCGACGGTTCCGGCCACGGTGACGGTGACGGCGATGGTTGCAAAAGCGGAGAGATGACCGGAATCGGTGAGGCTGTCGGTTCGGGTTCGGGCGAAGGCGCGGGAGAGGCTGTCGGCTTTGGCGCCACGATGGGCCTCGGCGAGGCCTTCGGTCGAGGCGAACGCGTGGGGCGCGTGGCTTGAGCGACGCGCACGCTCCTCTCCGCCGATGGATTCGCGGCCGCAGCACCACTCTCGGCGCTGGCCAACGAATAGAATGTGAAGGAATAGACGGAACCGATCGTTAGGAACGTCAGTAAATTCCTCACGTAAACACACTCCATAAATTTGATACGTCTTAAATTTTAACGGATTAAATTCAGACCGCCTTAAGAACCTGCCGGAGCGATTCAAATTGAGACGAAAATTGAGGCCGAAAAGGGAAAAGGCGAAGAACAAAACGTCCCTCGCCTTTTCGGATGATTTCAACCCCGTGACTGAGATCGCCTTCGCTTAGAAGCCAGCCTCCTTCACGGTGGTCCAATAACTACAACTATGACTGTCTGTCATTGGCACCACCTCCTTTCCAGGCCCATACACCTAGCCTAAGTCTATCGAACCCGGACGGAAGACGCCATTGAATTATTTCATCCCGACCAATGTCCCGCCGCCGACGTCTGAAATTACGACTACGGATTCGGCGTCGCCACGCCGATAACTCGTACGCGGGAGGGTCAGAATGAACATGCGTCGCATGGAAGAACTTTGTTATCGCGGAGAACAAGCTGAGAAGTTGTTGGCGGAGGGCCACACGCGCGAAGCTTTAAACGCGCTCAAAGGAATCGTTGAAGACCTCGAGACACATGGCGATTACGACAGTTTCATCGCCGCCAAAGTCACCCTCGCCATGCTTCGTTGCCATGTCAAACTCGGCCACTTCAAGGAAGCATACGATATCTGGAACTCGAACTTGGAAGATTCGCTTTACGGCCTCGGCATCTATTCTCTCGAAAACGCCCAAACCACTTTGAAGGACATGATCGCGTACGACATGCTCTGCGCCTTCCTGCACACGCTCGGCGACACCGATAAGAAAACCGCCGCCGCGGCCGTCAACCAATACATGTCAAGGGTCTGCGAACAGGCCTACGAAGACGGTGACCGGGCCACAATGAAAGCGGCCCTCAACAACTGGAAGCAGCATTTGAGGCAAATCTTCGGGGTATCGATCCCCCACCGCATCGCCGAGCCCCTAATCATGCACGAACGCGCATTCGGCGAGCCCGTGCGGACGGAGCCCCTCACCTTCCCTGCCGGGAGCGGGTGGCAACGCCCGAACGATTTTCTGGAAATCTCTCGGATCGCCGACCTTCGTAACCAACGCCGGCTCCAACCTGCAGAAAAAACGAAAAAACGCGCAGTCTAGGTCAACAAGGCGCAAGCACTTGCGCCTTGTCTTCAGACGCGTACTTCAGAAGCACGTCTCTTAACGACTTTCGGTTGACGGGCTTCACAAGATAATCGTCAAACCCGCTCTGCAGGCAGCGCTCCCTATCGCCTTTCATGGCATGCGCCGTCAGGGCGACAATCGGCTTCCGATATCCCTTTTCCCGAAGTTTACCTAAGGCCTCGAAGCCGTCCATCTCGGGCATCTGCACGTCCATGAGCACGAGATCGAAATCGTCCGCCAGCGCGCGTTCGACCCCTACCCTGCCATTTTCCGCAACTTGGGTTTCATGTCCCATCCGTGCAATAAAGCGCGCAATCAACTCGCGGTTGTCGGCGGCGTCGTCCACGACCAGGATTTTCAAGCGCCTGATCTTCTCGGCCGGCTCCAAATCGACCTCACCTATCTCGCTTTCCTGCATCACATCTCCGTCGGCGCGCTCTGCGTGAATCGTGACGACGAACGTGCTCCCCACGCCGGGCTCACTCCGCTCCAAGATGAGGTCACCACCTAATGCATTGGCGAGTTTTTTCGCCAGATACAAACCGAGACCCGTTCCGCCGAACCTCTTCTTCGTCGAACTGTCCGCCTGCGAAAATGTCTGGAAGAGGCGCCCGACTTCCTCCGGACGGATGCCTATTCCGGTGTCTGCCACGCGTACCTTGAGCCAACACATGCGAGGGTTTTCCGCGTCGATGGTTGAGGTCACTTCGATGTTCACACGTCCTTTTTCGGTGAACTTGATCGCGTTACCGATGACATTGATGAGAATCTGGCGCAGACGGGTCGGATCCGATACAAGCGCCGGCGCCAAGTTGCTTCCGCATTGGAGCTGAAAATCAAGCCCTTTGCTCTCGGCTTGGATTCTTAAAAGCGCGGCGACATCGTTAATCAACTGTTGCGGCGAAAACCGGATCTTCTCGACCGGAATTTTCCTCGATTCGACTTTCGCCAGATCCAGAATCTCGTTCACGAGCTTCAGTAGCTGGCGTCCGTTACGAATGATCGTGCGCACGTGATCCCGGTCATCGTCGCTGAGAGATTTCGACTCCAGAAGCAATTCGGCGAATCCAATCACCGCTCCCAGGGGCGTCCTGATTTCATGGCTCATGTTGGCGAGGAACTGGCTTTTGGCTCGGTTTGCCTCTTGAGCCGATTCAAAAAGTCGACAGTTATTGATCGCGATCGCCGCCCGCTTGGCCGCGTCCTGCGCGATAGCCACATCAAGCTCCGAATAATTCGTTGCCCCCGCTACGCGGCCGATGGTGATGACGCCGAATACTTGGTCATACGCCTGCATCGGCACTAGCATCATGGACTTCGCCTTAAGCTTCTCCGAATCAGGATCCGCGAGCGCATCACTTGGGATCTCATTGTAAAACGCCGGCTCCCCACTCCTCAGAACGCGGTCGATTTCCTTTTTGAGGAACCTTGTCAAAGCCGAGTCGGCTTTTCTCCTTAACTCGATATCCTCCTCGCACCTATCATTCGCCTCGGCCGCAACCAGGGTCACCCCTTCTTCTTCAATGACATCGATGCAGCACCAATCCGAAAAATATTTAACAACGATCTTGGCGAACGTCGGTAGCACATCCCGATAATTCAGGGACGAAGCGACGACCGCTCCTCCTTCACTTAAGAAGCTCGACTGCCACGCGGTCCGTTCCGCTTCTTTCTGCCGCAACTGCGCTTCAAGCAGCTGCTGCCGTTTTTCCTCAAGACGCTTCCTGTCGGTGATATCTTGGGCAATGCCTAAAACGTAGAGAGGTTTTCCGGCCGAATCCAATATGGGAATCTTTTTCGTATGAAGAACACGGACATCGCCTGAGGCTGTTGTCACGAGTTCTTCCGGTATATCGAGCGCTTTTTTTGTTTTAAGAACAGTGAGGTCATCGCGTCGATAAGCATCCGCCTTATCCTTCGGGAAAATATCATAGTCCGTTTTGCCGACGAATTTTCGGGCCGGTATTCCGACAAGTTCGGCCCCCAACCTATTAAACCGCACGAACGTGAGATCCTTCGCGTCCTTCACGAAGACCATATCGGGAATATTCTCAAACACCGTATCGAGAAACACTTGCGAGTCCCGATAGTACTCCGCCAGATAGCGGTACATGGAGATCGGCATATCTCCGCCGACTCCTCCCTCATGCTTTGTCACGACCCGAACGGCCCATAAGCAGAGCACCAGCGCGATCGTGAAAAAGAGAAATGCCACAGGAACGGCGGACCTGTGAGCGGGAAAGAAATTTAAAGAAAAGAAAAGCCCGATGAAGAAAATCGTGAAGAATAGCAAAGCCCAAAAGGTGAAAGCCCTTTTATCGCGCGAAGGATGTGAAGCTCGGACCACATTTCCGGTTGCCATAAAAGCTTGGCTGTTCCTTCCCTTCCCCCGCAATCTAGCAATCAAAGGGTGAATTCGAAACCGCGGCTGCACGGAGAGAGATAGTTCCGAACACAAATTGTGGCGGACCTTACACGAATTGATAAAACGGTTCTCGGGATAAACAGTGAGCGACGAGCAAAAAAAGGAAGAACATTCCGATCCACGAGCCAATATCGGCGCAAACATGTCGCACGGCATGTGACCCGCGTGGACAATGCATACGCTTAACGAAAATTCGATTGCCGAGTTCAGTACCGGGAACGAGTCTGATGGAGAGATTGGAAAATTGGAGCGGGTGAACGGGCTCGAACCG
>CALBDW010000005.1 GCA_937927435.1 uncultured Bdellovibrionales bacterium
CGCGATGAAGAGTGTGACGACGCAGGAAAGGATTGTACTTCATCTTTTCCAAGCGTTCCGGATGCGTCTGCGTGTTTTTCGTGGTCGTGTATCGAGACGGCGGCTTGCCTTCTTTGCGAGCTTCGGTGCATTCGAGCGTGATGATTCTGACTTTACCCTTCTTTGCCATTATCGCCTCTCAAAACTACAAACGTTGCGGAATGAATGGACATAACACAACTCGGGCCGAGACGGAAGCATTCTTCCAGGCAATCTTTGAGATTGTTTCCGTTTTCTCCCGAAAAAGCGTCTGTATCGCTGTAAATATTGGAAAATATTTATCTTTTTGTCTTTAGAGTGGGGATTGTTTGCGCTTGCGACGCTTTTGACTTCGGGCGGGGAGGCGCCCAGAATCGGGCGATATGAAAAAGACGAATCGCCCCCAAGAAACGGAAAAGGTCCGCTTTTCCCGTGCGCTCCTGCTTTTGGGCTCGGGAGAACTCGGCAAGGAATTCACCATTTCAGCGAAGCGACTCGGCCAGCACGTCATTGCCGTCGACCGCTATGCCGGGGCTCCGGCTATGCAGGTCGCCGACGGTTTTGAAGTGATCAATATGCTCGACGGAAAGGCTCTCGAGCGGATCGTACGGAAGCATAAGCCCGATTTGATTGTGCCGGAGATCGAGGCGATTCGGACCGAGAAATTGAGAGAGTTCGAAAAGCGCGGAATCACGGTGGTACCGACGGCCGAAGCCGCATATTTGACGATGAACCGGCACGCCATCCGTGAAGTGGCGGCTCGCGAACTGAAACTCAAGACGGCACGGTACCTGTACGCTTCGAGTGAAAGGGAGCTTCTGAAGGCTTGTCGCGAAATCGGATTCCCGGCCGTCGTTAAGCCCGTGATGTCCTCCTCGGGGAAGGGGCAGTCGGTCGTTCGGCGCGAAAGCGAAGTCGCAGCGGCCTGGCGCTACGCCTGTGAAGGCGGCCGTGGCGACCAAACGATGGTCATTGTCGAGGAGTTCATCCGGTTTGATCTCGAGATCACCCTATTAACGGTTCGGCAGCGGAACGGAAAAACGATTTTCGTCGATCCGATCGGGCACCGGCAAGAGAGGGGCGATTATCAAGAATCATGGATGCCGGCCAGGCTCACGCCGACGCAACTGAAGAAAGCCAAAATGATCGCCAAAAAAGTGACGGACCGTCTGGGCGGCGCCGGTATTTTCGGTGTCGAGTTTTTCATCGGGAGAAACGGCGAGGTTTATTTCTCCGAACTTTCTCCGCGCCCGCACGACACGGGAATGGTGACGTTGATTTCGCAGAATCTTTCTGAATTCGATCTCCATGCGCGCGCCATTTTGGGGTTGCCGATTCCTGAGATAAAAACATACGGTCAATCGGCATCCGCCGTGATTTTGGCCGACGGCGAAATGCCGAAGGTGGATTATCGAGGAGTGGAACGCGCGCTCGCGCTCAAAGAAGTCGACATTCGAATTTTCGGTAAACCAGACGCGAAAAAATATCGTCGTATGGGAGTTGCGCTCGTCCGGGCCAAAACGGTCGATGAAGCGAGGAGGTTAGCGAGAAAAGCCGTTGCGATGGTGAAGGTTGTTCGGCAATAAAACGGACGCCCGTCGCGATGGAGCTCATAAGGGTGGTGACGACTTTTCTGTGATTTCACATTCTCCGCACACTTCTCAGGCTGATTTTCGATTAATAAGAAGCTGCGAACCTTGAGGAGTCTGAGAGGTGGAAGAGAAGAAGAAATATGCGAAGAAGAGGGAAGAAGAATTAAAAACGAGCGACCTCACAGTTCGCTTGCGTGAGCAAGAGAAAAAACATAGCGCAAGTGTCACAGGACCGGGTGAAACCAGTGTGACGGTCGTTGAACCGCCGCTTTCCGCGGGAAAGTCACAACGGTCCCAATCCCATGACTTCGGCTAAAATTTCAAAGGATTTGAAACGGGCCTCGCGGTCGTAGATCGCGGTGACCACGATGATTTCATCGGCTTGCGTTTTCGCGATGAGATCGTCGATCCCTTTCTTCACCATCGCGGGTGAGCCGACGACCGAATAGGTGAGCATGTGGCTCGCGAGCCGCTTTTCCGCCGGCGTCCAAAATTTTTCGATGTCGTCGATCGGCGGAGGATAATAACCGATGCGGCCGCGGACGAGACCCGCGAACGCCTGTTGCACGGTTGTGAACAGATGGCGTGCTTCTTCATCCGTCTCCGCCGCCACGACGTTGAGGCCGATCATGACGTACGGCTTTTGTGCTTGCTCCGATGGATGGAACCGGCGGCGGTAGATATCGATCGCTTCAAACAGCGCATCGGGAGCGAAGTGCGAGGCGAAGGCATAGGGGAGGCCCAAATCGGCAGCGAGATGCGCGCCGAAGGTGCTCGAACCTAGAATCCAGAGCGGTACTTTGGTTCCGGCGCCCGGTGTGGCCTTAATAGTCTGACCCGGTTGGGCGGGAGCCAAGTAGGCCTGCAGCTCCAGCACGTCTTGTGGAAAATGATCGGCAGCGGATGGATCGCGTCGGAGCGCCCGAAGTGTTTTCATGTCTGTTCCGGGCGCGCGACCGAGTCCCAAGTCGATTCGTCCCGGATACAGACTTTCAAGTGTTCCGAATTGTTCCGCGATCACGAGCGGCGAATGGTTCGGAAGCATGATACCGCCCGCTCCGACCCGGATCTTGGATGTTCCGCCCGCAAGAAAGCCGATCACAACGGATGTCGCCGCGCTGGCGATGGCCGTCGTGTTGTGGTGTTCCGCGACCCAAATACGCTTGTAGCCGAGACGTTCCGCGTGACGGGCGAGTTCAAGACTCTCGTAAAGAGCGGTACGAGGAGAACTCCCTTCGTAGATGGGGACAAGATCCAAAATGGAGACCGGACGCATAAACGTTATTTCGAACCCGCAAGCAAGATGGCCTCAACACGTTTTTTCTGTTCGCCATCGGCCATTTCGTACGCGAGCAGAATTTGCGCGGATTTTGATAGCTTAGCGCCTTCGTAGGAAGCCTTAGGGGCCGAAACGGTCCGGATAGTTTCGCTCGAGTCGAGCGGTTTCAGTAACTCCCACGGTTCGATCGCCAACGCGCTTGCGATCGCATCCAAGTTATCTGATCGCGGCCAGCGCTTTCCGGTTTCGAACATTTTGATAGCGCCAACCGACAAACCGGCCTTCTCCGCAAGCACCGCTTGTGACCAATTTCGCTCGGCGCGAAGACGTCGCAAGTTATTTTGAAGTAACGAAAAGCTCGATTTGGACCGCATGCGTATGTGCCATCGTACCACTGGCCCACTCCTTAGTCGGTCCACGATATGTGACTTAATTGTGTAGAAAGTCACAATTTGTTTCCTTGGAGCTCCGTTTAGGGGACGGACTAACGGCCGGCGATCGATCATGTCTACCCTTGTCCGCTGACCAGCCGTCTAAGTCCAGGTTAAGTGTTTCTGGCTATTTTCCGAAGCAAATATAAATATAATTTATCTCGCAGGCTCCACATCAATTTCATCGCGGCAATCGTCTCACTGTTGGTGCTCGTCCTGTCCCTTAACGCCGCTCGCGCGCAAGAGGAACACGCTGAAACGAAAGCGGAAGAAGCGGCAGCTCAGTCCGAAGAAGGTGTCGGGGAATCTCGGCAGGCTCCCGAAAGTCAGCCAGCCGAACCGCAACTTGCTGAGAAAAAACAGCTTCGCAAGCGAACTCACAACATCTCGGTATCCTACAACCACTCGAATATACGGACGGAAGCGGTCGGTGCCGAGTCTGAAAATGCGGTAACGATGGTACGTGCCTCGTATGGCTACGAATTTGGATATTTTCAGCCGATGATTGGCTTTTCCAGCGTTATGGTGGGGGATCGAAAATCCACCAATGAAACCACGTTGGGCAGTTTTTCGGTGGGCGCCAGAATCAACTTTCTCGAGAACAAACCGGGCCACGACGTGATTCCGTATGCGGGGATTGAGTTCGGGTCTCTTTACGGGCGTGAAGATACGAACAACCAATCAGCGTCTCTTCTTGGAGTCATTGCTTCTCTAGGTTTGGGTCTTGATTGGTACCCGCTCGGTGAGATTTTCGCTTTCAGAGGCACTCTTTACTACATGAGCGGCAGCGGAACTCTTAGCGGCTTAGGTACTTCCACGATCATCAATTTGCATGGCGCAAGTCTTGCGGTCGGTTATGTCTTTTCGTTTTGATGGATGGTTTCGTTCGTGACGTCAGTCGCCGTTCGCGCAATAAACTGGCACACTTCCGTGGTGATGGCGCTAAATAGTGGAAATGGCGTCGCTTTGTGAACATTAACGGTTCATCCCCACGATTGTGAGCCAGTTTTTCATCTTTACGCTCCAGTCTTGCTCAGTGTGGCCTCAAGGGATGGCGAACGGGGCGAATTTCCCGGACTCCTCGTTCCAGCGGTTTTTTGTTGATGCGATCACGAATGCCTCGATCGGCTCCGAAAGTGCGTTGAAGCGTCTCGACTGTGATTTGGGGTCACCGCACTTTATCTTTTTCCGTCACAAGTCAATCAGAAGCGTTTATGTATCAGCCGGCGGACTTCCACTGGCATATCCGTTGCTGTTTAGCCGGAGACTGAGATTGGGCGCTCGAAGCCACGTGGAGGTCTTCAATGGTGCGTCTTTGTGTGATTCTATGCGGAATATCATTATTGCTTGGGCTTTCGCCCGCGGCATTCGCCGAGTCATCGGAGCGGGAGGTTTCTCCGAACCACAGTTCATGCGCTCCTGTTTACACGATCGAATTGACGGGACCTCGGTCGTTTTCGAACGGAGACACGCCTCGGTTTCAGATTCTCGTGCGCAATCTGACGAACTGTCCGATCGTCAATCTCACGGTCGTTTACTTTTTCCCGAATATAGGTACGGACGATCCGATTGATTTCAATCCAAATCCGCAGTTCGGCACTCTTGATCTCGATCCGACGACTCATATGTGGTCGGCGCTATCAGCGCCTCCGAATGAAGTTTTAATCGTCACTCATACGCCGACGATCACATTTTCGAATGCCGCGAATATGGTTTCAAGGGCATGCGCGTATTCGCTGAACGGGCCGCCTGTCTGCTCGGATTTAAAGTTCTCGGTCAATCCGCCGGTGCCGTAATCGCAGCGTTTGGAGGTTTCCCATGAGACGCTTAGGACAATTTTGTTCGGCTTTCGTTTTTATGTTCATGCTTTCGCACATAGCTTCTTCCGAAGCATACGGGCGGGTGGTGGCCTCGAAGGCTGTCGGGTCTTGTGTTCCGATTTACTCTCTGGAGTTAACCGGGCCGCGCGCCGTCCGCACGGGAGAGGACGTTAAATTTGAAATCAAAGTGCGCAATCTGAGCGATTGCCCGATTACCAATCTCACGGTTACCTATTTCTTTCCTGATATCGCGACGGTTGAGCCCGGGAACTTTACGCCGTCTCCCAATTTCATCACGGGCCTGAACGTGACAAGGCGGTTCTCCTGGCCTTACTTGGAAGCTCCCCCGCGCGGTGTGGCCACCATCGTTCAGACGGTGAAGATTACAGCGACGCAGTCGATGAACATGGTCTCGAGAGCCTGCGCCATCTCGGTCAACGGGCCTCCGTTTTGCGTGGATTGGAGATATGCCGTGAACCCACCGGTGCCGTTTGAGAGCGATGGTCGATTGGTGAACTGAGCACTCTTAAAATTCTGGCGCGAAGGTGGTGCGAACGACAGGGATCGAACCTGTGACCCCACCCGTGTGAAGGGTGTGCTCTACCGCTGAGCTACGTTCGCATTCAAATGTGCTGGTTTTTGAGGTTCGGCGCGATTTTTCCGGTAAATGGAAAGCGCACCGTGGGACGGGTATCCTATTAAAACTATCCGGATAGGGCAAGCGCGGATTTCGGCTTTCGGCTTGGTTTTCGACGGCGATCTATGTCAACATGGCCGGTGGAGGAAGCCGAATGCTTGAGGAAATCCGCCAACTTGCGATCCAAGCCGGGCAAGAGATCATGAAGATCTATCGCGCGGGCGATTGGACGGTGACCGCAAAAGGGGACCATTCGCCTTTGACGCAAGCGGATCTTGCGGCAAACGCCATCCTCCTTTCGGGCTTAAAAAAACTCACGTCGGAACCCATCGTATCCGAAGAAAGCGATCCCTTAAATGTCGAAGTCGGTTCGCGTTTTTGGCTCGTCGACCCGCTTGACGGTACTCGGGATTTCGTTGCTCGACTCGACACCTTTGTCATCTGTATTGCTCGGGTTGAGAATGGTTATCCGGTTTTTGGCCTCATTCATCAGCCCGTAACCGGCGAAACATGGTGGGCGGAAAAGGACAAAGGAGCGTTCGGCCCTCAGGGGCAGCGCCTCATCAATCGCGTGACGCGGCGGGATTTGATCGCGGCGGGCTCGCGTTCCATGCCTTCGGAGAGGATGCAGGCGCTTTATAAACGTTTCTCCATTAAAGAAGTGAGGCGTTACGGATCGGCGCTGAAATTTTGTCGACTAGCCGAAGGAGATGTTGATCTTTATCCACGTTTCGGGCCCACAAACGAGTGGGATACAGCGGCCGGCCAAATCATTGCTGAGGAGGCGGGCTGTAAGGTCGTCGACTTGAAGACGGGGGAGCGGCTTAAGTATGGAAAGCCCGACTTTGAGAACCGCGGTGGGTTTATGGCGTCGCGGGCCGAACTCGATCTCGTCACTCCTTTGGTCGAAGCGGGCATCATCAAGCGGTAATAAGAGGAGCGGCAATGAAAACTCAAACGTCCGGAATTGAGGAGCTGATCGGCGAGGTCAACGCATTTTGCGAAGCCCGGGATTGGGATCAGTTTCATAACATCAAAGATCTCGCGATCGGTGTTGCGACCGAGGGCGCGGAACTCTTGGAGCTATTCCGTTTTCGTTCATTGGGCGAGTGTGATGCCCTTGTTCGGGATCCCGTCAAGCGTGAATCCTTGGAAGATGAATTGGCGGACGTTTTCTTTTTCCTGCTTCGGATCGCAGGTCGTTACGACATCGATCTTCCCGGTGCTTTGCGGGCGAAAATGAAAAAGAACGCCGCGAAATATCCGGTTGAAAAGGCTCGCGGAAGTAATCGCAAGTACAACGAATTTTGAACGGAGAGAGTTCACCACGTATCCCTGCGACGCCGAAGTTCGGCGAAGACCGCGAGATCGTCGGCGCCGTTCATGTTGAGAGCCTGAGCCGCGCGCGCGGGTTTGAGGAACGGGTTGACTTCAAGCTCTTCGGCGAGTGTCGGCGCCTGGGCCGGACGGCCGTTTTGCAAGACCCGAAGAGTTTTCTCAAGGCGGGTCTTGATTTTGGCGTTGGTCGGATCCACCGTGAGCGCGAAGCTCGCATTTCGCTCCGTGTATTCGTGGCCGAAATAGATTCTTGTGTCACCGGGCAAAGAGGAGAGCCGTTTCAGACTGGCCCACATTTGCGCGGCGGAACCTTCAAACAAGCGTCCGCAGCCCATCGCGAAGACCGTGTCTCCGACGAATAGGGCTTTGTCGTCCGGCATGTAGAAAGCGATTTGACCCAAGGTATGGCCGGGAATCGCGAGCACTTCGAATTTCAAGCGGTCAAACTCGAATGTCTCGCCGTCTTTAAGTCCCCGTGCCGCGCCCGGAACGCGGTTGAGATCGTACTCCGAGCACCAAATCGGAATGTTGAATCTTTCAGCGAGAGCCGTGTTACCGCCGACATGATCCCAGTGATGATGCGTGTTCAGGATGAGTTTGAGTTCAAGGCTCTCTTTTTCGAGGAATTCGACGACCGATTCCGGCTCGGATGGATCAATAACGAGGGCTGCGCGCGAGCCCTGGCGATGAATGACGTAAGAAAGATTATCGCGCAAAACGGGGAGAGTGAGGATTTGAGCTTGTGGGCACTGTGTCTGAGTCATCGTTCCTCAGCTTGTCGAACCTGAGTTGTAGCGTATGTCGTGCTTTTCCGGCGTTGAATCAAAGCTTGCCGGATCGGCCCCCAGTAGAGAACTAAAACGCTCGCCGAAGTTAGAATGAAGCCGACGACTCCGTGAGTTGTCAAAGGTTCGTTAAAGAGCCAAATTGCCGCGCCGGCGGCAAGCGCCGGTTCGATAAGTTTAGCGCAACTCATGAAGTTTACGCTGAGATGGTTGAGACAATAAGTGAAGATCGCGTGCCCGCCCAGCGTCGGAACGACGGCGAGGGCGAAAAATGTCCACCATGCCGTGGCTGGATGCCCCGTAAAAGGCGTGCCGACGATCCACATGGTGAGCGCGGCGTAAACTGCAGTTTGTAAATACGCCGCGCTCGCGAACGCCGAGTTGGCGAGCTTTCGCCGGACGTGTTTACCCGTCAAAATATAACCGGAGAAAAAGACCGCCGAAAGAACGCTCCAGACATCGCCCCAAATATCACTATGAAGAGCGCTGGGGGCCGCGCTCATGCTTCCGTTAAAGAGAACGAACACGCCAGCGATTCCAAACAAACAAGCGATGGCGAGCTGAAGGGTTACGCGCTCTTGGAAGAAGATATAGGCTCCCATCGCTGTGAAAACGGGGTTAACTGAGTACAATACCATGGCATTGGCGATCGACGTCTCCTGAACCGCGCGGAAGAAAAAATAAAAGTGCAGAAAAAGAAAGAAGCCGCACAAACCCAGCTGGAGCCAGTCGTGGCGATTCAAGGCACGGAGAGCCGACCGGTTGGCGGGCGCGAAATACGCCCACGGGGCCAAAAGACCTGTCGCCATCAGAAGCCGCCAAAAACAAATCACGAGGCTGGGAGCTTCAGCGAATCGGATCAGGACCGAGGCCTGCGATTGAAACACCAGAGAGATAAAAAGCAGAAGTACGTACATAGACCCTCGGCCAGAATCAAAGTGAAAGTTCCGATGACTGTCAATTGGCGATTGGCGGCGGTCTGTGGGAGAATGGGACTATGTCTTCCGGTTCGTCCAATGCAAGGCAAACGATCGAAGTCGGCCTTCCGGCGCGCGACCGGCTGAGGCTCGAGATCGCTTTAAAAGATCGGGAGATTTCGGAGGCGCATCTTGAGGCTGTCGGTTGCCTTGATTTATTGAGGCTTGTCGAGAAGTGGCGGCCGCTTTTTAAGGGGAAGATCGACGAAGTTCCGCTGCCTCAAGGCCGCGATCATGCGTCGATTCTTATGCGCGAATTGATACTCAAGGCGCAAGGACGCTGGAATTTTCCATATCAAGAAGAAGAACTTTGCCATTGCCGGGGCATTCCGACGGCCAAAGTGGATGCGGCTATCATTTCCGGATGTCATACATTGGAAGCCATTCGCGCGGCGACATCCGCGAACACTTCGTGCGGCACGTGCCGTCTCGATGTCGAAAGCGTTCTTGAATACCGTTTGAAGACAGGGGCGTGATTCAGCGCCGTTTACCGCGTTTATCCTCCCGGATGACGGCGGGAAATTCGCCGGTGGCCAAGTAATGCTCCAGCATAGGAGCCAGTTTTCGGCGGCAGGAACCTCCGCACGGGCCGACTCCTGCCATCGTGGCGTCGAAGATTTTGTTCAGTGTATCGGCGCCGTCGCGAATCGCCTGCTCGATCTCGTCGCGCGAGATATTATTGCACTTGCAGATGATTTCCGCGCCTTTGCCTCTCGGTTTCAAGGTCCTGCACTCCGGTTAATGGGGCTTGTCGGCACCAAGCGCTCAAGCTTTTCCAAGACTTCCCGGCGTAAATTTTCGTAGGTACCCGTCAGATAAGCGCCTGAAGCGTACTTGTGGCCGCCGCCTCCGAAGCTTTCCGCGACGCTGAGAACTTCCAAGTTCCCCCGGCTTCGAAGGGAGAGTTTGAACTGTTCGGGACCATCCTCACGCAATAGCGCGGCCACTTCAACCGATCCGATTTTCATGACGTGATCAATGAGATCGCCGGATTCGTCGCGTTCGAGGTTCCCAGGTATCGAGTGTTCGGATGCTGGAAAAGGAATGAACGCGACGCGATTGTCGGCCGAGTATTCGACCCGTGCCAGCGAGCGCATGAGGGAGTTCATTTTCGAAACCGTGTACGTGGAGAAAAGGTGGTGGTGGACTTCTTCCGGATGGCGCTCGTATTTCAGAAGTTCAGCGGCCATCAGATGCGAGGCCGGGTCGGATTTCACATATCGGAAAAGATGCGTGTCGAAGACCAGGCTGGTGTAGAGGGCGCGTGCGATCTGCGCATCGAGTTCGACGCCCAGTTTTTTCAAGAGACGGAAACCAAGCTCGCCGGTGCTGGCGGCTCCGACGGCAACGAGTGAATCGTGAATAGGCTGAGGAGCGTTCGCCAGGATCGGGTGATGGTCAATGAAAAGCGTTTCGATATTCCGGGTGATGAGCTCAGAATAAAGCGGTTCAACCAAGCGACAGTCATTGGTATCGAGAATGAGGGCGAGGTCAATACCATCGAGGCTGGTTCTTCCGGGCTCAAAGACCTCGACGGTTCCATCGAGACCCATAAAAGAGTACTTCGCGGAGGGACGGTCGACGTTTACCATCCGAGCCTTTATTCCGAGTTTGCGCAGGCCATGAAACAAGGCGGTTTGGGCGCCGAGGCCATCACCATCGGAGTGCCGGTGGGTTGAGAGGATAACGCAGCGAGCCTTTTGCAGCTTTTGTACGATTGAATCCAGCATTTGCGTAAACGAGCATAACTTGCGGGGTGGACGCCGGGAAGTCCGATTCGAAGAAGGGGTTTCGGGCGGAGCGTCGTGCTGGAGTTGATGCTCCATAGAAGGTAGGCTAGACTCCCGGGTTTAGCCTTAACATTGAATTTGAGGAAGGAAATGGCGACAGACAAGCTGCCGATCACAGTTCAGGGCAAAGCAAAATTGGAAGAAGAACTGAAGCGTCTTATTCACGTCGAACGTCCGAACGTGATCAAAGCGATTGAGGAAGCGCGCGCACACGGAGATATCAGCGAAAACGCCGAGTACGAAGCGGCTAAAGAACGTCAAGCGATGATCGAAGGGCGGATCGGTGAAATCCAGGGCATGCTTGCCGGCGCGGAAGTCATCGACCCGTCGCAGATCAAGAGCGATAAAATCGTTTTTGGCGCGACGGTCGAGCTTCTCGATCTCGAAACGGATGAAGAGGTCACTTATCAAATCGTCGGCGTTGATGAGGCCGACGTGAAAGAGGGAAAAATCTCCATCCTGTCGCCCTTGGCCCGCAGTCTCATCGGCAAGACCAAAGGCGACGTTGTTCAGGTCAAGAGTCCGAAAGGCGAAAAGGAATACGAAGTCCTCAATTTTTACTTCCGCTGAGCGTGCATTGAGGAGCACCCGTGGTCTCGTCCGGCGCGAAGAAAAAACGATACGTCGACGGCCACGCGGGATGGAGATTGTTTCTTTTCGCAGTCATCCTGAGTGCCATCTCCGGTCTCGCGTTTCGCTTGTATTTTAACCCGGCCCGAATCCAAACGTGGGTTGAGGCAGCGATTATCGAGCAGTCGCCGGCCGCCGAGATCCGTTTCCAGCAGGCGGCGCTGAGACTTTCCCGAGGAGCTTGGCCTTATCTTGCAATTGAAATAAGCGGAGTCGAAGTCACGACGTCGCCCGGATGCGGGCTCGGGCCTGGGCTCCAGGTCGAGCGGCTTTGGATTCCGATCAGTTTTTCGAGCGTGTTCAGCGGCCGGGTCACGATCGGAACGATCGAAGGTGAAGGGGTCGTCGCTGACATCGACGCCCTGAAGGCGCGCTGCCCGAAACCGGCGGAAAACGGGGGCCGCCCGTTGCTGAAGGAGAGTCTTTCGGAGCAAGCGTCCGCCGGCTCGTCCCAGTCCGCGCGTTGGTGGACTCCGGAGCTCATGGCGGAAGTTCAGAGAACCGTCAAGGGGCTTCAGCTCACCAAGGTCGAGGTTTTTTTCGAGAAAAAAACAAAAAATCTTTATCTTGGAAATTTACATGTCAGGTCGCATGAGCGTGACGGGTTTTATTTGAAAAGCGAACTTTCGATTCCGCCCGAGCTGGTTTTCGGTGAACGCTTGCCACTTTTGAGTGTCGAAGCCGACGTCGTTCCGGACTCCGCCGATGTTAAGATTCGAGCCGGCTTGGACGAGGGCGAATTGACGGCGGTCGCCGCTCTACGTCCCACATCCGACGGCGGGCTTGACGCGAAGATTAACGCTTCTGTGAGGAACGTTCCGCTTTCGACGCTCGCGCCGCTGGCCGTGCGGTCGGGTATTTTTCATGGCACGTTTCAACCGCGTTTCTTATGGATGAACTGCCGCGCGGAAATCAGCGGCCCGTTTCAAGGACTTTTGGAGAAAAGCCCGCTTTATTTCGAGGATTGCGAGATTGTCGGGGGCGGGGATTCGCGCATTAAGGTCGCCAAGGCGACTCGCTTTCCGAACGGCGACTGGGCTCCCGTCCGCTTTGAGATCCGCAATGTCGATATGCGGCGCCTGATGTCGACGTTCGGTTGGCAGGGTGCCGAAATCGTCTTCGACGATTACGGCCAGCTTTACGGCGAACTCGAAATTCCCGTGAATGGCGAGGGAAAATTTCAGGGAACCATACGGAATTCCATCATCCGTTTTTCGAGCCGCAGTCAATTGGCGTTTCAAAAGCTGAAACAGCTGCGGACGACGCTTCATCTGAAGGCCGGCCGTTTGCGCGGAACACTCGATGGTTTTGAGTTCGAAGGCGGAAACGCGGACGGCACGATCGACTTCACGCTGATCGACGATCTCAAACGCGGCGAGGCGAGAGCGGTCATTCGGTCTTTGCGCTTTGATGACACAGTTCAGATTCTTCTCTTCGGCGGTCCGCTCGAATCCGTCGCTGGAAATGCCGAGGCTCTCTTCCGGGATGGGCGTTTGGTTGAGCTCACAAGTGTTTTGCGTTTGCGCAAACTGGAAGGGCGGGACTTCCGTTTCGACGATGCAGTCGCTAAGACCGAAATGGATCCTACGACGGATGAATTCCGTTTGCATTTCCAGACTCCGGAACTTCGGGTTTCGAAAAACTCGAAGTTTGCCTCTTCAGCACGCACGCTGTTTTTCAATCATGAGTTCAGCGGTGACTGGGTTCCGGTGCATGACTTCCGCGTCCGAGCGCGATTCATGAAAGCAGGTGGGCTGCTCTGGGAGCTGCTGCAAGGCAGTCTCGAAGATGGGCATATCCATATAGAGTCGGTCGGCCAGTTTACGCGAGACCACCTGGTGACCGGCTGGGTGATGGTCGATTATCCCGCCGTGAGGCGGTTGCGTTGGCGGCTTTCTGGATACGTTGAGGCGCCCCTCTTCAGTGATGATTCGGAGGCGCTGATGGAACTCCGGCGCATGCCGGAGATCGACGACAAAGTGCTGGGACTGCCCGAACGAAAAAAAGCTCTTTAATCGTTCACTTCACATTGAGCGGCTGGAGAGGCGGCCAGGCGCTCCGAGCGGTTGCAATCGGCGAGAGGCTCGACCTCGGTCGGGGTAATCACGCTTTCCTGATGCAAAACGCGCGACTCTGACGGGTGCGCCGAGGACGATTCAAAAGCGATGCAAAGCGCGACGCCGGCCGCGAAAACGCCTGCGCTGATAAAGAACGGCAGATACCGATTTCCGGAATGGCAGCCACACAGGCATGCGCAATTTGATCCGGCCATGAAAGTCTCCAACTTTAAAGGCACTTTGCGTTAACCGTTTTCGTTCATTTCAGATCTCGGCGTCAACGGGAATTTCTCATCTCTCGAGCGGCAAACTGCTTCAGAGGTGGACATTGAGGTGGTGTGACCGCTACGCTTCCAATCGGATTCATTCAAAACGCAAGGCATGACGGGTGGTGAGCGTGTGGGCGGGACGGCAGTGAAAGGGCGCGGTTTTTTAAGTGCCCCGTGGTTCGCACTGGTCGTTTTAACGGCGATTAATCTCTTAAATTACATCGACCGGTATATTTTATCGGCACTTCTCCCGGCTATTAAGGAAGACCTCCATTTTACGGATACCCAGCTGGGGCTTCTGGGGTCGGCTTTCGTTTTCGCCTACACGATTTCCGCGCCGTTCTTCGGGACTTTGGGTGACCGTTGGAACCGTCCGCGCTTGATGTCGGTCGGCGTTTCTCTCTGGAGCTTTGCGACCGCGGCCTGCGGTTTCATGAAATCTTTTCCGGCTCTTTTCCTGACCCGGGCGGTTGTTGGCTTTGGGGAGTCAGCCTATTCGGTAATCGCCCCGTCTTCCATTGCGGATTACTTTTCGAAAGAAAACCGTGGAAAGGTCTTCGCCGTTTATTCGGGAGCCCTCACGGTGGGCAGCGCGCTGGGGTACGTTCTCGGCGGGATGCTAGAAGCTCGCGTGGGCTGGCAAAAGTCGTTCTTTGTCGTCGGCGTTCCTGGAATCATCATCGCATGTCTTCTCTTCTTCATGCCGGATCCGGAAAGGGGGGCCAGTGATGAGGCGGAGACGACGGCGCCCGACCCCGTTAAAAAAGTTTATCTTGGCCTTTTCAAAAACGGCGGCTTTTTGTTCACGGTTCTTGGTTATGCCGCGTACACATTCGTGGTCGGCGGGATGGCCTTCTGGATGCCGTCTTATCTTGTCCGTTATTTCAATGTTTCCCTTGAGGAAGCCAATGTCCAATTCGGCGCAATGACAGTGGCGGGAGGAATCGTCGGAACTCTGTTGGGAGGAGTGCTCGCCGACAGGCTCGAGAGGAAAACCGGGAACGGTTTTCTTAAGGTGGCTGTGCTTTCGATGTTGCTCGCCGCGCCCCTTTTCCGGTTCGCGCTTACCATGAGCGAGTATCACGCGTTCATGGTGTCGCTTTTTGTCCTCGAGGTTGCTCTCTTTTTGTGTATCAGTCCGCTTGACGCCGCGGTCGTCAGTTATGTTCGGCCGACATGGCGCGCGACCGCGATGTCGTTAAACGTTTTCCTGATCCATGCCCTCGGCGACGGCATTTCGTATTTCACAATCGGTATGATGAGCGACCAGACGAATCTTCGTTCGGCGATCGGCTTCTTGCCGTGGGTTCTTCTGCTCGCGGCGGCTTTTTGGTCGGTCGTCTTCATCGCCTATTGGCAGCCGATGGCTTGGCCGAAGAAAGCTTTCGGTCTTCCTCGCTGGCAGGCGCACCGGGGGTACCGTCCGCTCCATACGGGAGTCGTCGAAAACACTCTCGAAGCCTTTCGGCAAGCCCGCAAAGCGGGAGCTGAGATGTGCGAGTGCGACGTTCAGTTCTCGGGCGACGGCGAAGTGGTGATCTTCCACGACGAGGATCTTGCGCGCTTGGGCGGACGAGCGGAACGCGTGAGCGAATTGACGGCGAGGGAGCTGAACGAAATTGTGCAGGTCCCGCGGCTTAAGGACTTGCTGACGGATCCCGAAGCCCCGCGTTTGATCAATATCGAAATTAAGTCTTCGGAAGTGAGAGGAAAAAGCGGAATCGAGGCCGCGTGCGTGCGTCTGGTGCGTGAGACAGGAGCGGAAGACCGCGTGATCTTTTCGAGCTTCAATCCGTTCGCTTTACGTAGGCTCGCACGTCTGGCTCCGGAAATCCCGCGGGCTCTCTTGGTGACGAATGAGCGGCATGAAAGCAACAAACTGTATCTTCGCAAGATGTGGCTCGGTTTTTGGGCGCGGCCGCATCTTCTGCACATCGATCATCGGGATCTGAATCCGGGTAAAATGGAGGAGCTCTCGAACCGAGGAATTCGCGTGGTCGCGTGGACTGTGAACGAGCCCGAACGCGCCCGCGAGCTGATTGAAATGGGAGTCGAGAGCGTGATCTCGGATGTTATCTTCACGGATGAACAGGCCGGCCTGAAAGCTGCGCAAGTCAGAACGGTCGGTTAAATTCCGCGGCCGAAGCGCGTGCCTTCGATATCCGACCAAACTTTTTGAAGCGAGTGGTGGAGGGTCTCGGCCACGGCCGTCGGAAGGCGCTCGAACCAATGCTTCTTCGTCACATAATGGATGCGATAGACGTCCGCGGTCTGGGAACGGCTGTAGATGTACTCGTCGCTCGTTTTGATTTCGTCGATGAGGCCGAGATTGAGGGCTTCGGTCCCGAACCAATGTTCACCCGTCGCAACTTTGCCGATGTCGAGCTGGCTCCGGTAGAGCGAAACGAACTCTTTAAACAGGCGGTGCGTGTCTTCGATTTGTTCACGGAACTTTTGCACGCCGGAATCCGTGATCTCTCCGAAAAAGGTGACTGTGCGCTTGAACTCGCCGGCCGTGAACTCACGGAAATCGACATCATGTTTCTTGAGCACCTTATGGAAGTTCGGCACCTGCGCGATCACTCCGATCGAGCCCACGATGGCGAAGGGTGCCGCAAGAATGCGGTTGGCGACACATGCCATCATATAACCGCCGGAAGCCGCGACTTTGTCGACGCAAACGGTGAGTTTGACGTTGGCTTGACGGATGCGGGCCAGTTGCGAGGCTGCAAGCCCGTAGGCGTGAACCATTCCGCCTCCGCTCTCAAGTCGGAGCACGACTTCGTCTTCGCCAGGTTTCGCCACGGAAAGAACGGCCGTGATTTCTTCGCGTAGAGATTCAATGCCGCTCGCGCGCAGATCTCCATGGAAATCGAGAACGAAAACCCGTCCGGGCCGGCTGACTTTTTGTTCGAGTTTTTCCGCTTTCTTCTCTTCTTTGAGAAAGCTTTTGAATTCTTTTCGGCCGAGCAGATGGTTTTGTAACTGGCGACGGAAGTTCCGGAAACGCGTATTGAGCTTTTCCACTTCAATATGCGGCGAGGGACGTTGTCGGGCTGAGGAGCCGGCCTGCACGAGAAAAGAGACGATGACGATGATAGCGCCCACAATCACGAGGGTTTTAAGAAGAAACAAGCCAAAATCTGCGACAAATTCCATAGCGATTCCTCTGTGACAAGGGTGCTTTGTAGGCCTGAGCTTAGCGTTTGACCAGAAAAGGGTCAAATTTCAGACAAGGGTCCAGGTGAGTCTGGAAGAGGTTTTTCCGAAAAGAAACGTGATGAAAGAGATCAGTTCCCGTTTGAGCTTTATAAGAGCGATGGTTGTTTTCGCCACGGTCTTGGCGGTTGGGCCGTTGGGCCGCGCTTTTATCGTCTCTGAAGAGCAGCAGTTCGAAGCCGATATCGCGGAAGCCATCGCGCGCGCGCGCGATTTTCAAAGAACGATGAACCGCTTCAAAAAAGAGCAACGGGAGCGTGAACAGGCAGGTTACCGCTACAAGGAAATCAGGAAGCGGGAAGAGGAGCGGCGGGAAAGAGCCCGACGCGCGTTCGTCGTCGAACGCGACCGTCGGCCGGATCCTCGGATTGCGATCGAACGTTTGGAGCGTGAGTATCTGAAGCAGCTCGAGAAGGAAGAACGCGCAAGAGAAGAGGCTCGAAAGCGGTACATTCGGGCTCGAGACAAAATGCGGGAGGTTTTAAGGCGCCAAGCCTATATAAACGAAATGGCCGAATACGGATTGGACGATCCTGAGAATTGAAATGAGACAGGAGATCTAGGACAAGGTCCGGTCTGGTTCAGCATCAAATTCCTTCTGGCTCGGATATCGTCATAATAGTAAGATAAACATTCGGACGGGTAAGCAGCTTGGGAACATCGGCGAGCCTTCAAACAGTTTTTACTTTGTTCGTGGTGTTTCAGGTCAAACACTTTTTGGCCGATTTCCCTCTTCAGTTCCCTTACATGCTTAAAAAGTTCAGCCCCAACTGGGATTTCGTGTTTCCGCTTTCGCTCCATTGCGCCGTCCACGCCGTCTTTACGCTGGTTATTTGTCTGTATTGGGCGCCCGCTCTTTGGTGGCTCGCGATCGTGGACTTCATCGTTCATTTCGTCGTGGATCGCATTAAATCGGGACCGAGATATTTAGGCCGCTTCGACGACATCAAAACCACTTCCTATTGGACCGTTTTTGGTCTCGACCAGATGGTTCATCATCTCACTCACGTTTACTTCATTTGGCTCATTATCCACCGCATTTGATCGGAGAGCTGGGAACGCGACGTTTCGTGGATAGTGAAGCGTAGACCGTCTCATTTAGAAACAGAATGGAATGTAAAGTAACCGGTCTTTAAGGCCGAAATAGAAGAAGTATGAAGATCAGGCAGGCCCTGACAAAATCACGGTGCTCTCCCGCTTTATTCGCGGTGATGGGAACATTCTGGCTGCTTTCCTCGGCCTGTACGAACGCGACGCCGGAAGTGACTCTGTCTTTAGAAAACGTATCTCCTCCCACTAAAGGGGGATCCACCGAATGGACCATCACGATCCGCGATCTCAACTCGGGCGTTGCCATTTCCGGTGAATGCGATAAGAGGGCGATCGACCTCGAGTACAGTTTGGATGACGGGCAGACGTGGATGTCCGTTTCCAGCATTCCGGGGGCTGACGCCGACTGCTCTGACGGCACTTTCCGTTTTACCGACGTCAATGTGACCTCGGGCTTTTCCGAAAACAAGGCGTTCCGCCGCAACGTGAAATTGAGAGCCGTAGTGACGATCGGCAAAACCTCGGCTTCGAATGTGACGGTTCACTATCTTCCTCCGGCAGGGCCGAGGGCTCCCGGTTTGCGGCTCGTGGTCGGGCATCTTTCGGGTGGAAACGGGCAAGCGAACGTGAGCCTGAAGGTTTATGCCAGAGGGCGCGCTCAGTAACGTCTAAAATCCCCATTCAAGAAGCAGGTTCAAATAAGTCCCTGTCATCGTGACGCTGTTTTCGTCGCCAGGTTTGGAGAAAATAGGGTCCGTTCCCCCCTTATAGGGACGGGCTTTATAAGAGGCACGATCCTGCTTGTAGGCGATCCCGGCGAACCCGATCAAGTCCGGTTTGAGCCGATAAGAGGCCATGGCTCCCACTTGATAGGAGAGCGTTGGGACGATGTCTTCATTGTTTGGAGTGGAAAGACGGAAGAAGGCCATTTGCGCTTTTGCGTTCAATTGAAGTCCAAGGCGGTAAGTGAAAGGACGCCAAAGTTGAACCCCGATCACCTGGCCCACCTGGCCGATGTTGCTCACGGTGATTTGGTCGTTCGCTATGCCTTTTGCTTCGGGGATTTCGTTGAACGCGAGGCCGCCGATTGCCCGGAATTGCGTCAGGTCGTCAATATAGGTGCGCCACACGGCGGTGGCTTCGCCCGCCGCGAAAATATAGTTCCTTTCGTTCAGAATCACGCCGCTCACATCGACAGAGCCGATAAAGCCCCATTCGCCTTTCGGCATATATCCGTAGCCCAGGCGGCCCGTACCGGAGAGGGCGCTGTAGCGGACTGACCCGCCGATTTCCTTGTTTTGTCCCTGATAGCTCAGGTTCGATAAGAAGTAGGTGGCGATGAAGTAATGGTCCTTCTCTTTTTCGATGGACTCCTTCATCTTCAAAGTTTCGATCGCGGCAGGGGAACGGTCTCCCTCATGGAGATGAAACTCGAGAGAACCCACGGTCGAAACGTGCCGGAGTTTTGATTTGCTTCTCACCTGGAGCCGGAAAGTGCCGCCAGGCGATTTCGGATCGATGACGACGAAGTTTTCTTTCACGTCGTTTTTCCGCGCGACGACTCTCCAGCGGCCCTGCGCATCCTTACGGCTCAGGATGTAGTCGAAGGTTTCGGCGTGTTCCGGTGTCGACCAACTGATTTTATCCGCGAAGCGACTGTCGGGTTGCTCGACCACGGGCGCCTCAAGCGCTTTTCCGACCAGCGTGAAGCTAAAGGGGGATGTGACAGGATCGCCCGGGATGTTCTCGGGAGAGATCGGCGTGACGGCCCACTTATACATGCGCGCAACTGGAAGAGAATACCTCCATGAGGTGTTTCCGACTTCCGCCGCGTGAACCGGGGAGCCGTCCTCTCCGAAGATTTCGACCTTATAACGGCTCGCGCCCGGCACTGGGGCCCACTGGAAAACGACTTCTTGATCCTTGTCGCTGCTCGTCTGCAGAGTGGCTTTTTCTGTAGGTGCAAGCAGCGTGGTCTCCGGAAGGCGTACAACGACCGTTGAGGGTTCACTCCATTCGCCTGGAACGCCACGGTCGTCGAGCGAGCGCAAGCGCATGGTGTATTCACCAGGGAGAATTTTTCCTGTCCATGTATTTTTCTTTGTTTTGAATTTGAGAGGCTTCGACTTTTGGCCTTTCGAGAGAGTGCGCGTGAGTTCGAGTTCGTACCCGGTGCTGTCGGGGACCTCCTCCCAGTTCAATGTAATGGAACGAGATAAGGTGGCGGCTTTCACCACGGGGACGGCGAAGAGAATCGCGATGATGATGAAAGCCGATGCCAATCTCATTATTTCACCTCGACTTTCATCATTTTAGGCGCCCTGATATCGCTGGTTTCCGGGACGAAGACGTCACGCGAATCGGAAGCGGGACTGCGCCGTCCGGCCGGATCGACGGCTGTCACGCGCGCGAAATAGTTGCCCGGCTTCAATCTGTTGAAAGTGAAGACGGTTTTATCGGTTTGCGCCGAATACCGGGGTTCGCCTTGGTCATCGAGGAGTTCAACGACATAATTCTGGACGCCCGGAACCGGACTCCACGACAGTGTCACGCTTCCGCGTTTCGTCGCCTGAAGGGGATTGGGTAAATCTGCCGAGAAGACGGGTGCGGCGGGAAGCGGAGCCATTTGTACATTGAGGCGTTTTTCACGGCTACGAGCGACGACGTTATTCATGGCATCGAGCGCTTCAACCGTCAAAAGCCATGGGCCGTCGGATTGAACTTTCGCTTTCACGAATGTCGTTTGCACCGACTCTTCTCGAATCGACTCATTCTCTTTATCCAGAGGACGGATTTTCACGCGATATGAAACCGCGTTCGGCGACGGAGCGATCCACTCCGCAAAAACCTCGGGTGTTTCGGACAGGTAGTAGTAACTTGAATCGGTGTTCTTCCACTGGATTTCAGGCAGTCGGGCGACGGTGAAGTTCCACGCGTCCGAAGCCTTCGTGTTGATCTCGGGTGTTTTTGTGTCTTCGTAAACTGCGCTCACTTTCCATTCGTAAGCGCCCGGCTCGAGGTTTGTGAGCGCAAGTTGGGTCGACAGCGTCGTGTAGTCTTTCGTTGACTTGTTCTGCTTATTCACCAGCGTAACTTTGTATTCCTTGGCATCCGCCGCAGCCTTCCACTGGAGAAGAAGGGATCCTGCGTCTCCGGAGACCTGCATCTTGTAACCGTTGTCGGGTGCGATCAACACGGGGCGCTCCAAGGCTTTGTCGAGCGTTGTTGTGAAGCTTAAGATCGCGCTGCTCAGCGGCTCGCGCGTGCCCTTCAAGTAACCCGTGACACGCCAGAAATATGTTCCGGACTTATTGACGGAAAATTCCGCGAAATCGCGCTCACCTGCGTCGACCGTACGGTAGCCGGTTTTGAAGTCTGGTGACTCGGCGACTTCGACGGTCATATTATCCAAGCGGCCCGGGTTCGCCCAGCGGAAGGCGATGACGGGTTCGTCGTCGAAGAGTCTCACGACCGACTTGTTGTCGGGCGAGAGGGGGACGGGGGGTCTCTTCGCCAAAACCTTCACGCGGTAAATATGCGACTGGATCTTTTCATCGGGACGCTGCGGATTTCTTGCTGTCAACCGCCAGTAATGCTCGCCGGGCGGGAGCATTGCACGCAAACGATTGCCTTCCCTTTTGATATTCGCGAACGGCGAGAGTTTCGAGCGCGAAGGCCCGATTTCGAGTTCGACAATCGAGTCAGGGTCGATATCTTTTTTCCATTCCCAGAGAACGCCTTCGGAGCTGTTCGTGGAAACGTAAACTTCGGAATACGGCTGCGGCATCAACGGTTCGAAAGGGTCGACGGACGCTGCCACGCCCTGGACGCTGCCTTTATAGACTTGAATATCGGTTTGTCCGCTTGCGGACTTGCCGACGCTCAGGTCGGCGCCGTTCAGTTCGATTTGCTTGTCGCCGGACTTGAGTGTCAGGTTGTCGGAAGCACCGGAGCTCTTAATGAAAAGGTGACCTTCGAGAAAGTCAAGTTGCAGTTTTCCGGCGTCGCTTTCAAGCGTGATGAGCGATCCCGGTTCCAGTTCGACTAAGTCTCCCGTTTCGAGAATTTCGATCGTCGCGCTCGCGTCGAGCTGAGTCCGAACTTGTTCACCGCTGTACAGAGACTCGTTGACTCCGATGTCCTGCCAAATCAGGCGGCGCAAGGGTTTTCGTTGCACCTCGTTCTTACGCTCGGCGAGGCGGGCGATCGGGGCTTGGTTCTCGTAGTTAATGTTGTTCGTCGTTCCGCTGACGTACCAATAGTGCGTGCTCAACGCGCAGATGAGCGAAACGCCGAAACTGATCAACAGACGGGTGGTGTTTCTAGACATCTTCATACCGCTTACGTCTTCTCGGAATTTCCGGAGTAAATTTCAATAGATTTGGATTGCTGGACAAAAAGGCGGATTTCGAACTTTGCGGGACCTTCGGTGGGGCCAGTTATCGACAAGAACAGTTTACTCACGAGCTGGTTTTGCCGAAAAGCCCGTTGCATGCGAAATTTCAGGTTCCCGATCGCGTTCAAACTGGTTGGCATTACGGCATCGCTACTTCTGGCGGTGACCTCGCTTATTGCGTTGAGGAGCTCCCGTTATTTCGAGCGGGAAGTCCGGCAAACGCACGAGCAGTCGAACCAGATGCAGGCGGTGAGCCGCGCGACTGAAGTCGAGGGCCTGCTGCAAGGCTATGTCGATAAACTCCGCATGGTCGCGTCCTTGATGTATAAGCCGCATGCGTCCGTTGAAGAAAAAGAAGAAGCGATCAAGATTTCGTTTCGGGCCGACCGCGACCTGGTTTCGGTCGAAATCTATGAAATGAAAGACGGCCGGCCGGTGCTGGTTGAACGGATCATTAATGAAGAGTATTTGCGCGCGAACGGCTTCGGGCCCGATTACATCGATAACTTGCGCAAACAACGGTCGTTTCCGGTCGCGGCCGTTTTCGCTGGGCAAATTGAGATCGTGAACTCCTCGATTCGCGGAGGGTTACCTCTCATCACGGTCGGTATTCCGTTCGTGAAAAACGCGAACGATGAATTCAGCCACATCGCCGTCGCGGACATCCGTTTGGACCGGATCCAGAAAACGTTTTCGTCGGTCGGAGCCGCGGAGATCTTCCTTGTCGATAAGAATGGGAACGTGCTCGCTCATCCGAACGACCGGTTGGCCCTTGAGGCTGTTTCGCTTAAGGATAATCCTTTGGTCGAGGCCTCGATCTCGTCGAAGTTCCGCAGTAACCATTTGCCCTCATTCCAGTACGGGGACAAGGTCTATTACGGCGTTTACAACCGGACACCGTTCGGTGTGTCGGTGATCGCGCAAATCCCGGAGGAAGTGATTCTCGAACCCGCAGTCCAAGTGCGGCGCCAAGCCTTCTACGTGGGGGGCTTGGTCTTGTCATGCGCGCTCTTTTTGATCTTCCTCTTTTCGATCACGCTCACTCGTCCCATCGAGCGTCTTTTGGAACTGACGAAAGAAGTCGCGCTCGGGAATTTCGACGTCGATGCGTCTTCGAAGATTCGCTCTAAAGATGAGGTGAATGACCTCGCCGTCGCTTTCGACCGTATGACGGCGGGTCTGAAAGCTCTGGTCCGGACCCAAGGAGCCGACGTCGCGCAGACTCTTATGGAATCCGACCTCGAAAACCTTGGCGGGACCAAAAAGGATGTTGCGGTCCTCTTCAGCGACCTCCGAAACTTCACGAGGTTCAGCGAAGGTCATACGCCGGAAGAAGTGGTTGAGATGTTGAACGAGTACTTCGAGATCATGGTCGGTTGCATCGAAAGAAACCAGGGGCGGGTGAACAAGTTTATCGGTGATGCGATCATGGCGATGTGGGGCGCACCGAGTTCGACGGGCAACGACGAAGTGCTGGCGGTCAGCGCGGCATTGGAGATGAGAACGGAGCTGGCGAAACTCAACGAATTGCGCTTTAGCCGCGGCCAAGGCCCGATAACCATCGGGATCGGTATTCACTGCGGTGAGGCAGTGGCGGGCACGATCGGATCGAAGTCGCGTTTGGAATACACTATTATCGGTGACACCGTAAACCAAGCCTCGCGTCTTGAGGCATCAACGAAGGCGTTCGGGGTCGATCTTCTGATCAGTCAAGAGATGTACGAGAAGGTCAAAGACGCGTTCATTATTGAACTTGCCGGAACGGCCGAAGTGAAAGGGAAGTCCGAACCCTTGAAGATGTATCGCGTGCGTGGATACATCGATGAAAACGGCCAGCCCGTCATCGTGCAGACTCCGTACTCGGAGTATCAAGCTGAAGCCGCTGATAAAGTGAAAATCGCCTCTTAAAAGAAGACGCGGAACTGTCCGTTCCCGCCTTCGAAAAGTCCGCCGCTTCCGCGGACAGCGGAATCGAGATCGCCGGAGAGCGTGATTACGAGCGCCGCGCGGTCGGTGAAAGTGAAAGTGTAACGGAAATTCGCGCGATGTTCGACGGCCCATGCCTTAAGTTCTCGGGCGGCGAGCGAAGGGTCTCCAGAAGAGGAGAAAAACGTCGTCTCGTAGCCGACCGAGAGTTCGTCAAATTGGTCCGCCGTGCGCTTGAACGCTTGAAACTTGAACCACACGTTGACGAGAAAGTTCCGATGCTCAAGGGAACGGCTTTCCTGGTTGAGCCACGAGCGATGAAACCATCCGAGTCCGGGTTCGACAACCGTTTGCCGCCCCCATAAGCGGCCCAATGGCATTTCCGTTGAAACCGCTGATTTAAAAAGGTGGCGCTCGAGCGAGGGGTGTGACCGGGGGGAATCGGGCGCATAGGGATCAATAGCTTCGAACTTTTTCGAAAACTGGATTCTCGTGTTCAAGTAAGCGCCCGACTATCGCGGCAAATGAAGGCGCGAACCGGTGCCGACCGTGAACTTCTCGTATTTGTATTCGTAGCGGTCGTATTTGAAATCCCAGCGGACCGGCGACTCGTATCGCAGATAGGTTTCGACGAACTGGCCGGGAGCCGCATCTTTCGGAGAATACCAGCGATCTGTGAAGCCGATGACGATGGGTTCATTTCCTGTTATGAAAGTGTCAGTGCGGTCGTTGTGTTCAGGACGGGTGAAGTCCACCCACGTGTTGAAGAATCGGAACTCATGTGTTTCGGAAAGATGAACGAGGAGAGCGATGCCGATATCGTTTTCCCGTTTAAAGTGCGAAGGTTGCCTGTAAACCGAAACCGAAAAAGCCGGCGTGAGTCTCTTCACGAGTTCGAGAATCGCGTGCGTTTGATCGGTATCGAAGTCCCGTTCCTTAAAGTACGTGAAGCGGAATTCGAGCGTGTCGAGCAGGGATTTTCGCAGTTTCAGCCGGTCATAATGGAGAAAGTGCGTGTTGTTGAAACTTCCGAATGTCAGGTCATAGGCCATGGGAGCAGCGTGAAACTCCGCGTCCCAAGGCGATGGGCGCATATAGGTAATGGCGTCGGATTGGTATTCGGAATCGATGATGGCGCTGTTGTCGAGTCCGGAGGCCTCGATTTCCGTCAGCGAATGAAATTCCGGAAAGATATCGAAGGCCTTCGCTTCCGATGCCGCGAGAAGAGCGGCTGTCAGAACATGGAGTAAGGCTTTTTCAGTCCGGTTCCTCATGCCCTGACGCGAACATAGCGTTCGGTGCTTCGTCAACTTTGTTCCAAAAAACTTCGGGCCAGGTTCTCATCCGTTAGGAGGAGGCCTGGCCCGAAAAACCGTTCAAGAATTTGATGTGTTTCTCTTATTCAGCTGCTTCGGCGGCTGCCATCGTGTTGTAGATCCAGTCATGCACAGCTGCGACGTTCGAATAAACGCCGTATTTGTTCGGGCGGGCGCAGCCTTGGCCCCAGCTGACGATGCCGACGAGGATCTTTTGGCCATTGAGTTCCGCGATCAGCGGACCGCCGCTGTCACCTTGGCAAGCGTCCTTGCCACCTTCCGGATAGCCGGCGCAAACCATGCGATCAGTGATTTTGTTCGGGTAAGACGTGTTGCAGGTCTCACGGGAAACGAGCGGAACTTCGACTTTTTGCAGGAGGTTCGGGAGCGTCCAGCTGCTTTCGCGGGTTGCGCCCCAACCAGCTGCGACCGTCATGACGCTCTCATCATCCACATCGATTTCGCCGTGGTTCAGAGCGATCGGCGGGAAAGTCGACGGCTGTTCGAGTTGAACGAGAGCGAAATCATAGTCCAACGCGCTCGAGCGGTACTCGGGGTGGACGAAGATCCGCTTCGATTGAATCGTTTCCGTGTTCACCGGGTTCTTTTGGTCATGAAGACCCATGACCACTTTCACAGAAGAGGAGCCCGACACGCAATGAGCGGCAGTCAGGATCCAATTCGGAGCGATCAGCGAACCGCCGCAAAAGTGCGAGTAGCGCTGCAAAGAAGCGATGAACGGGAATTCGTTTGGCTCGGCCTCAACGCCGCCGACGATTCTCGGCACGTGTTTAGCGTCAGCCGCCAGGCACCAGGTCAGCCCCAGCACCGCGATCAAAATCCTTTTCGTTAGTTTCATTGCGTGCATGCAATGCCCCTCCTCAATGGTTTAAAAAAAGTCCCCATCACATGAATTGAATACCAAGACTAAAGTGAGGCAAGGGTTCATTTTAAAACTTGCTGTAAGTCTAGACAGTTGACCTCAAAAACTAGACCTTTGTCGCGGAATTGTGGCTTAAAAGTCGCAGTTTTTGACGTGTTTTAGACTCGTAGCGTTCAAATTGATTCAATGCATTAAATCGGTTTGGTCACTTTGATAACAGTGGTTCCCCGAATTTCAGTCGCCTTCTCAACGGTTCCGCGGCCAGCCAGCCAGAGTGTGAGATCGCGAAGGCTTCTGCGACCATGTGTTTCACCTGATTTCACAAGGAGGAATGCGGCTCCCGTTGCAGGTTTCAATGCGTTTAAGACGCCTTCGAATAAGGTTCTTAAATCGCTGTCGATAAAGAAGCGGCAGCGATTTTGAAATTCTGAGGGAGAGAGAAGGCCTTCTCCGAGGAAGAAGTAAGGCGGGTTACCGACGATTAAATCATATTGATTTGCGAACTGTTCATTTTTGAGATCCGCGTAATTTCCGTGAATGAAGCGAAAGTGCGCCGGCGATTGTCCGGTGATTTCGAGATTGGCGGCAAAGTGAGGACGAAACGCTTCTTGGATTTCTAGAAAGTCGACTTTCTTTAGGCGCCGATCGTGGTGAGCGAGCTCAAAGCCGATGACCCCGCAACCCGCGCAGACGTCGAGAACTCGGTAATCATCCGTAACCGGGCGGTCCTTCAAGTAATGAGCGACGAACTTCGGGAAGACGACCGAATCCTGGCAGAAATGGTACTCCGTCGGTTGGGAGTACTCGTATGTAAATGTATGGGGGCCGGGAGTGAACTTCATCTTGGCGGATACATAGAGGTATTTCCTCCAGAATGCAATGCCTGGTTCGGTCCGAGATTTAGAGAGAGGAGGATTCGTGAGGACGCGCCTTCAGCTGCTTGTAATCGCGGTGGCATCGAGTAAATTGTGGGCATGCCTGAACTACCAGAAGTTGAAACCGTGCGGGCGGGTCTTGAGAAACTGCTCAGAGATCGCCCGGTGATCCAAAACGTGAAACTCATGCGCGGAGATATTCGTTTCCCGATCCCGCCCGAGCTGCCCAAGCGTCTAGAAGGCCGACGGTTCGAAGCGATCCGGCGTCGAGCAAAATATATTTTATTTGATACTGCGCAGGGTGCGCTGCTCAGCCATCTCGGCATGACGGGGAGCTGGCGCTTCGTGGAAGCGGGTGAAGAGGACAAGCACGATCATTTTTATATTGAGTTTCATGACGGACGAAGACTCGCATTTCGTGATCCGCGGCGTTTCGGTATCATCGATTGGGTCGACCCGGGTAAGGAGCGGGAACATCCGCGCTTAAGAAGTTTGGGTGTCGAGCCCTTGGATGCATCCGCCTTCAATGACGAGTTTTTGTTTCAAGCCTCGCGTAAACGCACGGCTCCCGTAAAAACCTTCATCATGGACCAGCGGATCGTCGTGGGTATCGGAAACATCTACGCATCGGAAGCGCTTTTCCGTGCGGGTGTTCGTCCGTCGCGACCCGCGGGCCGGTTGACGAAGGCGGAGTGTGCCCGGATCGTGAAGGCGGCCCAGGAAGTTTTGCTCGAAGCGATCGCCGCCGGAGGGTCATCGATCCGCGATTATCGGCAAGCCGACGGTGAGGAGGGTGGTTTCCAAAAGAGGCATTTTGTCTATGACCGGAAGGGGCTTCCGTGTCGTATTTGTGGAAGCTCCGTTAAGTCGCGTGTAATCGGCGGGCGCAGCACATATTGGTGTTCGACCTGCCAATCCTAGAGCGCGGCGCGGGTGAGTCTTCGCTGTCGGAAGGTCTAGCGCAAGCCGGGCGTTGTTTGCTCCATTGAATAACGGTATCCTTTGAGACGAACGGGCTGAGGAGCGTCGGTCGTGTCGTTGCCTTTAATTCGGGATCCCGCAAAAGACTTTCCCCGAGATTCGGAATTCCAAACCCAGATCGAGAAGCGGCTTCCGGAACTCGCAACACTCGAATCGTTGATTTCGAGTCTCGAGGGAAAAGCGCGCGCGTATCTTGAGGCGAGGGTGCTGTATCAAGGCAAAGAATTCCCGATCTACAGCGTCGTGTTGGGCAGCGAAGACAAAACGTTGCCCACCTTGGGGATCTTCGCCGGCGTGCACGGCCTGGAGCGGATCGGATCCGAAGTCGCAAACGCTTGGTTGCGTACGATCGCCGAGCTTCTCACTTGGGACAAGGAATTCAAAAGCCGCTTGCAGCGCTCGCGCTTGGTCTTCATGCCGATCGTGAATCCGGTCGGAATGTTCCTTAGACGCCGTTCGAACGGGAAGGGAGTCGATCTCATGCGCAATTCGCCGGTGCTCTCCGACGAAAAGACGATGTTTCTCATCGGTGGGCATCGCATATCAAATCTTTTGCCTTATTACCGCGGCTCCGTGGTCGATGCGGAGACGATGGAGCTCGAATCGAAGGCCCTTTGCGCCGTCGTTGAGCGTGAAATTTTTCCGTCGCGCTTGAGCCTCACTGTCGACGTCCATTCAGGATTCGGCTCCGTGGACCGCTTGTGGTTTCCGTACGCGCGGACGCGCCGCCCGCCGCCCCTTCTAGCGGAGATGATGGCTTTGAAAAAGGTCTTCGATCGCAGCTATCCGAATCATGTTTATCGGATCGAACCGCAAGCGGTGCAGTATACGACCCATGGTGATCTATGGGATTGGCTCTTCGACCGTAAGATTCAACAGGCGCCGGGCGATGTCTTTATTCCGTGGACACTTGAGCTGGGAAGTTGGATTTGGATGAAAAAGAATCCGCGCCAGATCTTTTCGAGTCTCGGCGTGTTTAACCCGATTCTCCCGCACCGGCAGCGTCGCATTTTGCGGCGTCACCTCACGCTCTTCGACTTCCTTCATCGTTCGGTTTTGAGTTCGGAACCTTGGACGAATCTCGAAGACGCCGAGCGCGAGGAATTGGTGAGGAAAGCGAAGGAAACTTGGTATGAACGCGACAAAAGCTGATCGGCCCTGCCACTGGATTCTCCTGCGCGGGTTAGCCCGCGAAGCCCGGCACTGGAGCGATTTCCCTCGACGTCTCGAGGACATTTTGAATAAAGCGATCGCCGAAGGCTCCCGCGTCGATGCGATCGATCTGCCTGGGGCCGGACGTTATTCCGAAATGAAGGCTCCGCTTTCCATCGCCGAAATGGCGGAGTTCGTTCGCGACAAGTTTCTCGAAATCAGGGGAAGGATACGTGAAGACGGGAAAGAACCGCCCGCGCAAGTTTGCATCGTTTCCACGTCTCTCGGAGGCATGATTGCAAGCGAATGGCTTTCCAATTGGCCCGACGAATTGAAAGCTTGCGTTTTAATGAATACCAGTTTCAAAGGTTTTTCTCCGCCGTATCGGCGTTTGATGCCGACGGCTCTCATGCATCTGCGTCGGATCATCACCATCAAAGACCCCTATGAGCGCGAGCTGGAAGTCTTGCGCATGGTCAGCAACCGGCCGGAGATCAGAGAGGTGACGGCGAAGGAGTGGTCGCGTTATGCGCTCTCCCGTCCTTTCTCGCGCGAAAATTTCTTCCGCCAACTTTTCGCTGCCGCCCGCTTTGAACCCCGTATCGATGAACCGCCCGTGCCGATTTTGGTGCTCGCCAGTCGCAAGGATCGCATGGTGCATCCGTCGTGCTCGGACGAGATCGCTAAGCGTTGGCGAGCCGAACTCCGTAACCATCCCACCGCGGGCCACGATCTTTCGCTTGATGATCCGGGTTGGGTGATCGAACAGATCGTCGACTGGTGGCGAGGAAGGGCCGCGAATTAAAGACCCGTTTTCCGGCCGTTCCAAGAGTTCGCAAAATTGCGCTGTCCTGAGATCGTCGGTCCCGCGGCGACGAAGCTTATAAGGCTCTCAGAAATAACCCGTGGTTTTGAGTAAAAAATAGGCAGCCCATCGTCTGG
>CALBDW010000006.1 GCA_937927435.1 uncultured Bdellovibrionales bacterium
TGATGTGCTCGGGGCGGAGCCCCACGAGCTCGATCAGCTGCTTCACGCGGTCCATGCGGTCTTTCTTCGATTCGAAGAGGTTATGGATTTCAAGCGGCTCCGCGATGATCGCGCCGACGGTCATCCGCGGGTTTAGCGATGCGTATGGGTCTTGGAAGATGATCTGCATCTTCCGGCGGAGGGTGCGGAGCTCTTCACCTTGGGCATGGGTGACGTCTTTGCCGTCGAAGATGATTTGGCCCGACGTCGGTTCGATCAAACGGATAATGCAACGTCCGAGCGTGGATTTTCCGCAACCGGATTCGCCGACCAGCCCGAGGGTTTCTCCTTTTCTGATTTCCAGCGTGACATCTTGAACGGCCTTGACGCTTGCGACTTCGCGCCCGAATAGGCCGCCCTTGATGGGGAAGTGCTTGGTGAGATTTTTAACCTGAATAAGGGGCTGGCTCATCAACTCGCTCCTTCGTTCCCTTAAACGCTCGCGCTTTCGCTGACGCTTTTGTTCGATTCTTGAACCGGGTGGAAACAAGCGGCTTGGTGCTTGCCTCCGAACGACGTCATTTGCGGTTCTTTCGCGCGGCAGTCGTCTTTGGCTGCGGGACAACGTTCGCTGAAACGGCAGCCTTTCGGAAGGTTGAACATGCTGGGCACGAGACCCTTGATGGTCGGCAATCTCTTGAGGCGCTGGCCGGTTTCAAAGTGCGGAATCGAATCGAGAAGGCCTTTCGTGTACTGGTGCTTCGGCCGGTAGAAAATGTCCTCGACCGTGCCGTATTCGACGATTTTACCGGCGTACATCACCGCGACGTCGTCGCACGTTTCGGCCACCACGCCGAGGTCATGCGTGATCAGAATCATCGACGCGTTGAACTCGCGTTGCAGCTTGCGGATCAGGTCGAGAATTTGCGCTTGGATCGTCACATCGAGTGCCGTGGTCGGCTCGTCGGCGATGAGAAGCTGTGGGTTACAGCTCAAAGCCATCGCGATCATCACGCGTTGGCGCATACCGCCCGAAAGTTGGTGCGGGTACTCATCGACCCGTTTTTCCGGTTCAGGAATGCCGACGAGGCGGAGCATTTCGATCGTTTTTTCGCGGACTTGCTGTTTCGTCAGACCTTTCTGGTGAAGCTCGATCGCTTCGGCGATTTGGTTGCCGATCGTGAAGACCGGGTTCAGCGAAGTCATCGGTTCTTGGAAGATCATTGCGATTTCGTTACCGCGGATCTTGCGCATTTCTTCTTCGCTGAGCTCAAGAAGATTGACGCCCTCGGGGGTGCCGCCTTTTTCGCGGGTCGGGTAGAACCGGATTTCCCCGCCGACGATGCGGCCCGGGGGTGTCGGGATCAGGCGCATGATTGAAAGCGAAGTCACGGACTTGCCACATCCCGACTCTCCCACGATTCCCAGGGTCTTGCCTTTTTCGAGAGTGAAGCTCACGTCATCGACCGCAAGGAATTCGCCGTCATCGGTTTTAAAACCAGTCTTCAGGTTTTTAACTTCGAGAAGAACACTCACTCGTCATTCTCCATTTTTTGCGGCTTCCCCAGTTCCCCCACAAGTTTGAACTGGTGCGGCACAGGCTCTGACGGAAAACCCCACTTATACCCAGTGCTTGCGTTTTCTTCAACAAAGCGTGTGACCCTCTGCCCCTCAGCTTACTTATTTTTTAGTTTTGGATCCAAAGATTCACGGAGCGCGTCATTAAAGAGGTTAAATGCCAGGACGAGGAAGAACATGAAGAGGGTTGCGGCCAGCAAATTCCCCCAAAACGGCCGCGAAAGCTCCAGTTTCGCGTCATCAAGCATGATTCCCCAGGAGGGCGTGGTGGGGTCGACGCCGACGCCGAGGTAGCTGAGAATCACCTCAAATTTGATGGCTGAGACGAAGCCCAGGCCGAACTGCACAAAGCCGATGTGGGCCACGTTCGGGAGGATGTGACGGAAAATCTTGCGCGCATGACTAGCTCCCAAGGCCTCAGCGGCGAGCACGTAATCCCGGGATTTGTGCTTCATGAATTCGCCGCGCACGAGGCGGCAGAGGGTGACCCAGCTTGTGACGCCCACGGCGATATAAACGTTTACGAGACCCCGTCCCAATACGAATGTCAGCGAAGGGATAAGGAGGATGTAGGGGATCGAGTCGACGGTTGTGTAGAGCCACACGATGAGCGCGTCGATCTTTCCTCCGTAATAGCCGGCGAGGGCGCCGAGGGCGATGCCGATGATGAGGGCGATGCCCGAGGCGATGAAGCCCACGGAAAGGGCTGTGGCGGACCCGTGAACGGCTCGGGCCAGGATATCGCGTCCCTGGATGTCGGTGCCGAAGGGATGTTCCAGGGAAAAGGGCATGTATTGGTCGCCGACCGACGCGTTCACGTCGGGAAACAGAAGACCCGTTTTGGCCAAAATCGCCATGATCACGTAGGCAACGATTATCCAGAACGAGATAACGGCGACTTTATCGCGTTTCAGGCGGCGGTAGGCGTCCCACCAGAGGGAGTTTCTCCGGTTGGTGCTTTGAGGGGCGGAGAGCTCTGAAGAATTGGGTTGAGCATTCGGCTGGGCGTGCGTTTCCATCTCTCCATCCCTCTTAACGCAACCTGATTCGCGGATCGACCAGGCTGTACACGATATCCGCCAGAAGGTTAAAGAACATGTAGGCGATCGAAATGATGACCGTCATGGCTTTAATGACGGGGAAGTCGGATTCGTTCAGGGCCTTGAGCATCATTCCGCCCAAGCCCGGTATGCCGAAGAAGCTTTCAATCAAAAACGAGCCGGTGATCAAAAAAGGCATCCCGATCACGATCATCGTGATCACGGGGATCATCGCGTTTTTCAAAATATGCTTCGTGTAGACGGCGCGGTTGGAGAGCCCTTTGGCCCGAGCCGTGCGTACGTAATCCTGATATGCCTCGTCTAAAATGACGGACCGGTAAACGAGGATGTCGGAACCGAGGAGCAGCACGAAGAGAATGATCCAGGGGAGGAGAAGGTATTCCCACCGCCCCGTCCAGCTCGGATCCCATCCGCTCACCGGGAAAAGGCCCCATTGAAACGCCAAGACGTTTTGCAGAAAGAGGATGTAAACGAGCGAGCTAATGCTCATCATCGCCAGACAGGTGACGACCACGGCTTTATCGACGAATCCGCCTCGATGGTAGGCGGCGAACATCGCGAGTCCCACGCTGAAGATGATGGAGGCGATGAACGGAGGAATCGTCAGAGAGAGAGTCGCGCTGAAGCCGTCGTCGATCATCGTCGTGATTTTCTGCTTGGTAGCCCAGCTGCGGCCGAAATCGAGAGTGACGATTTGTTTAAGGAAGAAAAGATATTGTTCGTGGAGAGGGCGGTCGAGCCCGAGTTCGGCGCGGATGGTTTCAACCCGTTCAGCCGTCGCATATTTCCCGGCGAAACGGGTCGCCGGGTCTTTGACCATGACGTGAAAGAGAATGAATGTGAGTAGAGTAATCCCGATCAAATTCGGGATCATCAGCAAAGTGCGACGGACGATATAATTCAGAATGGCTCACCTCGCTTTTATTAAAGCTTCGGCTTCAGCTCCGCGCGTTTCTTAGGGTCGACCCGTACATATTTATAAATGCCGTAGGTCATTTCATTGTACTTGAAATTGCGCAGCCAGCCGTGGGTCAGGCGGTAGTTCAGCCGGTGCAAACCGAAGATCCATGGCATGTCCTCGATGAGGATGTCGCGCATCTTCTTGTACAGCTCGGTGCGCTCTTTGCCCGGCGGAAGTTTGAGCGATGCTTCGTAAAGCTTGTCGTACTCGGGGTTCTTGTAACCCGAGTCGTTCGGGCCGGGGCTCACGTTTTTCGAGTAGAAGAGCTGCAGGAAGTTTTGCGCGTCCGGGTAATCGGCGCCCCAGGCGAGCCCGAAGATCTGTGCTTGGCCGTTTTTGATCTTTTCTTGGAACTGCGGCCAAGTGTTCGTTGAGATTTTCATTTTGATTCCCATTGCGGCCCAGTTCTGCACTTCGAACTCCGTGATTTGCCGAGACTTCGAATCCGCGAGTGTTTCGTAAGTGAACTCGGGCAAGCCTTTGCCTTCGGGGAACCCCGCCTTCGCGAGATATTCTTTCGCTTTCTCACGGTCGAATTGTCCCCACGGGTTTTTGAAGTCGGGATCGTATCCGTCGAGTCCCGGCGGGATCGGGCCTTGCGCTTGGAGCGCCCGGCCGTTGTAGAAACGTTGGATGCGAACGGGAATGTTTGACGCCAGGGCGAAGGCGCGGCGCAAATCTTTGTTTTTACCTAGAATCGGATCGTTCATGTTGAACGCCGTGTAGACGACCTCGATCGCGCTGCTGATTTGAAGTTTGATGCCTTTTGCGGCCAACTCCGGAACGATTTTGTCGTTTTTTACGGCTGAGTCGAAGTTATCATTGGGAATCTCGACCCACTCGAGATTGCCCTTCATGAAATTCTGCCAGCGCGGTTGGTCTTCGGTCAGCTCGATAAAGACCAGTTGATCGGCGATCTGCAGCGGTTTGCCGGCGTCTTCAAGAAGGCCGGCCTCTTTGTCGCCGGGTTCGCCTTCCGTCGGATAGGTTTCGCCACGCCAGTTCGGATTCCGCTTGAGAGTGATTTTCGAGTTACGGATCCAGTCGGACGGTTTTTCAAGCATGAACGGGCCGGTTCCGACGGGATTGTTGAGGAATTCCGCTCCGTACTTTTCGACCGCTTCTTTGGGCACGACGACGGCGAACGGCATCGCGAGCACGTATTGCAGTTGGTAGTAAGGCTGCGTCAGTTTGATCACAAGCGTGTGCTTATCCGGAGCCTGCAAGCCTTCGATGGGCGCGTCGAAGTCGCCGGTTTTGTTTTTAATGGCGTTCACCCACTCGGTGAGGCCTTTGATCTTGTCTTCAAAAATCCAATAACCTTCGCTTGCGTTGCGAGGATCGGCCAAACGTTTCCAGCTGTAGATGAAGTCTTCAGCGGTGATTTCGCGTCCTTTCCCGTCGGGGAACGCGGGGTTATCGTGGAAGCGAACGCCTTTGCGGATCTTGAATGTGTACGTGAGGCCGTCCGGGCTGACGGTGGGCATTTCTTCAGCTAGCAGGGGCTTGAGTTCGTACGGCCGTTTCAGATAGTGGTAGTCGAGCAGGCCTTCGTAAATGTTTTGAATCACCATGCTCGAGTAAAGATCGTTGGCGTTTATGGGATCGAGGCCTTTGACATTCGCCCGCAGGGGGATGTTGATCGTCGTATCCGTGTCGTCAACTTTTTTCGTACAACCGGTGAGGCCGAAAGTAACAAGGCTCACCGCGACACAAAGGGCGAGGCCTTTGATAAACGTCGTTAGTTGAAAAAACCTATGTACTTTTGAGCACATCATCCTCATCCCCTTCACTGTCACAGAAGCAGGTTTTAGGCTCTTCGTTGTGTAGTGGTCTGCCCGGTAATTGTCAAACCGATCTCCCATTAGGGCAAGGAGATAAAGCATGACGAAGAGATCAAAAAGCATCTGCAGTTTCATATGGTTACTGGCTTTAACCATGTTGACTGTGGAGGCGGGCGCGCAACCGAGCATTCCGGTTTCCAGTTGTTTGCCGCGCTCAACAAGGCTCTTCAGCGGCGAAGGAGCGCAACGATTGACGGACGAGCTCCATAAGATTTCCCGCTCCGAGTTTAGTGCGCGAATGCAGTTGAGTTCGTCCGACGGAAAGATCCTCTCTGCTGGGACGGATCTCAGCGTGCTTGTCGATGTGGCGTGCCTCGTTCAATCCCAACCGGGGCGTGACGAATTACCTTGGCTGAATGAGCTCAGGGCGAAACTACAAGGTATGAATTTGAGTGCTTCGGGCCTCGGGCTGAGATCGTTTTCGTGGCGGCTTGAAAAAGACTGGGATTTCGAACACCTGCAACATGTGCTCAATCTTGAGCCCTGCATCCGCTTAGCATCTCCTAATGCGACGTATCAGATGCTCTCGATGAATTTCAATGACCCGTTGGCGATCCGGCAAAGACATTTGCACGCGATTCGCTTCTACGAAGCCATGGAGAAGTTTTATATCCCGCTTTTGGTCAGGAAGAAGATCACGATCGCGGTGGTCGATTCGGGAGTCGATTTAGCGCATCCTGATTTACAGTTGAACCGGTGGATCAACGTGAACGAGATCGCCGGCAACGGCATCGACGACGACGGAAACGGTTACGTCGACGACGTCAATGGTTACAACTTCGCCAGCGATATCGGTGACTCGGGACCGCAAGGCGTTCTTCCGGAGGCGAAACATGGAACACATGTGGCGGGATTGGCGGCCGCCCGCATCGATAACGGAATCGGTGGCCTCGGCGTAAACGGCGTGGCCCGTATTATGTCTCTCAATATTTTCGGTCCGACAAGCTCCACTTCGAGCGTGATGCTAGAGAACGCCATTCGCTACGCGGCTGATCAAGGGGCTGACGTCATCAATCTCAGTCTCGGTGGGCGGGAGTACAGCCGTACGATGCGCGACGCTCTTCAATATGCGGTTTCTAAGGGAAGCTTCATCGTTTCGGCCACCGGCAATTTCGGCCATGAGATTTGCGACGATCCGGAGCAGTTGACGTTTGTCTCGCCGGCCGCCTACGCGGCTGAAATCGACGGCATGGTCGCGGTCGGTTCGATCGACGTCGCGACGAACCAGTTGAGTTCGTTTTCGAACTTCAGCAAGCGTTTGGTGGAGCTTGCGGCTCCGGGGGCGGTGACGTCGGATATTAAAATCGGACTGCTTTCAACCATGCCGGGGAACCGTTACGCCGAGCTGGCGGGCACGTCGATGGCGGCACCTCTTGTGTCGGGCGCGGCGACACTGGCTATTTTATGGCTCAAAACCTACGGGTATGAAGTTTCGCCGCAGATTATTGAAAGGATCCTACTCAACTCTGCCAATCGGAGTCCCCAATTGACCGAATTCATTCAAGAGGGGCGTGTGTTGGATTTGAAACTGCTTGCCGATTATTTAAGCCAAAATTACCCGCCTCCGGCGGACGCGTTGCCTGGACAGTGAGCGTAAACGGCGCGAATTCGTAAATTAAAACACATCTTTTCGTTTTCTTCGGGCTGACTTCGTGTTGTCGTTTATAAAGGAAAGTCGGGAACGGATTCCCAAAAGAGGACCTGTTTCAGCGCGATCAGCCAAGGGGGGTGGAAATGTCGCGTTCGCGGGTACGGGCCGTTGCGCTTCTGTTGAGTTTTTCGGTCGCCGTCGGTTTTCGATTTACGACCTTCGCGCGGGACTTCGAAGCGGCAGCTCCAGCGGGGATTTCGGCCCGGCTCAGCTTTCCGTTCGTGCCCGATCCCGAAATTACGAGTGGCTCTCTTTGCACGCCCGAAAATCCCGACTTCGATCGTTACCGGTACAAAGAACGGATTCCGTATTGCAGGCGTAATGTTTCGTCGCGGATGAAGGATGCCGTTTACCGGCGTTACGGTGTTTCTTTGCACTGCAAATCGGAATACACAATCGATCATTTCATCCCGCTTTCCCTGGGCGGGACGAACGAGTTCAATAACCTGTGGCCCGAACCGAAATCGATCAAAGCCCTCAGGAAGAACCTCGAATTCGATCTTTATAAACGTTTAAGTTCCGGCAAGATCACGCAGGCGGAGGCGGTCCGCGAAATCATTCATGCCAAGATGAATCCGCCGGTTGCTGATCCGGGTGCGTTTGAATTTTGCCGTTGAGAACCGACGGTTCAAAAATGGGCGCGAGTCTTTCGATGACATCGGAATCCACGGCGCCTTCGGCTTGAATCCGCTGGATGGCCTCAAGCGGAGTGACGCGCATTTGGCCGGGTTTAACCTGCGTCAGCTCGTCGAAGCGGTCCGCCACCGCGAGCAGTTGAGCGTCTTTGCGAAAGCGGTGGGATTCGATTTGCTTTGGGTACCCCTTGCCGTCGATCCGTTCGTGATGTTGCAGTATCATGGTCTGAATATTGGAAGACAGTGCGACCTTTTTTTCTTTGATCAGTCGTAACGAGAACTCGGGGTGAAGTTGGTAAGCCCTGCGCTCGTCATCCGTCCACTGGTCAGGATCTTTGACTTGGGTCTCGTGCGGAATGACCGATAGCCCAAGATCGTGAAAGAGGCCGGCGAGAGCTAGTTCTTCGGGTTCGCCGATTCCAGTGGCTATGGAGAAGAGAGCGGCGAACGTTGAGACGTTCATAAGGTGCGAATAAGAATCGCCGCTCTCGTTAAGAATCGCCAAAACTTTGTTGTAGAGCTCGCCGACACCGCTCATCTGCATGAAAGCTTTGACGATTTCTCCCGCCTCGGCGAGCAATTGTTTTCCTTCGTTGAAGTCCGCGCTCGGCGAACTGGAAAGGATGTCGGAAAGAAGATTTCGGATGGCGGACTGCGCCCGTATGCGTTTTTCAGTTTCGCTGAGTCCGCCGTCGCCCGCATTAAGTTCTTTCAGTTTGAGCGCGGTGTATTCGAAGAATTTCTGCATTTGCTTTTTGGGAACGAAAACGGAGCCGACGTGGTGATTCAGCAATTTCGCCACGCGCTCGCGCTCGATCGGATGGCCGGCCCGTGAGTACTGGATGTACTTCTGGTTGAGCGGGAGAAAGATGTAAAGATCGAAAGGAAGCGCGTGGCCCGCCGAGATGTCGATCATCCTGACAGGACGAAGAGCCTTGTCGTTGAGCTGGGGAAGGGCATCCTCCAGTGCTTCACGCAAAGGCGCCGCTTCGAACGGGAGCAGGAAGGCGTCCGAAAATCCGTTTTTGATGAACGTGTTCCTCTCGAAACCGGCATCCCGAGAATGGTGGCAGAAATAGATCGGGGTGGAGGAGGCGATGGTCCGGAGCGATTGGCCGATTTCAATAACCGCCAGTTCGGCAACAAGGGGGCCCGCGATGACCACGTCGTATTTCCAGTCTTCCGGATGATCGAGTAGGCGGAAAAACTCTTCGTCGTTGTCGACGTATTTCGCGTCATCCGGTTTCAATATATCGAGAGCGATTTGTGCGACTTTGGGGTCGACGCCGATAAAGAGAACGAGCAGCATACGCCCCTCAACCCGCGGCTTTCTTATAGGCTGTTGCCAAGTTCGCCTTAATCGCCTCAAGGTCGAACGGTTTCACGATGTAGCCCGTGACCCCCGCTTTTTTGGCCTTCGCGACTTGCTCGGCGTTGGATTCGACCGTGACAAGAATGAACGGCAGGTCTTGAAAGCGCTCCGAGGAGCGGATGCGTTTGAGAAGATCAAGACCGTTCGAGTTGGGCATGATCCAATCGGCCAGGATGACTCCGACGGAAATTTTCGAACTGATCAGCGCTTCCCATGCTTGGGCTCCGTCCGCCGCTTCGAGGAAATCGGAGTAGCCGAGTTCCTTGAGGGCTCTGATCATGAGCCGGCGCATGGCCATCATATCATCGACGATAAGAAATCTCGTATCGGCCGCGAACATTTTTCTCTTTCCTGGGACAGTTGGCGTTCAAAGGTAACTTGCGGCCGGAGACTGAGGGAGGAAAAGCCTGCGTCGCAAAAACTTGAATGAACGGTTTCATATGGGAATGATGGATCTAAACGTTTTCTTAATGATGCTTCGGGAGTAGGTGATTTAAAACAAATTTCCGTAAAGACATATGAAGACTGGACCGCTACTCACGAGGTTTCTGTGATGAAGCAGCTGTTATACCCTGATAGCGTCTGGACTTGCGTACGGAGATTAGATTCTCCGTTCCGTGCAAATTTCCATGTAAAAGTCGAGTCCGTTCACGGTGAAAGGAAGGACGATCGTGCCCTGCGGGCTCAGATGGTTGAGTGAGACGATCTTTCCTCTTACAACTGTCGGGATCGCTTTATCGAGAGCGTAACCCTTTTCGTTCAGGATCTTCTTCGCGTAACCGAAAATCATGTTGAGCGTTTCGCCGGCACCGTCTTCGACGTCTTTCGTGATCTCCGTGTAAGTCTCGCGAAGCATGGACGAGATGAGGAGCAGGAACGTTTTCTCCGGGAAGCAAATCGAGATCGTGCCCCGAAAGCTCGGGCTCGATATGCCGATGACGCCCGCGATGTCGGTGTCAGGCAGAGGTTTCTCCGCGCTTTTCAGGAAGGGTTTGCCCGGAACGCATTCCAGATTGCCTTGGACTTTGAAGACGTGGATAACCCCGTCGATAAATGGGTTGATGAATCCCACATCGATCGTCGTTTTCCGAGCGCCCGCCGAGGCGGATGCGCCTGTCGGAGCGGGGAGTTCATCCAAGCTGAAGACCGGCTGGATCACGCCCGACAAACCTTCCGAGATGATCATGTGGTGAATGCTTTTCGATTCCGCCAAAAGGAAAAGTTTCTTCTTTTTCGATTTCAGTTCGGTCCCCAAGAGCGTTAGGGGGCGAAGCATTTTAAATTCGAGACTCCGCGAAGCAATATTGATCGCGAAAAATTCGATGGCCGGAGCGCTTTGACAGATCGAGACGATTTCTTTCGAGATGGAGGACAGCTCTTCGGCAGACAATTCAGATTCCAAATTGAAAACGACAACCGCTTTTTCGTGGAAGGTCTGAGTTGCGTAAGCCATGGCATCTCCATGCCCGGAGGAAAAACCTCCGGGCCGTTATTCTGGGGTCAGTGATGTTCTTTCGGGCTTTGCGGCGGCCACAGATCGCGCCAGTTCGTGAACCGGTTGGTTGCCGGCTGCTCGCCCGCGATTTGCGCGATGACTTGCGAGCTGATCCGCACCGTTTCCAGCGCCGTGCGCGAAAGCACTTTACCGCACGCTTCGACCACCGCCATCCAGTCGATGTGGTGGTAAGCGTAGATTTCCGACGGGCGGCCCGAGCGTGAGTGTTTGCGGACCGCGAGCGCTTCATGGGGCACGCCGACGATCGAGCCGAGGTTGTCGAGCAAGCCGGCTTCGCCGTCGTGGACGCTGACGATCGGAACGCGGCGGCCCGACAGGGTGAGAACTTCGGCGCCGGTCATTTGGCCGTTCGCAGCCGGGTGCAGAATCAGCGACCCGTCGATGCCCAGGCGCTCCCGGAGGACGCGGTAATCGTCGTTGTACGCTTGGATTCCGCAGACGAGGTCCGGGCTGGTGACGATGATCACGTTCGCGTAAATGCCGCGTTTGAGCAGTTCGTCGGAGGCCTTGATCGCCTCGGTGCCCAATGCGCCCATGGCGAAGATGTTGACCACGTTGTCGCCAGGCTCGTAACCCGCGTATCCCCGGTAATCGATCAGGTAATAAGCCCCCGCCAAGACGTCTTGGCGGACTTGTTCGAAAATTTCCTCTTCCGAAATCGAAGGTACGGTGGATTCGTCAACGGCGCCTTCAACCGGAAGACCAGTCGGATGCAGGGGCCGGGAGGCGTCGGTCTTGAAACGCGCTTGGCGTTTTAGATAGTGGGCGAACAACTTCTGCTCGACGCCGCGGGTGACGCCTCGGATGAGAACGCCCGTGCGGCCTTCGTTCTGGCCGGTCATATGGAGCCGGATCGATTCGCACAAGATCCAATCGAGTTCTTGGCAGAAGAACGGTTCCCACGTGATTTGGTTCGGAATTTGGTAGTCCGATTTCCATCCGTGTTGGGCGCCTTCAGTCGAAAGCGTGATGCCCGACGGAGTGCCGACCAAAATGAAGCTCGATTTCCAGTAAAGGTCGTAGAAGTACTGATCGTGCGCGCGCTTAATAAAGAAGTCGTAGACCGTCATCAGGGGCAGTATGGGAACGCCGATGAAGTCGCGCATTTTCCCGTACGAACCCACGCACGACATCACGTTGCTTTCCGCGATTTCGAAGCGCAAGAAGCGGTCGGACTTTTCTTCGCCGGGGACGAGGTCCGGCGTTTTTCTGTCTTTCACGCCGAAATCCGACTCCCAGTCGGGGGTGACCGGAACGCCGAAGATCTTCCCGTCCATCGCTGGGTTCAAGTTGGTTGAAGTCCCGACGTCCGGAGCCATCGTGACGAGCATTTCGGCCGGAGCTTTCCACGGCATTTCTTCGGGCGCGAGGCCTTTTTGCTTTTCGTTCCCTTCGAGGGGTGTGTTCGCGATCCGCGTAAGCTTAGCCGTTAACTGACCGAGCATCCATTGCGTGTGCGGATAAGTCGCCATCTTGAGGTTGATGCCCAACGAAACCGGGATTTCGCCGTGTTCTTGGAAACGCTTTTGGAAAGTCGTCCAGTTTTTGTCGCGAATTTCGTAATGGGCGCGGATTTGATCGTAGAGTTCATTTCCGCGTTGAGAGAGGAAACGTCCTTCGTCGCTGTCTTTGTCAAAGTTCGCGAACAACACGCCGTCCGGCAGGCCTTGCGCCTTACGGAGCTCCTCGACTTCCTCGCCGCTCGGGAGTGCCGAGTGGTTTCCGGGGGCCGCCGCCAAACGCAGGCCCCATCCTTTAAGGGTGTGGGCGATGATCAATGTCGGCTTACGCTTGTTTTCTTTGCTCTTTTCCATCGCCTCGGCGAGGAGAAAGATGTCGTGGCCGCCGAGGTCACGAAGTCCCCAGAAAAGCTCTTCGTCGCTGACATTCGAGAGGAACTTCTTCAGCTTCGGGTGAGCTTTTTCAAGCCCTTTGCGCAGAGCCGGCATGTCTTTCACGAGCAAGAGGGCTTGAAACTCGTAGTCGGCCAGATCTTCTTCGAGGAACTTCTTGAAGACTTCGCCGTCAGGGCGTTTGAAGAGTTCCAAGCGCTTTTGCCCGTGACGGACTTGAATGACGTCCCAACCGTTGTCGATCATCGTGCGCTCGATCCGGCGGTCGTCGTTACCGTTCATGATTTCCTTGTTGGTGATCCGGTGCCCGTCGAGTGATTGACGGTTGTAGTCGAGAATCCAAGTCAGGTTTCCGATCTCGCGTTCGGCGAAATCGGGGACGGCTTCGAAGACGGAGCCTTCACGGAACTCCGAGTCGCCCAAGATCGCCCAGAAGTGCACGTTCTCGGGCACGTCGTATCCGTGCTCTTTTGCGAAACGGTAAGCGTGCGCGAGGTACCCGACATTGACCGGGGGAATACCGACCGTTCCCGAGGGTAAGAAGCCGTGATGGTCGGGATCGTATGGAGAATGGTACGATTGGAACACTGGTTCCCCGTGTTTCGGGAACTTCCGCAGGTTATACATGACCTGATCGGCTTCTTCTTGCGAGAAACGCGAAAGATCGTTTTTCAGGAAAAGGTTAAGCACGTAGTTCCAGGCGTGATCGACCGGAGCCGCGTGCGGCTTGTTCGCGATGAAATCGAACCCGGTTTTTACAAGCAGCGAGAGCGCGCCCGTGATGTGCAAGGCGCTCGCGCAGGCCGACGGGTGGCCGCCGACTTTCGGATCGCCTTTTTCGACGTCATCGCGATGGTTGGCAAGGTAGATCATTTGGGTCGTCAAGTAGTGAACGCGACCGCAAATACGATCGAGGGTTTCCTTACTGACCTTGTACTTCTTTACCGAAGACATCTCTTTCGCATCCTTTCGGCTCTCGCCTCGTCATTTGCTGGAAATCGGCGAGTCTTTCGGCGCAATGCAGTATCGCGCGTTTATTCGTTCTTCTGCAGTAACCCAATAGAGTCCTGGTCTAGCATCTTCGATTGCCGAGGTAAAGCTAAGTCAAAGCGGGGGTGAGGCAGGGGACCCAGCTTCTTCCTCCGGCGGAAGATCACGGAAAATAACTTCACGTTCCGGAGGCCACGGCGATTGCGCGGGCTGATTTCTCAAATGGGACATGCCTCGCGCTGTGACAAGCAGGGGGAAAGTCATCGCACCTCCCTGGTCTTGAGGGGCGGCGCGGATGATATGCTCCTGTTCAGATGTGAGGAGGGCGTCCTCCAGTTTTCGCCAAGCGGGCGCGTTCATATAAGGGGCGCCGAGAGGCAAAACGAACGCGCCCCCGTGCCTGAGCGCGAAGAGGCCTGCTTTAAGGCTCGAGAACAATCCACCCTCGAAATTTGGGTCAAAGACGATTTCACAGTCGTCGATGATTTCACTGCATTCGCGCAGAAGCTCATCACCATCAGGCCCGAGGACCACGATGGGCGTCTTCTTGAGCTGGCGAATGGTGGAAATAAGGCGGCTCAATTCTTGTCCGCTGCCAGTTTGGACTAGGCCGGAAGTTAAGATGATCACGCTCGGAGCTGTCATTGCTGTGTCCTGGCTAAACGAAATGAATTGAAAATGCTTGAAGAGTTCGCTTCCAAAATGAAGTCCCAACGGATTTTGATCGTTCCGTCCTCGTCGATAATTCCCTGCGGCGGGTTCGGGAAGGGGGCGGCCGCGCGGAAAGCTTCGATGGCGGCGTCATCCAAATCCTTCACGCCGCTCGGGCCGACAACCTGCACTTTTAAGAGCGTGCCATGTCTATCGAGGATGATCACGATACGAGTGATCCGGTCCGTGTCGGAGGCGATGGATCGGCCTTGGCGGACGATTCTTTCCACTTTTTCTTTGATCTTCGGCTCCCAATATTGGCGAAGCTTGTCTTTGATGCGGTTGTAATACGTGTAGTAAACAAACTCTCTTGATGAAAGCAGGGTTTGAATGCCCGTTTCGACGTTTTTCAAATGATCGTCGGTCGTGCTCGGGCCGTCGCCGCGGCCGCCCGCTACGTCCGTGCTGTGGTCCACCGGCGGCGGAACCGGTTTAAATTTGGGGAGCAGATCTTTAACTTTCAGCTTTTTGGCACGGCCTACGCCGTTTTGATCGCGCATGACTTCGTCAGCGGTTTCAGCCTGCAGTCGCTGATGGCCCGGTTGTGGGTGTGGGTTCCCTCCGTTTGAACCGTCCGAGTTTTTGAACTTGCCGCGAAGCGCGGCCTGGGTTTCGCGGATCACCTTTTGGTTATGCCGAGAGAGGAATCGCGCGTTTTCGGGCACTTCGTCGTTGATGGGCTTTTCGCTCTGCTCGACGATTTGGCCCTGGAGATCTTTTTGTTGTTTTTGTTGTTTCAGGGCTTTCATGAGTTCTTCCGGATCGACGAGTTCAACTTCGGTGATTTTTCTCGTGAAACGGCTTGAATCCAGCGTGGGATGGAACACTAGCAAAGCGGCGGCGAGCCCGTGCAGAATTAATGAGAGAAGGAAATGGAGACCGCGCCATTCGCGGACAGGTTTTTTTTCGTTTTTATCGTTTTGATTCATCTCTCGATCGCCGCCGTTTGCGCGCTCTCTATTAATTATATTCCAGCCTCAGCTTCCTATCGGCTGTCCAAAGGCCGCAGTTGAGCGAACTGAACTCTTTCCAGCCCTTTCGCGAGGCCTGTTATTCCCTTGACGGGCCCAATGGCCGTCTTCCAGCGACGGCTCTTAGATCCGTAACGATTTCGATCGCGATTCGAGGAAAAAATATGTCACGATATGTATGAATGACGTGCGGGTGAGATATGAATATTCGGGCTTGGTGTGAAACCGACGTAGGTCTTCGCCGGGAATCCAACCAGGATTATTTTTTGATCGACGATGAAGTCAGACTGTACATCGTTGCCGACGGCATGGGCGGCCATCGCGGTGGTGAAGTCGCTTCGAAAATGGCGGCGGAGACCTTGCGGGAAGTCGTAAGGAAGGCGATTCTTCAGAACGGCAGCCGCAAACCGAATGCCAGGGTCGTACTTTCCCAAGGCTATGAAGAGGCGAGCCGGCGGGTGTATGCCGCGAGCAAAGAGCCGAACGCCAATCTCGAGGGTATGGGAACCACTTTGGTGTCGGCTCTCTTCTTCGACGGGACACTGTATATCGGAAATGTCGGAGACTCGCGGGCTTATCTGTTTACGAATGACCGGCTCTGGCAATTAACGGAAGACCATTCTTTGATCAATGAAC
>CALBDW010000007.1 GCA_937927435.1 uncultured Bdellovibrionales bacterium
TCGCGATTGTCGGCGCCCGAGATCGAGTAATCGATGCGAAATCGGCGATCGCCGATTTTAAGCGCATCAGCGAGCAGAAGCCTTTAAAGCTTCATGTTCTCCGTAACTGCGGACATCAGTTCACGAACCATTGGAAGCCGGTTCGGCGGATCGTGGGGCGTTTCATAACGGAACAAAGGTTAAACGAGGCGTGAACGTCCTTTTTCGGGGCGAAAAAAGTCGAACTCGTGTAGTTTTCGTCAAAACTTATATTTAGGCTGAACTTAGAGTTTTCTTACGGCATTTTTCACTCGCCTAGAACGACCATGAAGGGCGGGAAAAATGAATGCGATTAAAATCTTTGTTCTCGGTTTGGCCTTGAATGCGTTTTTGCTTTCGGTCGCTCACGCAGCTGGTGGAAGAGTGGTGAGCGCGTCTCGCGTGTCTCGAAAAGCTGTCGAGCTTGAAATCGAAACGAGGTTCTACTGCAACTCTCCGACCATCAGTCTCGATTACATCCACTCCGGAAATCTGCCGTTTGGGCCCCGAGTGTTCGAGGTGAACGTCACTCCGGTAACCCGGCAGTTTTGTGTGGGCACGGATATTGTCCGGGCTGTCGTCGAGATTCCGGAGTTCCCGGGCTTGGGACGACAGATCGTAATTTTTACGGGGGACGAAGGAACGGTGGCCAGCGTAGAACTCGAGTAAATGGAGTTTGTGCGCAGCTTCAAGTGCGGGGCCGCGAAAATAAACCTTCTCAATTCATGTGATCCTGTTACAATTCGCTCATGAAAACGCAAAAGACTTTTGTTCACGTAGTACTCGGTTTGGCTTTAACGGCGCTGATTGGAGCGTGCGCGCACCAAAAGAAGGGCGGAGAAGCAAGCTCCAAGAGCTTGTTCAATTTTTCGTCGCTCGATGAGGACGGCGACGGACGTCTGAGTGAGGAAGAGGCAAAGAAAGCCGCCCAGGTGAGATTTGAGATGCTTGACCGGGTGAGCGACACCGTCTTGACCCGCGAAGAGTTCGGCGACGATCGTCATTTCGATAAGTTTGATGTCAATAAAGACGGCCATATCGATAAGGACGAGTTCGCAAACGGTTTCTTGAATCGGTTCCGTGACGCGGATCTGGATAAGGACGGGTATTTGAGTCCGGAGGAAGCCGAAAAGATCGGCATTCCGAAGTGATCGTCCTTACGGCCCGGACCGGAAAGAACCCGGTTGGGCCGTGTCACTTCTATGTCAGTCGAAGTCAAAATAGCAGCGCGTGCCGAGATCTTCGAAGATACCGCGTCCTTTGATGGCGACGCGGGTTTCGCATTCGTGCCAGCCCCAATAGGGGGCAATCAATCGCTGTTCCGCCCAGACGGACGTGCGAACGACGAGGATGTCGTTGGTATCGCCTTCAAGCTCGGGCTCGCCACGGTATTCAAGCTTTCTTAAGTCGACGCTGTAGTCATACTCGCGGAAGTGCGCCTCAATGCTTTCGCGGACCACGATGTCCAGTTCTCCGAAGCTCGCTTGAGTGCCGGAAAACGGAAGAAGTAAGACAGCGGACAGGACGGATGCGAACAAAAGATTGCACGTTTTCATGATTTCCCTCGCGTGAATGGCGCGACCTTAGCGGATTCATCAAAGTGAGGCAAGCTGTCCTGAGGGACAAAAAGCCGCGCTTTCTCACGGGACCGTCAAGAATTGTTCAAACGTCCAGAATGCCGGGCCAATCGACGACATATTGGACGTATTTACGTAATCGCACTTTGCCAGCGGTTGAACTCCCACTATCACTGGACTAGGACCTTGTAGGTTTTCTAAGGAGGCGCCTGTGGCTCGGATGAATCTTCTTCCTCTCATGATGGTTCTGGCCATGCTTTTATCGGCGTGCGACCGTTTATCCGAGCTTTTGGAGCCGGTGGGCGAGCCGAAGACCGCGCAGGCCGATCCGCGTTCAAACGATGAGTCGGAAAGGCCGACGCGTTTTCAGCCGGGCATGCGGGCGCCGGTCCCGAAGTCTACCTGTCGCCAGGAAGAAGGATGGCATTATTGCGTTCACCAGTACTCGGGGAATAACCGGACCATTCTCTACTATGTCCATAGTTATACGGATTCGCACTATGGATGGATGAAGGGATACACAGCCGATGCGACAACACACCTCTATCAGCTACAGGCGATTTTAGGAGAAAACTCGCCCACGGTCGTCGTCATCTCATACGTACATCGTCTGCAAGACTCGTGGATGCTTTCGGCCAGTGAACAAAAGACTTTGCCGCCCGAACTTGCGACGGTGAGGCATTTCACGGCAGTGGCGATGCCGCTCGTGGAAGAACGGTTTAACCTTCATGGTCCGCGGATCGTCTATGGCTTCAGCATGGGCGGATTTAATGCCGCCCAGCTTTGTTTGAATACGCCTGAACTCTGGTCGAAGTGTATTATCCAGAACGCATTGCTCGTTTTATGCGATCCGTATTCGCTTCCGGAATGGACGAGGTACTTCTGCCTTCCCGGATTTTTGATCCGGAAACAGTTCACCGAGGAAGAGTGGAGGGAGAACGACCCGATTTACCAGGTCGAGAACATGAACGACGCCAGCCATTTGCCGGAGATTCTCGTCACGAATGCGCGCCGGGACCAATTCAATCTTTTCGAAGCGGGTCGGCACTTCGCCGTTCAGCTCGAAGGGCGCGGGGCACGCGTGAAGTGGCATCCGATCAACGGCGAGCACAGCGACTTCGACGTCGAAGCGGTCGCCGCGTTCATCATGTCGGAAAGCGAACGAGATCAGTGATGCGAGAAGAGGCGCTCGCAGGCCTCGGCGCAGCGTCGGCAGACTTCCGCGCAGTATTGCATGGCCTCATCGTCGGGCATGAGTTCACAGTCGTCGGCGCAGGAATGGCACACTTCCGCGCACACGGCGCAGACGCGCGCAAAAAGGCCGGACTCACGAAGCATGAAATCGGCTGCCACCGCTGATATCTGCGCGCAATCTTGTAAGAGGCGAATATGGATGGGGTCGGCGTGAAGTCCACCCATTTCAAGACAATGCCGCACCATTTGCTCACAAACCTGGTGGCACTCGAGACAGCTGGCAATGCAGGCGCGCATTGGCTCGCTTAATTGTCGAGAAGTGTGGGACGAAAAAGCGGTTTCCCTCGTTTCGTATCCGGTCGGGAAATGGGACGTGGCCATAGAACCTGACCTCCTCAGCGGGCGATCCGGTTCTAAACTATAGAAAATGAGACGTTGGGTGTAGTTAAGAAGTCGTAACAAAAAATCCCACGGCGTTAAACCGTGGGATTTTCGGGATTCGGCGATACAGGATTACCAGCGGCCTTCGCAACCGAGCGGACGGCAGAAGCGAGAAGCTCTGTAGCACTGATCCATTGCCATCGCTTGAACGCGACGTGCGTGCGTTCCGACGGCTCTGAAGAGACGGCCGGAGCGGCTTTCAGCATAGCAAACCACGCGACGGAATTTGTGCGGATGAGGATGCTTGTCGAATTTATCCGCGGCGATGAGACCGCCGATGATTCCGCCGATGATTCCGCCGACAATAGCAGCGCCTTTATTGCTGCGAGCGTAATCAGCTTCGAATTGGGCCTCGTCTTGGAGTAGTTCGTTGTTTTCAATTTGGTTGAAGTCGACCTGGTCCCAAACGCTGTTTGCAAATGCCGGTTGAATGCTCGCCATCAGCATTGCAACTGTCACGATATACTTCATCATAATCTGTCCCTCCTTCAGATTGGTGACTGTTCTCTTATCTCTGACTGCCCCTACCGGTTGGCTCTTCCAAAGTGTTGCAACTGAGATGCCACCCTAAATGGAGTCAAGTTGGGACCGCTGCGTGGAGCGTCAAAACCTGTTTATGCTTAAGGACAAGGCAGCGTCTGGCGGGGAATTACGTCCTCGATTTGGAAGTGCGAAGGTAAATTCTGAACGGTGGCAAATTGGCCTCCTCCGCGATTTGCCATATACCGCAGTAATTCGACCGCCTGAGGAATGACTGTTTGGCCGTAAAAGATCGTACTCAAGCGGACTTGTTGAGGAGCGGCGTTAAGCAATGTGTCGATGTGCCGCTCGAGGGATGTTTGATCGAAGCGGTCCCAACTATCAAAGTAGTCGGTCGGAAATCCGTCACTGATGAAGATCACAAAGTACTGAGGATTGTCACTCGAGCTCTGGTCGGGATCGTTTTGAATCGCGAGCCGAGCGAGTTCCAGTGCCGCGCCGTAAGGGGTGTTTCCTTCGTCGCGCTCGTAAAGGAAGGTGTTGAGCGCGGTTTCCATGGTATGGGCGGGTGCGAAGGCAGGTGAGAAAGGCGAACCCCAATGAATATAAGCGCGAGCTTGGTCGCTGGAAAAAGTGATCAAGCTCCATTGGAAATTCGTTTTATGCCGGTAACGCGCGAGAAAGTTCGAAAGAGATCCGTAGCGAAATTGTTTATAGGGATCGGTGGGCGGTATGAACGCGCCCATCCAGGCCGTCGTTCCGGCGTTTGAACCCGAGGCGTCGACCACGAAAAGAAGTTTCGTGAGGCGTTGGATTTCGCCGACGGATCGTGGCGTGCAGCTTGGATCGTCAATACCCGCTGGATCACTCGGCGTCAGCGGCTGCCCGTCTTTGGCGCTGAACTGAACCGGAGAGCAAGCCGCGAGGGCCGCAGCCGCAAAGACATTGAATAAGACGTTTTGCAGAATACGGATCGTTTTCACCTCAACCAACCCCTTCGCTCGGGCGTTCCTCATTGTATAAACGGTCGCCGAAAAAGCGAGCGAATATCACCCCGTCGTGCGAGCGAGCAAATCGGAGTCCACGAATGCAGATCCTCAAGTCGCATTAAAATGCGGAATGAATGTTGGCGTTTCGAAATGATTTCAGGGAGGGACGGCAATTGTCGCCAAATAAAAAGCCTCGTCGATTGTGACGAGGCTTTTTAGGTATCTTCAACTTTGTCTATTTATAAATCGAGGCGAGATTTCTTAGTAGCAGTAGTAATAGTAGAACCCGCCTTTCATGACGAAGCGGCAGTTCGTTCCCCAGCCGTAGTAGGGCACGCCGTAATACGGCCAACCATACTGGGGACCGTAGCTATAACCCGGGTAAGTCGCAACGGGCGGAACGCATTGACCGTTCGTCATTTGACCATACGTCGGATTGCCAGGACACTGAGGTAAGCAACCGTATTGAGTTTGCACCTGACCAGACGGGCAGTTGTAGTTATAGCCGTAGCTATAGACGCATGCGGAACCGTTCCAAACATAGCCCGCTTGGCACGTCGGCGTTGCGGCGGTGCTGCCTCCTCCATCGTTTTTACCGCAAGCGGCGAGTGTGAGCGCCAAGCCCAGACATGAAAGCGTGAGCTTAACAAAGTTCTTCATATTAACCTTCCTCGTTTATACGTTCCGTTGAAGATACCCGACACGTCTCGCCTTCATGCTTCGACTTGACGTCGTCGAGCTCACTCATGCGTAAGCATGGTGCTTGCCAAGCTGAGTCACGGCTCTTTCGCGCTTAATTTGCAGTTCGCGGCTATTGGAAACAGTGATAGGCGACGAATTCCGTCACGAAGGTTATGAGACGGGGACAAAAATCGTTAAGGAAGGTTCGCCCGCCCTCAGAGAAGAGCGGGCTTAAAAAACTTGCGGTCGGAGTGCTTAAACCGTCTTCCGTCGGAGGAAGTTCAGGACATCAATCCGCGTGATGAGCCCGAGGAACGTTTCTTCTTCGGTCACGGCCGCGGCGTTGCTTTTTTCGAGAATGGGCAAGAGTTGCGAAACCTCGGTTTTTACATCGACTCTCGGGAAGTCTTTTTTCATTGCGGAGCTTACAGGAGCCTGGAAATTCTCTTCATTCCCGAATGTCGCTAAAAGAACGCTCGCGTCGTCGATGAGACCGACGAGTTTCGACCCCTCCAGTACGGGAAGTTGCGAGATTTCATAGAGTTTCATCCGGTTGTACGCGATCTGGAGTGTGTCTTCGGGACGGACTGTGATCGTGTCACCGCTGGAGTGGCGGCGGGCGATCAAGTCGCGCAAATCTCCGTAGGTTTCGCGCTTCAAGAAACCCTGGTCGATCATCCAATAATCATTGAACATCTTGGAGAGGTATTTGTTTCCGCTATCGCAGATGAAGGTGACCACGCGCTTCGGGGTTATCTGCTCACGGCAGTACCGGAGAGCAGCGGCAAGGAGCGTCCCGCTCGAGGAACCTGCGAGAATCCCTTCGCGGCGGAGAAGTTCGCGTGCCGTTTCGAAGCTTTCCGCGTCGGAGATCGAATAGCCGGTTTTCACGCGCGAAAGATCGGCCACTTTCGGAATGAAGTCTTCACCGATACCTTCAACGAGCCAGGAACCCGCTTCGTTGAATTTTCCGGTTTTGATGTAATCGACAAGGACCGAGCCTCGCGGGTCCGCGAGTACGATTTCCGTGTTGGGGGAGACCTTGGCGAAATAGCGCGAAAGTCCCGTGAGAGTTCCTCCGCTGCCGACGCCGGCGACGACCGCGTCCACACGTCCTTCCATCTGCTCGAAGATTTCGGGGCCCGTCGTGAGTTCGTGCGCCAAAGGGTTCGCCGGGTTTTCGAATTGGTTGATGAAGAAGGCGCCGGTTTTCTTCGCGATGCTGGCCGCCAGGTCTTGGTAATACTCCGGATGTCCTTTGCCGACATCGGAACGGGTCATGACGATCTCGGCCCCCATCGCTTTAAGATGGAAGACTTTCTCCTTACTCATTTTGTCGGGAATGACGAGAATGAGACGGTAACCTTTTTGAGCGGCGACGAGCGCAAGACCGAGCCCTGTGTTTCCGGCCGTCGCTTCGATGATCGTGCCGCCGGGCTTGAGTTCACCGTTTTTTTCGGCGGCTTCGATCATGGCGAGCGCCATGCGGTCTTTGATCGATCCGCCCGGGTTTTGGTTTTCGAGTTTCACGAAAAGTTGACAAGGACCGGTGTCAAACTTTGTCAGTTGAACCATCGGCGTTTTGCCGATCATCGAAATCAGATTGTCAGTCGGTTTCGGCAGCATTTGTGTTTCCTTTCCAAACGAACACAGACAACGTATCCGCAATTTCAGCAAATGTTGAGCGTTGGATCTGCAACTTGGACGATTTTTGTCGCTAAAAGCGGGCGATATTCAAAAATTTTCGAGACGGTCAGAATCAGTTCGAATTTGCGCGTTGCGTAGCATATTCTTTGCCCTGCTTTTTTGAAGAAGGGAGGAGGAAGAAGATGAATATGCTAAGACTCGCAATCGTTTTCTTAACCGCCTCACTGACTTTTGCATCCGGATACGCCAACGCGTCGGACTTCAGCCACATCGATCCGACGAAGAAAATATCTCGCCCTGTCCTGAAACGCGCATTGGATTACCTGAAAAAGAATTCGGCTCAGTTTCACAACCAATCGTACATGGCGATCATCGACTACACGATTCACGCGAGTAAGCCGCGCTTCTTCGTGATCGATCTTAAGACCGGGAAAGTCGAAAGCTATTTGACGGCGCATGGGAAAGGCTCCGACCCGAAAAAAACCGGTTGGGCGGTCCGTTTCTCGAACCGCTCCGGAACGCACGCGAGCTCCGTCGGTTTCTTTCGCGCGAAAGGAACGTACAAAGGGAAGAATGGACTTTCGCTTCGACTTGAAGGCCTTTCGAAGACCAATAGCAACGCGGACGAACGTGCTGTCGTTGTTCACGCTGCCAACTACGTGAACGAGAAGACGAAAACCGCCGGCCGCAGCTGGGGTTGCCCCGCGGTCGACCGCAGAGTGCTCAAGCGGATCATCGACAGACTTGACGGGGGTTCGTTGGTTTACGCTTACGGCGGCGAAAACCCGAAGATGTTCTGATCAACCGATCCGCCGCCTGATCTTGGCGATGAGGTGGTGGACTTCGTCGATCCTAAAGGCGACGGCAAGAACGAGATACGCGATCCCATAGATCACGAGAACAAGGGCGGCCCGGAGGGATGCGGCGGAAACAACCTGTGCAAGAAAGCTTGAGCTGAAAACCGCGATGAGCGCGGCGGCGAGAGCGGCCGCCACGGTTTTAATGACCAGACGGGTTGAGATTCGCGAGCGCCCGATTCGTTGGGAGAGGGCACGGCTCAAAACCGAAAATTCGATCCAGCCCGAAAGCGTGGTGGCGAGAGCGAGTCCGACCGCTCCCAATCCCAAATCGATCTCCGCTATTTGCGGCATTCTGAGTCCTGGAACGGATGAGAAAAACGCGACAATGTGCCGGCGAAGGGGAAAGGCCAACATAAAACCGAAAAGAATTGAAAATGCCACGCGCACGAGGGCGATTTTAAGCGGCGTTTTCGTGTCACCGAGAGCATAGAAGGCTGAGGAGAAAAGACGTCCCCAGGTCGTCGCCATGAGTCCCAGAGCAAGCGCAGCCAAGATATACCAAACGTAGAGGGTGTCTTCGCTTCCGAACTCCCCCGACTGAAAAATCAACGTAATAACTTCGCGGCCGAGAAGAACGAACGCGAAACATGACGGAATCACAAAAAACGCGATGCGGTGGCATCCGTTTCGGATTCGTTCGTGAAGCCGAGCGAGAGCTTTCTCGCTCTTGTCTCCCGCGCGCTCGGACATTTCCGGAAGTTCCGCGGCGGCGACGGCCATTCCGAAAAGACTGATCGGTAAGAGATAAAGCGTTTGCGCGTAGGCCAGGCTCGCAACGGCGGCCGCGCCCAGAAAGCTCGCGATAATGCCGTCGATGAAAGCGCTCACTTGGACGACGCCGCGGCTCACGAGAACCGGGGTGAAGTTCTTAAGCACGGTCCTCACCACCGGCAAACGATGTTCGAGGGAGGGGCGCAACCGCCCGGCCACTTGAAAGACAAATGGAAGTTGCACGTCGAATTGAAGGGCGG
>CALBDW010000008.1 GCA_937927435.1 uncultured Bdellovibrionales bacterium
TGTTTAGCTTCCAAACGAACATTTTTAAACTGGCTCACTTTAATGTTGATGATCCTAAGGGCTCAAACCGACTCTTGTTTTTCGACTTTTTCCGGTCATCCCCACGATAGTGAGCCAGTTTGAACATTTTTTGACCGCCAATTCTTGTTTGATTCAGCGACGGCTCATAGCCGCATTTGAGCCATGCCAATTTCGGACGCGCATCCCCGGCGATATGGGAAGGTGAATTCCAGAGGGTTTTCCGGCTGCCTCTTGCTCGAAGAATCGCTCCCTACAACTTGTAAGAAATTCCGCTCGCTGAAAATTTTGGCTGATGGAGTGGAGGGGGGGGAGTGGAGTGTAGCCCGATTTATTGGCATGCGGGCAACGAGATGCGCGGAACGCCCTTTGCACCCATGGCGTGGTAAAGCGGGGAGGAAATATGAAGGCGATCCTGACGGCTGTCGCGACGCTCGCTTTGTCATCGCATGCGCTCGCGTACAGCACCCACTGGAACTGCGTTGAGGTGAGAACGGGTAAGGCCTATCAAGTGACTCACGATAACCACACGCGCGAAGCGTTGATCGTCGATAAGTTTTCCGGCGCTGTGATCGTGGCGGCGACTGATTCGTATCTGACGAACAGTGGTCGTCCTCGTCTCTATACAACCGAGCGAAGTGAGGCGGAGGGTAAGGAATTATTCATCGCAGCTTGTGGTCTCGACCCCCGGCCGAGACGCGGAACTATGAATGCGGTTGTTTGGAGCGGGAAGTTTAAAGGCTTCACTCCTTTTGCTGATCTCTGTCTGACTTGCGAATAAAAGGACGAACGCCAGACAAAGAAAAAACCGCTCGGGGAAAGACCTCGAGCGGTTTTAATGTGCTGGCGAGAATGGATGAAATCGCACACGGGGCAAGTTTCCCCTTGAGACTCCCAAGGGGCGCTCAATCTGCGCAAAACGTTCGCGTCTTGCTCGTTGTTCGAGGGGAAAGCCCAAGTTTCACCGTGGCATATCGTTTGCTCGTACCCTTACCCATCTATGTGGAGGGGGTATGAGACGTGTTCTTCCTTTGGTCTTCGGAATCATTTTTCTTTGTCTTGCGATCCCGGCGGCGGCGGAATCGCCTGGATCATGTCAGGCTTCATACGGGATCCAAATCGTCGGTCCTCGCCATGTCCGCGAGGGGCAAGAGGTGAAGTTTCGGTTGCGGATTTATAACTGGAGCCCGTGTCCAACAGAGAATCTGACTTTGACCTATTATACACCGTTGATTATTACTCCGATGGTTTTTGAACCGTCGCAGAATGTCGTTGCCTATCAGGAGCTTTTGACGATTATTTGGCTGTTTCTGTCCGCTCCGGCGCATGGATCTTTAGAGATTATTGAAACCGCGCAGATTACGGAGACGGCATCCATGAATGCGGTGCTGCGAGCGTGTTTGACGTCGGTCAATGGTCCGGCCGTGTGCACCGATCATCACGTTGCGGTCAATCCTCCGTTTCCGCAAGGGGTGGACGCGGAAGAGTGAATGAATAACTTGTCCTGCGACAAATTGATGGATCACTTAGGGCGTGGAAACGCAACGAAAGTCAGTTGTGCCGTAACTGAATTTATTTAGAAGCTGAGTTTTTCGTTTTCATTTGAGACACGGCTTTTCCGCTGCCAAAACGCGCGAAAGGATCCTGTGGTTATTCTGGGGGCGTGCGTCGTATTTTTCTGGGCCACAGAATACGATTCATTTACTTGGCGGGCTCGGCGCGTGAAACGAGCGGGCGGGCGGTCCGTCCTGTATTAAGAAATGGTAACTTGAAGATTGGGACAAATCGGCCTATTATGGAGAGGAAGTGAAAACCTTAGCCCTTGCGTCTCATTCGAATCCTTTTTCCATAACTCGATCGTTCGGGTCGGGGCTGAAGTTTATTTCTATCGGCGGTTGATCAGGCACTTGGCCTCCATCAGCCGCCTCACGAGTTCACCTTAACCACTCATTTTCTCAACTTTAAGGCGAAAAGGATGGCTTTTATGGAAGCGAATCAGGATTTGATTCTTAGGGAAACGGATTTTCAGAGGATTTCTTCGATGATCGGCGGTGCGACGGAAGAGGTGCAGGAGTTTCTCCAGACCGAACTGGATCGCGCGAAGGTGGTTCCTGACGATCAGCTGCCGGTCGACGTCGTTGCGATGAACACGACCGTGACATTCCTGGACCTGGCCACCAATAAAACGAATCAGGTGACATTGGTCTATCCGTTTGATGCGAACATCGCAGAAAACAAGATTTCCGTTCTGGCGCCCGTTGGGGCTGCTCTGATCGGGCTTCGTGTGGGGCAGACAATCAAGTGGCCGCTCCCTGGTGGTAAGGAAAAGGAAATTAAGGTCGTGAACGTGACTCGGGAGGACGAAAAGGTCAGTCAAAGCGTGACGTCATAAGTGGGACTCGATGGCGGTCGTGCGTAATGGGATTCTTCGTCGATTCCTTTTCGCTCTGGGGGTTGTTTCGGTTGCTCTCGGGGTGGTGGGCGCTTTTTTACCGTTGTTGCCTACGACCCCGTTTCTAATCCTTTCGGCATGGTGTTTCCTGAAAAGTTCCCCGAAAGCCCATGCGTGGCTCTATCGGCAGCCCAAGATCGGGCAGGCACTCCGAGATTGGGATGAAAGAAGAGCGATCGCTCTTCCAACAAAGATCTTGGCTGTTTCGATGATTGCTCTCTCGCTCGTCTTTATGTGGCTTAAGGTCGATAAGATGTGGCTCACGTCGGTTTTGATCGTCGTAATGGTCGGCGTGTCGGTCTTTATTTTGACCCGTCCGAGCAAATAAAAAGGCCGATTCCGAGATGACTCGGAACCGGCCTAGGAAGGTTGGTTTCAATTACTTCTTAGCGGCTTGGATTTTCAGGCGGACCGTGACCGTGTCGCCGACAACCGGGCCGGCTTCGACCATCGAGTTCCAGTTCAGGCCGAAGTCTTTGCGATTGAGTTGCGTCTCAGCGACGAACGCGGTTTTCTCGTTGCCGAAGCCGTCTTTAACGGTGCCGAGGTATTTGCCTTTCAGAGTAACTTTTTTGGTGACGCCTTTCATCGTAAGGTCGCCGACGATCTCGAAGTTGTCGGGTGTACCTTTCACCGACGTGCTTTTGAACGTCATTTTCGGAGCCTTCTCGACGTCGAAGAAGTCGGCGCTTCTCAGATGGTCGTCACGCTTGCTGTTGCCCGTGTCGATCGATTTCGGATCGATCGTCACTTCGACTTTCGACTTTTCCAGGTTTTTGTTGAGATCGATCGTACCGATGAACGTGGTGAACTTGCCTTCGACGCTTGAAATCACCAGGTGCGGGACTTCAAAGCCGACGGAAGAGTGAGCGGTGTCGATTTCGTACTTACCCGGTTGATACGAAGTCGAAGCAACCGCAACCGACGCGACGAGAGTCGCAAGGGTCGAAAGAGACAAGAGCTTCATCGTTTTCATTCGAACTACTCCTGAATGAAATAATTAGGGTGGTTAAGGACGATACATAGTATCGCTTTGTTTTGAGCGTCTTATTAGACGAGTATATTGAAAAACATTGTTCAAAAAAAACGAACAATAAAGGATTTTTGACTCATGATTCCGATCGACATGAACAGACTCCTTCAGTTCGTGAAGGTGGTAGAATCCGGTAATATCAGTCGGGCGGCTCGGGGGTTGGGGGTTCCAAAGTCGGTCGTGAGCCGGAATCTTTCGCTCTTGGAAAAAGAGGTCGGGCAGCAGCTTGTCTATCGCACGACGCGACAATTTCAACTCACAGCAGCAGGACGGCTTCTTTACGAGGGGGCAAAGAACGGATTTTCGGAAATCCAGAACTCTTTGATCGGGATCACGAGTTCCGAGGAGGAGATCTCGGGTACGATCCGGATCACTGCACCCGACGACATCGGGGTGTATGTGATGACCGGTGTGCTCAGTGATTTCAAAAAGCTTTATCCGAAGATCAGTTTCGAAATCTTGTACACGAACGAAATCTTGGATCTCGTGGCGGAGGGGATTGATGTCGCGATCCGGCCGGGCCGGCTTAAAGACAGCAGTCTCCGTCAGAGAAAAGCCGGTTCTATCGAGATGATAATCGTCACAGCTCCAGAGATGCTTGAATCACTGAATTCGCTGTCGGGGCCTGATGGGTTAACGGCTTTTCCGTGTGTGGGCTTCGGCACGACCCTTCGCGGCCAGCAGTGGCGGTTGCAATCGGGAAAGACCAAGCTCTCTCTGAAAATTAAGCCGGCGATGGTGGCGAATAACTTTTTAGCCGTTTGCGACCTCGTCGTTCGGGGGCATGGCGTCGGGTTCGTTCCGCGCTTTCTCGCGGAGCCTCATTTGCGTTCCGGTAAACTTGTGCATGTCTTCAAGTCCTGGCGAGGCGAGGGGGCGCCGATTCAGATCGTTTTCCCTACGCAAAAGGAAATCCCAAGGAGAATCAAAACCTTCTCGGATTTTTGTGTGAAGAAACTTCAAGAGGTTTTCTAAGAGGGGAGGGTACTGGTTAGTGCCAGTACCCCGTTTGGGAGGGGAACTCATCCTGTCGGACGATGAGCGTCTTTGTATCGTCTTTCGCTAATGAATCTTTCCTTCGACTCGATCAACCTCCTTCTGATGTGAGTCACCGCCTCTCGAGTGAGGTGGAGGATGCTCGACCCCGTGGTCTCGTACACGAAGTCGTGCTGGTGGTCGCGCACGTGAATGAGAATTTTGAAGGTGTCGCGCTCCAGCGGTTTGATGAACATGCGGAGGTCGGCACCTTCAGAAAGATGGATGCTGAGTTTACCGAGAAGCTCCTCGATTCTCATTTGCGATTCCGGAGCGAGCGGGATGCTTTCGGGGTTCACGCTGATTGTCATAGTCCTCACCTTTCTTTGGTCTGGGTGACCAGTCATCCTTAGGCAGTGCAAGGAGTGAGCCCATGCCTAACTAAAAATAAGACACGGTGAGAGCGCGGTTCGGGACATCCTGTCCAAGCCTGGACAAATCGACCCAAAGGGTATCCGCTGATGACATGCGACGCGGGGCGTGTTAAGCACAGGAACGTCTTCTCATCCGTATAAGGGAAGTTTAATGTCGAATGGAGCGCCTCATATCGTCGTCATCGATGACGACCGCGAAATGCGGGAATTATTGAAGGACTTCTTTACGGGACGGGGATTTCGGGTCACGGAGTTTCCGAACGCAAAAGATGCGTTGGCAAGGTTTGAAAGTCCCGTTGCTGACGAAGACGAGGTCCATCTCGTAATCTCGGATATCAACATGCCGGGAATTTCCGGGTTGGATTTTGCGGCACGCTTCCGGCGTCTCAACGACAAGATTCCCGTTATTCTCATTACTGCTTTTGGGAGTATTGAAACGGCGATCGAAGCCATTCGCCGAGGCGCCTACGATTACATCGTGAAGCCCTTCAAACTTGAGGAACTCAGTGTCACGGTCGACCGGGCGCTTGAGTTCCAGCAGTTGAAGCGTGAGAACACGATTCTGCGGGAGGGGGTCCGGCAGACCCATTCGTTTGCCGGCATCATTGGTAAAAGCCTCAGCATGCAGGAAGTCTTTGACCTGATTAGACGCGTGGCGCCTGCAAGCGCCAATATCCTCATTACGGGTGAGAGCGGTACTGGGAAAGAGCGGGTGGCGCGGGCGATTCATGAGCTGGGGCCGCGCGCGAAAAAACCGTTTGTCGCGATCAACTGCACGGCGATCCCCGACACGCTTCTTGAGTCGGAGCTCTTCGGTCACGCGAAGGGAGCTTTTACCGGCGCCATTCAAAGAAAGCGCGGGCTATTTGAAGAAGCTGACGGAGGAACGCTCTTTCTCGATGAGATCGGCGACATGGATATGAATCTCCAGGCCAAACTGTTAAGGGTGATCCAGGAGAAGAAAATCCGGGCTGTCGGCGACAATGTAGACAGGCCCATTGATGTTCGGATTTTGGCAGCGACCCATAAAGATCTGAAGCTCGCCATTAAGAACGGAACGTTTCGCGAAGACCTTTATTATCGTTTGGCGGTGATTCCGATCGTTCTTCCGCCTCTCCGGCATCGGAAAGAAGATATCCCGCTTTTGGCGGAATATTTCTTGCAAAAATATTCAGCCGAGAACGGGGCGCGGGTACGCGGCTTCACGAAAGAAGCCATGGCAAAAATGATGGACCTTCCATGGGAAGGAAACGTCCGTGAACTTGAAAATGTGATTGAGCGTTGCGTGGTTTTGGCCAAAGGTGAATGGATCGACGAAAGCGATCTGCCTCAAGTGGCTCCCGTTGACGAGTCCGAGGAAGTCTTCGCGAGCGCGGCGCAGAAGCTCGTGACTCTCGAGGAATTGGAAAAGCGTTACATGCGCTTTGTTCTTGAGAAGACCGGGTGGAAGAAGGAGAAGGCGGCGCGAATTCTAGGCGTGAGCCGGCGGACGCTTTATCGGAAAGAGCGTGAATTCGGTTGGGTGACGGACGATGGCGAAGGAGTTGACCCCGATAATGAGTGAGACGGAGCGTGAACTCAGGAGCATCCGGGCTGCTCTCGACCAATCCGCTATCGTGGCGATCACCGACCGCGCGGGCACGATTATCCACGTCAATGAGAAATTCTGCGAGATCTCGAAGTACTCGCGAGAAGAGCTTCTCGGGAAAAACCACCGCATTTTGAATTCCGGTTACCATCCGAAAGAGTTTTTCGTCGATATGTGGAAGACCATTTCGAGCGGGAAGGTCTGGGTCGGTGAAATCCGTAACCGGGCGAAGGACGGTACGTTTTACTGGGTCCACACGACGATCGTTCCGTTTCTCGACGAATCCGGTAAACCGTATCAATACGTCTCCATCCGCTTTGAGATCAGCCGGAGAAAGATCGCCGAAGAACGTTTGAAAATTTACGCGGCGAAGCTCGAGCGCAGTAACCGCGAGCTACAGGATTTCGCTTCGATCGCCGCCCACGATCTGCAAGAACCGCTCCGAAAGATTTTGACCTTCGGCGACCGGCTGAAGTCGAAGTGCGGCGATCTTCTTCCACCGGACGGTCGCGATTATCTCGACCGCATGTTGAACGCCGCCGCGAGGATGCGGACCTTGATCGACGATCTCTTAAGTTATTCGCGCGTTCATTCAGGTGCGCGCGCTTTCGCGAAAGTCGACCTCAACGAGGTCGTGAAAGGCGTTCTTTCGGACCTTGAAGTCCGGATTGAGCAGACGGGTGCTCGTATCAACGTCGGGCCCCTGCCGGATGTCGAAGCGGACGAGTCCCAAATGCGGCAGGTTTTCCAGAACGTAATCGGCAACGCTCTTAAGTTTCATAAACCGGATGTCCCTCCGGAGATCGAGGTTTCGGCGCGGCAGGAAGACGACAAGTGGATTATTTCCGTGAGAGATAACGGGATCGGGTTCGACGAGCGTCATCGAGAAAGGATCTTTTCGATCTTTCAGCGCCTGCATGGACGGAATGAATATGAGGGGACGGGTGTCGGGCTTGCAGTGGCAAGACGAATCGTCGAACGGCACGGTGGTACGATCACTGCGACAAGCCGACCGGGACACGGAAGCACGTTCTTCATCCAGCTTCCAGTGAACCACGAAAAGACGGGAGAATGATATGTCAGCAAGACCGGTAACGCTTTTGATTGCGGATGACGATCCCGAAGATCGCGCCATGCTTGCGGAAGTTTTTGCCGAAAACGAGTGGGTGAGCGAAATCAAGTTCGTCACCGACGGCGAAGAGCTATTGGATTACTTGGAAAACCGAGGGAAGTTCGCGGATGCCGAAAAACACCCTCGTCCTGACCTGGTCCTTCTGGATTTGAATATGCCGAAAAAAGACGGGCGGGAAGCTTTGGCCGAAGTCCGCTCGAACCCGAACTTCACCGATCTTCCCGTGGTGATTCTGACCACTTCGAAAGCCGAGGAAGATATCGTGAAAACGTCCGGTTTGGGGGCGAACTCGTTCATCACGAAGCCGGATACGTTCGACGGCCTCGTCTCGATCGCGCGCGACTTGCGCCGTTATTGGGTTAAAACCATTCGTTAGCCTTTGCACGAGGGGAAGAATGATGAAGGTTCGGCCGATACACGTTCTCTTGGTTGATGACGATCAGGATGATTTCATCATCATTCGAGATCTATTGGCCGAAGCGAAAGAAAACGAGTTTAAACTCGATTGGATCGGAAACTTCGAGGAGGCTCTTGAAACGATCGCGGCACGCGCTCACGACGTCTATTTGATCGATTATCGTCTGGGTTCGAGAACGGGATTCGATCTTATCCGCGAGGCGCAAAACCGCGGCAACCGGGGGCCGATGATCTTATTAACGGGATTTAATGACCGTGATGCCGACCGCGAAGCGATGGCGATCGGTGCGGCCGACTACCTCGAGAAATCGCAAATCAGTACTTATCTTCTCGAACGTTCGATCCGCTACGCCATCTACCGCACCCATATGCGGGAGCAGGCGGTGTCTCACGACCGGATGGCGTCGATCGGGCTTTTGGCGTCAAGCCTGGCTCATGAAATCGGCACGCCTCTCGGGGTTATCCGAGGGCGCGCCGAATACTTGGCGATGCAAGTCGGCGAGAACGAGGCGGTTAAGAAAAACGTCAACGTGATTCTTTCGCAAATCGATCGCGTGTCGCACCTCATCCGCTCACTTCTCAATCTTGCACGAGGAGATCATTCCGAGCAAATCGGCACGGTCTCGGTGAATCGGGCGGTTTCGGACGTTTTGGATCTGGTTGCCCACGAACTTCGTAAAGGAAACATCGAAGTTATAAACAGTATCGGGAACGAGAATGAGGTTCAAGTCATCGGGCAGTTGCAGAAGCTGCATCAAGTACTGCTGAACGTGATCATCAACTCCATTCATGCCATTCAGGCGGCAAAGGTGGACGGCCGGAATGACGGACACCTCATCCGTATTGACGCGCAGGATTTGGGCGCGCGGTGGCTGATCTCGGTGGAAGACACAGGGTGCGGCATTCCGGCGGACAACCTCTCCAATATGTTCCGGCCCTTTTTTACGACGAAGCAAGACGTCGGTACGGGACTGGGACTTGCGACGTCTTTGTGGATCGTTCAGTCGTGGGGCGGCTCCATGAAGATCGAAAGCCAGGAAGGAAAAGGAACCACGGTCTTTATCAACATTCCCAAGGCTCCGTGATTACGGAGCGTCACATCATGGACATTTTGTCATGCCGAAATTGCTCAACGGGACATTTCGGCAAGCGTCGTGAATATTCCGCTCTTATTCTCGAAATCAGCCGAGTTTAAGTCGGCACGCCCCTTGCTCAAGCGCACTCTGTCGAAGTTTGTCAGACAGAGGAGTGAATGAGAACCCATCTTCCCACCATCGGGACAATGGAGACGTTGGAGTCCGCGGTCCAGCTGATGAAGAAGCATGGCGTTCGCCATTTGCCCGTCGCAAACTCCGACGGAATGGTGGTCGGCATCATTTCCGATGCCGACATCATTCGGGCGAGTGAACCCGTGTTCGACGTCGCCAACGTAGGCGTCGAAAACATTCGCTTTGTTCAGGGGGCTCATGTCCGGGAGTACATGTCGACGACGCTCAAGACCATTTCGATCGATGAAAAAGTGAACGAAGCGATTGAGATCATGCTCCGCTCGAAAGTCTATTCATGTCTTGTCGTCGAGAAGGACAGGATCGTCGGCATCATCACCTATGAAGACTTGATGGGGCTTTTAAGGAACTTTCTGCAGGGCCCGAGCGGGAGCGACTATCGCATGACGATCGCCGAATACATTTCGAAGACGCCGCTGGGTGTTCCTTCGACGGTGTTAAGCAACGTGGAGTTTCAATGAGCGCGACGGAAGCTGTTCAATACCAAGCGGCGGCATGTGAACACTGCGGGTTGAAGTTTTTTCCGAAGAGCCCTTCGCAAAAGTTTTGTTGTCACGGCTGCGAATTTGTTTACGGACTCATTCGTTCGCACGGTTTGGATGAATATTATCGGTTGCGCCAAGAAAACCCTCCAACTTGCCCGATCCCGGCCCGCGTATCGTCGGAGACTTATGAGTTTTGTGACGATCCCGAATTCGTTCGTCGGGCGAGCACCGACGGTCGCCGCATGCTCTTCTTTCTTGAAGGCATGAATTGCAGCGCGTGCGTGTGGCTTCTTGAAAAGCTTCCCGACTTCTGTAGTGACGCCGAATCGGCGTTCGTGAATATGAGTTCGTCGACGATCGAAGTGACGCGAGTCGAAGGCGGGTCGTTCGCTTCGATCGCGCGCGCTCTCAACGGTCTCGGGTATCCTCCGCATCCCGTGATGGACGCCGATTCGGCGAAAGCCTTGCGTCGCCGTGAGCGCCGGCGCGATCTGATCCGGATCGGGGTGGCCGCGGCGGCGACGGGCAATATCATGATTCTTGCGGTTTCGCTTTATGGCGGAGCGGAGGGCGTCGTCGCGACCTATTTCCGGTGGTTGACGGCTCTTCTGGCGCTGCCTGTTCTGACCTATTGTGCGTGGCCTTTTTATCAGAGTGCCTTCGGCGCGATTCGTTCTCGGCGGCTCAATATCGACGTACCGATCGTCGCGGCACTCGTCGCCGGAATTATCATCAGCCTCATTGGTCTTTGGAACGGGGAGGACACGCTCTATTTCGATTCGCTCAGCATGTTGGTTTTCCTTCTTCTTTCGAGCCGCTTTTGGCTTAAAAGCGTTCAGGAGAACCATCTCGATGTTTCGCATCTCGAAGACGAACTTCTTCTAGGGACGGTCGTGCGCCTGAGCCCCGACGGCGCACGCGAACGCGTGAGCACTCTCTCGCTGAAAGAAGGAGACCTCATTGAGATTTCGGGGGAGATGAACATCCCGATCGACGGCGTCGTCGTTTCGGGCGAAGGTTTTTACCAGGTCGCGGCTCTCACGGGAGAGTCCGACGCCGAAGAAGTGCACGTGGGTCGTGAGGTTGAGGCCGGAAGCCGCAACCTCGTCGGCCGATGGGTTATGCGGGTTCTGAGGCCCGCGTCCGAATCACGGCTTGCTTCGATTCTTCGCGATACTGAGCGTTCCTCGCGCGCAAAATCGTCAATTATTCTCTTCGCCGATCGCGTTTCGCGCTGGTTTGTCGGGATCGTGATGGCTCTTGCCGTCGGTGTCGCGCTCTACTTTCTGCCGACAAATCCGCATGAAGGGTTCATGCGCGCTCTGGCGCTTGTTATCGTCACGTGCCCGTGCGTTTTCGGGATGGCGATTCCGCTTTCGGTGAGCCTCGCGATTCGCGCGGCCGCGAGAAACGGAATGGTCATTAAAGACGGGAACGCTCTTGAGCGGCTGACGAAAATCCGGCGCCTGGTCTTTGACAAAACAGGAACGCTCACATCAGGCGATATGCGCGTGCTTACGATCGCCGTCACCGAGTCGAATCGCAAACACCTTCAGGCTGTCGCAAGTATTGAAAACGGGCAGCCCCATCCCGTGGCGCGCGCGCTTGTGAAAGCGGTAGAAGAACTCGGCTTTAAGCCCGGCACCGCAACTGATGTGAAACCGCTTCCTTCCGGCGGAATTGAAGGGCGGATCGACGGACGGCTTTACTTCATCCGTCCGTGCGCGCCCGATGTGAAGAGCGAAGGCTTCAAACAGATCAAAGCGAAATACGAGCTTTGCTCCGGCGACGAAGTTCTCGCTGTATTCGAAATCGGCGATGATATTCGCAAGGGTGCGCCGGAACTGATCGAATGGACCCGGAAAGAGGGCTACTCGGTGCAATTGCTTTCGGGAGACCGCAAAGAAGTGGTCGAAGATTGCGCGCGTAAGATCGGCTTGAAAGCCGACGAAGCGATCGCGCAAGCCACACCTGAGGAAAAATCCCAAATTCTTAAGAAATACGGAATCTCGGCCGCGATGATCGGAGACGGCGCCAATGATGCCGCGGCTTTGGCATCGGCTTCTGTGGGGATCGCCGTTCGTGGCAGCATCGACGTCAGTTTCCGCGCGGCCGACGTATATCTAATGAGCGAAAACCTCGCCATTTTGCCACGGCTTTTTAAGATCGCGCGCGCCACCCGCAATGCGATTCGCCGCAATCTGGTTTTTTCGGCCGGCTTCAATCTCCTGAGCGGCGTGCTGGCTCTCGGCGGTTACATGACGCCGCTTCTGGCTGCCGTTTTGATGCCGACGAGCTCCATCATTGTGTTGTTGTCAGCGCTTTCAACCGGAAACCGGTTCATGAAACAGGGAGGGGAGCGGCCATGAATATCCTTTATTTTCTTCTGCCGATCGCTCTCGCTTTGGGCGTCGGTTTTTTGCTGAGCTTCATCGTCGCGGCGATGAAGGGGCAGTTCGATGAACTCGAAACGCCGGCTCATCGAATGCTTTTTGACGACGAATTGGAACAAAGGAAGGGAACAAGAAATGGCAACTGAGCGAGAGAAGCACAGCGAAAACGTGATCGAGACGTTTTCCTACGATGACGACATTGTAAAGAAGTTCATGCTGGCGACGGTTGTATGGGGAGGGGTTGCTTTCCTCGTCGGTCTCGTCGCCGCGTTGCAGTTGGCCAACTGGCGCCTAAATCTGGGCATCAGCTGGCTGACGTTCGGCCGGATCCGGCCGCTTCATACGAACGCCGCGATCTTCGCGTTCGCCGGTAACGCGATCTTCGCCGGTATCTATTACTCCACTCAAAGGCTTTGTAAGACGCGGATGTGGAGCGATGTATTAAGCCGGATTCATTTCTGGGGTTGGCAGTTGATTATCGTCGCCGCGGCCGTCACACTGCCGTTGGGGCTCACGCAAAGTAAAGAATATGCGGAACTTGAGTGGCCGATCGATTTATTGATCACGCTCGTCTGGGTTGTCTTTGCGGTCAACTTCTTCGGTACGCTTCGCAATCGCCGTGAGCGTCACATGTACGTCGCGCTTTGGTTCTACATCGCGACGATCGTGACGGTCGCGGTTCTTCACATTGTGAACTCGATCGAAATCCCCGTCGGATGGTTCCAAAGCTATCCGGTGTACGCGGGCGTCCAAGACGCCCTCGTGCAATGGTGGTACGGGCATAACGCGGTCGCCTTCTTCCTGACGACGCCGTTCTTGGGGCTCATGTACTACTTCGTTCCCAAAGCAGCGAACCGTCCAATCTATAGCTACCGGCTTTCGATCGTGCACTTCTGGTCGCTCGTCTTCATCTATATCTGGGCAGGACCGCACCACCTTCTGCACACCGCTTTGCCGGACTGGGCGCAAACGCTCGGAATGGTTTTCTCGCTCATGCTCATTGCGCCGAGCTGGGGAGGAATGATCAACGGCCTTCTTACACTGAGAGGCATTTGGGACAAAGTCCGTACGGAACCGATCCTTAAGTTTCTCGCCGTCGCTGTGACGTTCTACGGAATGTCGACCTTCGAGGGACCGATGCTTTCGATCAAGTCGGTTTCGGCACTCGGACACTATACCGACTGGATCATCGCGCACGTTCACGGAGGGGCTCTCGGTTGGAACGGCTTCTTGACCTTCGGTATGCTCTATTACCTGGTACCGAAGATCTTTAAGACCGAACTCTACTCGAAGCGTTTGGCGAACATCCACTTCTGGATCGGCACCATCGGAATCTTGATCTACATCATCTCGATGTGGACATCGGGTATAACTCAGGGCCTTATGCTTCAAGCGATCGACGAAAGCGGGCGTCTTGTGTACCCCGACTTCGTTGAAACGGTTCTGCGTATTGTCCCGCTTTACTGGGCGCGGGCGTTCGGTGGGACGCTTTATCTCATCGGATTTTTCGTGATGTGCTACAACCTGTGGCGCACGTATCAGCTCGCTCCCAAAACCGAAAAAGTAGAGCTTTACCGTGCTCCGAAGCTCGCACCGGCGGCCCCGGCTCCGAATGAAAAATGGCACCGCCGTTTGGAAGGTCTCGTTCCGACCTTTACGGTGCTCGCTATCGCTTCGATTCTCGTCGGTTCGGTGATCGAGATCCTGCCGACACTCGTCATCCATACCTATGTCGAATCGAACGACAAGGTGAAGCCCTATACAGCTCTTGAGCTCGCGGGACGCGACATCTATGTCCGTGAGGGCTGTTACACATGCCATTCGCAGATGATCCGTACTTTGCCTGGAGACGTGATCCGTTACGGGGCGGCTTCAATGCCGGAAGAGTCGATGTACGACCGTCCCTTCCAGTGGGGGTCGAAACGCACGGGTCCTGACTTGGCTCGCGTGGGCGGAAAGTATCCTGACATGTGGCACTTCCGCCACATGCTCGATCCTCGCTCCACATCGCCGAACTCGATCATGCCGGCTTATCCGTGGCTCTTCCAGAACAAGACCGACTTTGCTTCGCTCAGGCGGAAGTTCGAGGTCATGAAGGCGCTCGGTGTGCCCTATTCGGATGAAGAAGTGGCGAATGCGGAGGCTTCCGCCCGCGAGGAGGCGAAGAGAATCGCCGACAACCTGGGGGCCGAGACCGGGATTAAAGAACTTGAATCCCGCGAGATCATCGCGCTCATCGCGTATCTCCAGCGTCTCGGTAAAAACCCGGCACTGTTTGAAGACGTTAAAGTCGGCGATGCCGGAACGGTCCAACAGAACGAGGCGAAGGATTGAACTATGAAACAGTATATCCTCACGCAATTTCCATGGCCTTGGTTGCCGGCTGCGGCGCTGGTCATCTTCTTTCTCTTCTTCGTCGGTGTGGTGGTTTTTACGAGTTTGAAGTGGCGGCGTCCCGTCTACGAAAAGGCGGCGCAAATACCTCTCGATGAAGGAACTCTTCACCAGGAAGGCGACGTATGAGCGAAGTGCAATTGAAAGAACCGCAAAACCAGATTCTAAAGGACGAAGAAGCACTCCTTTTGGACCATGAATACGATGGAATTCAGGAGCTGGATCATCCGTTGCCGCAGTGGTGGCTCTGGCTCTTTTATCTGACGATCATCTTCTCGGTCTTTTATTGCCTCTATTATCTGACCGGTTGGGGACCCACGCTTCGTGAGGAACTCGCGGTGACGATGCAGGAGATCGAGGCGAAGAAGCCGAAAGCTCCGGAGGGTGGGGAAGCGACGGACGAGGTTTACATGGCTCTCCTGTCCCAGCCGGACCGGATCAAAAACGGACAAGAGGTTTTCATCGGAAAATGCGCCGCGTGCCATGGCGAGCAGGGCCAGGGGCTTATCGGCCCGAACCTGACCGATGATTATTGGATTCACGGCACGGGACGCCCGACTGAAATCGCGAAAACCATTCGAGAGGGCGTAGCTGTGAAAGGTATGCCGCCGTGGGATGGTCTGCTCGCGGACGACGAGTTGATGAACGTTACGGCGTACATCCTTTCGATTCGGGGTTCTAATCCTCCGAACGCGAAGGCGCCCGAAGGAACGGAGTATCCGGCCAATTAAGATCGTAGGAGCGGGTTAAGCGATGAATCAGTTCGAGCTGCACGAGAGTCGGCTGGCGACGACCGATGACGAAGGGCGCCGGGTTTTCCTTTACCCGGCCGATGTCAGAGGCCGGTTCAGGCGTTGGCGAACGCGCGTGCAGCTTGTACTGATAGTCTTTTTCCTCGTTTTGCCTTGGCTGAAGATCAACGGCAAGCAGGCCGTGCTCTTCGACATCGCTCACCGGCACTTCGAGATTTTCGGTTTGTCGTTGAGAGCGCACAACGCGCCCCTTCTGGTTTTTGTTTTCGCCATCGCCGGATTCGCGCTCTTTTTCGTGACGTCGATTTGGGGTCGCGTGTGGTGCGGCTGGGCCTGCCCGCAAACGGTCTTTATCGACGGGGTCTTTCGACGAATCGAGCGTTGGGTGGAAGGTTCTGGTCATGAACGACGGAAGCTGGCTGAGGCTCCTTGGACTTGGACGAAGCTGAGAAAGCGGCTTTTAAAATGGACTCTTTATCTTATCGCGGCCCTTATAATCACGCACAGTTTTCTCGCCTACTTTGTCGGCACCGACCGGCTGGCGCGAATGGTAACCAGTTCGCCGTTTGAAAACTGGGGAAGTTTTCTCTTCATTTTGATCGCGACAGCCATCATTTATTTCGACTTCGCCTGGTTCCGGGAGCAGTTCTGCATCATCAACTGTCCCTATGGCCGCTTCCAATCGGTGCTCATGGACCCGCATTCGATGATTGTCGCGTATGACGCGAAAAGAGGCGAACCTCGGGCGACTGCGGAAGCGAAGGCGAAAGCCAAGGCTGGCGAACTTCAACTCGGCGATTGCGTCAACTGCTATCGCTGCGTACAAGTCTGTCCGACGGGGGTGGATATCCGTCGTGGTGTCCAAATGGAATGCATAGCTTGCACTTCGTGTATCGACGCCTGCGACGAAGTGATGATGAAACTTAAGAAGCCCACGGGTCTTATCCGCTATGATTCGTTACGTGGGCTTGAAGGGAAGCCGCGGCGGAACCTGCGCGTGCGTACGGCGGTTTACTTTACGCTTTTCATTCTTGCTGTTTTGAGCCTAGCTTTGATTCTCGCCGGAAAGCCCGATCTGGAAGTCGCGGTTTTAAGGGCCCGTGAAGCTCCGTACCGATTCACGGGAACGGGTGCCGACGCGAAAGTTCTCAACCACTTTAAAATCCGGCTCAGTAACCAAAGTGAGTCGGACCGGGATATCTATTTTGAAGTGGATGAAGGATCCAGGACGGCGGGCGTTGAGATCGTGACGGCGTTGAGGCCCTACCCTTTGAAGGCCGGCGCGATGGCGCAAGTCGATGTTTTCGTCCAGTTCCCGCGCGAAGTGCTCAAGAACGGAGAAAGCAAAGCCAGGATCAAGATCCGCGATGAAGACAAAATGAGCAGAAAAGAGACCATAACAGAGAAGGAGATCAGGCTTGTCGGTCCCTTTTCTTGAGATGGAAGTTTTTCATTGGCTCGTGCCGCTTTCGGTTTTGGGAGCGAGCCTTGTGGGGAGCGTTCATTGCGTCGCCATGTGCGGGCCTTTGTCTTTGAGCTTTTCCCGTTCCGGAAGAAAGGGGATCGCTTTCTACCAGCTCGGGCGCGGCCTCGCTTACATCTTCGCTGGTGGTGTGGCCGGCGCGCTTGGAAGCGTGAGTTTCGGGGCCAAGGCGATGCCGGGCCTTTCGCTGCTGAGCCTTCTTATTATCGCGCTCATTTTAATGCTTTCCGGATTTCGGATCTTGTTTAACCGGAGTCTCCATCTTCCGGTCCCGAGGGCGGCCCGAGATTTCTTTTCGGCGATTTCACGTCGCCTCTGGGGGAAATTCTTTTCCGCTCGCCTTTCACCGACGATTGGCGCGATAATCGCGGGAATGCTCACTGTTTTTCTTCCTTGTGGTCACCTCTATGCATTCCTCGCCGGCGCTATGGCGACGGGTTCCGCCTGGGGCGGGGCCTTCTTTATGGCGGCGTTTTGGCTGGGGACGGTGCCCGCGCTTGGTTTCGGCATCGGCCTCCTTTCGTCCGTTTTGCGTCCGGGAATGAAGGCCGCCCCCCGTTGGTCCGGTGTTCTCTTGATTTCAGCTGGTCTTTTCAGTCTTGCGGCCTTTGCCACCCGTGTTTCCGAGACTCCGGCGGTTCATAAACATGAAGCCGTTCACTGCCGGCATTAAACGCGCGCACGCGCCGATAAGGAGAAACGAAAGGGTGATGGCCGGGACGGTGGGAAGAGATCCGTGCCAAAGAGAGAGGATAAATCCGCTTACAGTACCAATCGCGGCGATCAAAGCCGTTGCGATCGTGTAGTTCCAAAGCCCCTCGAGCTTGTGGCTTAGAATCACCGGGACAAGAAATAAAGCTGAGATCGTAAAGAGAAGTCCCATAAACTGGATCGAAACGCAGATCGTAATAAGGGCAAGCCCGACAAAAAGACGATTGACCGCGGGCTTCGAACCTCCGGGTAGAACCCGCCCGAAGGTTGCGATCTCAAACGACGCCGCGCTGATTGTTCGCCAAAAGTGTCCCAGTAGACACAAGGCGATAAAAGCTATGACGAGAGAGAGTTGTGACTCGCGATCCGTGATCACTGCGAGATCACCGAAGTACTGGGTCGCCATGTGCGTTTCAAGGCTTGGAACCAGTGCGGTTACCAGATAGGTGAGGCTCAGGAAAATGGCAAAGAGCGCGATATAATGGCTGTTTCGGGCGGGCAGACTCGGGCGGATCATTTTTTCGCAAAGGAGAGCAGCTCCGCTACCGGCCAAAAGGCTTCCGGCAAGAGGAAGAGAGAGCAAAGAAAACTCCCCGTGGTCGTGGCTGGAGTCGAGAAGGTGCAAGAAGCCGAACCCCGCAACGGCACCAAGTGACGAACCTTGGCTGATTACGAGCGCCTGGACGCTTTGGCTTCGGCTCGCGAGTTGAGACCCGATAAGAGCTAGTGCGACGGACGTCAAGACGCCAGCGGCGATCGTCCAATGGTAAACCGAGAGAAGTTCAGTCATAGCGATCTCCCGAGTTCGATCACGTGCGAGGGATTACGCGCGTTGATTTCGCCGTCGTGGCTGATCAGAAGAAGGGCGATCTTTTGAGCGTCGAGAAGCGAATTTAAAACGTCCATGAGTTTCGTTCGTGACGGGGAATCAAGATGGTTAAAGGGCTCGTCGAGGATCAGGAGAGACGGGTTTTCGAGAAGTGCCCGGATAATAAGAGTTTTTTGTCTTTCTCCGCCGCTTGCGGTGTTCCACGAAAGTTTGAGTTGAGTGGGCTCAAGAAGACCGAATGCCAGGGCACGCTCCATTCTTTCCGTGTCTCGAGTCTCCAAGCCCAAGATATCGGAAAGTGTCAATGGGAGAAAAAAGCGGACATTACCCAGTTGGGGCAGGTAACCGACGTCTTTGCGGTCGATATTCAGTCGTAAGGTGCCTGAGTAAAGGCGGTGGAAACCCATCAAAGTCTGCGCGACGGTGGATTTGCCCGAGCCGTTTTCTCCTTTCAGAAGGAGGTAGTCCCCTTTTCTGAGCGCGAAGTTTAGGTTCGTTACGAGGAGTTCGCCTCGTGAAGTCCAGACTTCGAGATTTTCTGCGGTAATGACAAACTGCCGATTCATTTCGTTTTTGTCGCGTTTATGATAGCCGAAGCGATCTCTTCCTGAAGTTTCTCAATTTGATTGTTCTCATCACTGGATTTTAAGACGGCCACCGGCATTTGCCGGAACTCAATACCGGATAGCTCCTTAAAACGCCGCATCACATTTTCAGGCGAGTGGTTAGCAGCCAAGGCGATAAGAACTCCTTCTTTCTTGGCTGTAGCGGCGACGTTCGCAATCCGCGCAGCCGACGGCGGCACACCGGGCTTTTCTTCAATCGAACCAAGTGAACGGATCCCGTATTCAGCAAAGAAATATGAGAACTCCTGGTGATACTCGACGACGACGGGTTGGCTTTTCGAGAGTTCAATAACGGGTTGAAGAGTCGCTGTAACACGCGCTTTCAAAGCCTCCATGTCGGACTGAAACTTCTTAAGACCCGCATCGAACGCCTCGGCTTTTTCAGGTCGGTTTTCTTTTAAGATATTCGCGATCGTGACCGCGGCCTTTTTCAGAGCTGACGGACTCAAATTGTAGTGCGGATTGCCGGCGGGATGAATATCGCCCATTGACCGGCTGATCGGGCCGGTGGGTTTTCCAAGAGGGGAGATGTTTTTTCCTGCGTCACAATAGCCTTTTCCGCCGGGTTGAACTTTGGAGTTGCCGGATTTCGAGAGCACTTTCGGCAACCAACTGCCTTCAAGTTCAAGTCCCATCATGCAGACGATATCCGCGTCGGCGACTTTACGTATGTAAACGGGAAGTGCATCGATATAATGCGCATCTTCTTTCCCCGAAAGCAGGGGTTCGACACTGACTTCTTCGCCTCCGATTCGTCGAACCATTTCGGCGAGATCCGGCAAAGTCGTAATCACGCGTAGGGGTGAAGCGGCGGCAGAGGTTGCGATCAGTATCGACGTGAATGTAGAGAGCAAGGCCTTCTTCATCTCAACCCTCAAAAATCGTGCGCGGGATGGGCTCCCAAGAAGTAAACGAACTGGAATTCAAGGCGCCGATCGGTGCGGTCGTCGCTTCCTTCGACGGTTTCGACTTCGTGGGTATAGGCGACCCGTAAATGCGAGAATTCGCTTGGTTTATAGGTGAAAACGGGTGCGAAAGCGTAGTCCAGGTTTTTTTTGTCTTCGCCTTCATGCGATCCATTAAGGCGAGAGTAAGCGTCGAGACGCAGACCGAAAAAGATTTTTTCGGACCACCCAAACTGAGGATAAATGTAGGCGCCGATCGTGCTTGTGTCGCCATTCGGGGTTTGGTTCATCGCACGGTGCCAGATTTCCGACTGGAAGAGCCATTTGAGCCGTCGGCCTTCGCGTTTCTTGTAGGTCGCGTCCAGGCCGGTTAGCGCCATTTCAACGCCGGCGTGGTCTTTGTGGTTCAAGTAGTTCAAGCCGAGAAGAAGACCGGAATCGTCAGCCAACGCGAAGTAAAACGTGGGACGCACGTAATAAAGAGGCGATTGGGGCCTCTTATGGGCGGCGTGATCGTGTTCGTGGTCATGGTCGTGTTCATCGTGGTCATGTGCGCCAGCGTGGCTATGACCGAATTCGTAGCCGTTTGTGACGCCCAATGTGAGATCAAAGTAGAAGGGAAGGGGGAGTAAGATCGAATACTCAATGCCCGTATCGATGGCGCCTTCGGCATCGTAAGCGGTATGCCCCGAATTAAAGAACTCTCTTTGGATTTTAGGGGCCGTGATAAACGGCCAATCATGCCGGTGGAACGGGTTGAGGCGTCCGACAGCGAGAAGAAATTTACCGATGCGGAAACGCGACCGCGGAATCAGTTTCGAGGAACCAATATAGGCTTCATGGACTTCAAAATGAAAGCCTTCGTATTCGGAATGGCCCGTCAGTGTGAGGACCCCGTCAAAGAGATGATCGATTGAACCGAAGAGCGAGAGCTCTGCATCGCGGACGATGAGACGATTGTTTTCGTCGTTGTCAAAAGACGCCGGGTGGAGAAGATCAACGGAGGCGGAAATACCCATCGGCGAATTCGCGTTGAAGAAATAGCCAGACGGTGTTTCCGTTGATTGAGCAAAGCCATCAAGCGGAAAAAGCAGGAGACAGAGCCAAGCAGAAATGTTCCGGAGCATTTCTCTCCTCGCGTTTGGGTGAACTGATGATGGATCATTCTGGATTTAGCACCTACGTTCGGCGGACGGCAAGTCAATGGGGCCCATTTGGAACGAGATTGCGAGTGAGCCCCAAAAAGGGCGCTACTGTCTAATCGCTTTTCAGAGGTTTGTCCTAATACGGGGCGTGCACACGGGGATGGCGGGTACGCTTGTTGCTCATCAAGGTCGCCGATTGGGCCCCGAAAGGATGTTTCTATGTGTTATAGGAGTGCGTTTAAAAGAGGCCTCGCCCTATTTATTTCCGGTGTTATTATTTCGGCGTGTTCGCCGAAGAACGCTGACGACGCGCTGATTAAAACGCATAAGCCGAGCGCGATCATCAATGGCGAAAAAGTAACGGAGCTCACGAAGGATCCGCTCGCGCCCCTTATTGTTAAGCTCTCGCTTTATTACTTTGACGAGAAATCCGACGATATCGGGACGACGAATTGTACCGGCGTTCTGATTCACCCCAGGATCGTACTCACGGCGGCCCATTGTATTGTTGGGACCGAGGAAGCGGGGTTGACCCGGAACGGCGCGCTTGTGAAGCTTCCCCAAAAACAGTTCTTTCCGTCTTTAGTGGCGAAAAATTATGACCAGTCGATCGCGAAGAAGGTTCTCTTCGCGTATGTTCACCCTGGGTTCACGGGAAAGCTTAACAGGAAACGCTTTAACGATATCGCCTTAGCCTTCCTCGATGCCCCTTTGTATGATGATGCGACTTGGTCCGAGCTTCCGACGTTAAAGTTCGATTCAAAAGGCCGCGTCACACCGCCGGCCATCGTAACGGCTTATGGCTTCGGCGCGACCGATGTTTTTTACGATGCGGATGGGTACAGAGATTACGAGTTCGACTCTTCGTTACGCCGGAAAAACTTCCGCTTGGTTTCCGAAACGGAAGCCCATCCGGCGCTTTGGAGAGCTGACGACGCGATTTATTTAACTCCCCAGTCGACGGATGAACCAGGAAGCATTTGTGACGGTGATTCGGGTGGTGCGGCATTTGCGAAGATTGATGGTCACTACATTGTTGTGGGTGTGACATCGTATGTAGTCGGTTCTTGCAAACATGATGCGGCTCTAATGTCGCTCAAATATCACATCAAATGGGTCCAAGAAAAAATTCGGGAAGGTCTCTCCAGGCTGCGGGAGAGCAGATGAGACAGTTGCAAAGGTGAAAGGCAGTTATGTTTTGGTCGGCATTAACACCCGCGTGGCGAGTAAAAATAGACCGTGTCGGGACGCCTAAGTAATGACCGAACCTCGCAGACACCTTAACCGGATCGCGAACGTGATTCGTAGATACGATCCCAATCGATCATCGGCTCCATCGCTCGCAGGTTTGTCGCCCGAAGGTGCCTTTGGATTTATCGGAGTGACGAAGAAGGGCACGACTGTCTAATGACTTTTCGGGATCAAGCGGCTTTTCGCGAGAGGTGCCTTTGGGGCCGCTGCAGGTACGGTTGTTGCTCGTCTTTTTTGCGGAGCCGCCTCGAAGTTGAGGAGGACGCGACCCTCCCGAAAGGAATGCTTATGCGTTTCAAATCTTTGTTTAAACGTGAATGCTCGCTTATGATCTTAGGGCTTATTGTTTCCGCGTGTTCGCCCCAGAACACGGTCGAGGCGCCGATTGAAACGCATAAGCCGAGTGCGATCATCAACGGCGAAAAGGTGACGATCGAGGCGAAAGACCCGTTGGCGCCGCTTGTTGTTCAGCTCTTTATTTATTCCGAAGAAGATGTCGAGCCTGAGGTCAGTCCGAGATGTACGGGCGTCTTACTCCATCCTCAAGTCGTGCTGACCGCCGGGCATTGTATCGTTAAGCCGGGTGAGGAGGTATTTAGCAAGCATCCGGGAGCACTTCTGCAGTTCGAACAAGACGAAACGCGTGCACCGGTTCTGTTCGTGAGAAGTTATGATTTAACGGTCTTCCGCAAAGTGCTCTATGCCTTTGTTCATCCGAATTATACGGGAAAGGTGAGCGGGAAGCGTTTTAATGACGTCGCTTTGCTCTTCCTTGCCGAGCCTTTCTACGACAGTGCGACATGGTCGAAACTTCCGCAGTTAAAGTTTGATTCGAAAGGAAGAGTGAAGCCGAGTACGATCGTAACGGCCTATGGCTTTGGATGGAGCGGCCTCGAGCAGAATGAAAAGGGCGAGACGGTGATGACATACGACGCCGTCATGCGGAAGAAAGATTTCAAGACGGTCTCCCAGGAGGAAGCAAATCCCGCGCTCTGGAGAGCGGAAGATTTCATCTACGTCGTGCCTGAGCCGAACAATGAGTTGGGAAGCGTTTGCGAAGGGGACTCAGGCGGCGGTGCGTTCGCGAAGATCAACGGTCAGTATATCCTTGTGGGCTTGACGTCATTGACGATTGGCTCGTGCAAATCCGGCGCGGCTTTGATCTCAGTAAAAGAGCACATCGGGTGGATTCAAGCTAAGTTTCGCGAAGATCTTGCGGTCTTGAACGATTGATATCTTGGCGCGACCGGAAGGATTCGAACCTCCGACCACCTGGTTCGAAGCCAGGTACTCTATCCAACTGAGCTACGGTCGCGTGCGAGAGAAGTCCTGTCAGTTCTATTTCTTTAATCGAAAGCGGGAGACTTTGGTAGTCCTCAGAAAAAACCAGGCGTTTCCGGGGTCAGGTTTCGGGCGGTGAAGATCTCGCCCTCGGCGGCGGCACGTGCGTTTAACCGGGAGCCGATTTGGCTGTTCAATGAAGCCTAGGAGCTCCACGGGAGGACGCAGGGGCAGGCGAGTCAGTTTTACGACGTTTAACTGTTATTTGATGGGGCCGATTCCCGCGTTGATGTGCCGTAAAATCCCCGTGATGATCACGGCGTCAGGGCGAAAGGAGTCGATATGAGTAACGGCACGAAAGATCCGAGGTACCGGCCGAAACCGAAAGACGGAACGCAAGTCGAGCAGCGACCGGACGAGCCGGATGCGAACTGGTTTGGCCCGTCGACCGAACCGCAGGAGGAATTCATCGACGCGGGCGTTTGGTCGAAAACCCGCGAGCAGGAAGAGGCGGGCCGTCGAAGGCAGGGGCCCGCAAAGGATCAAGTCGAGCCGACGACCGTTAAGGATTAGGGGCTCGTCGGTGAGAGTTCACCGGGCTCGTTGAGGCCGGCGACTTCGCGAAGTTGAATGGCCGCAAGGACGTCGGACAAGCGAACCAGGCCGATCACGGTCCCGTTTTCCGTGACAGGAACGCCAGCTGAATTGGCAATCTGCCCGGACGTGACGAGCTGGTCGAGCGGTTCATCTATGTCGGCGCAGGTCGGCGCTTCGGTTTGGATGTTCCGGACCGATGTTTGCGTCCATAGTGATTTGGGAACCCGTTGTAAGCTCTCGATGTTCACAATCCCATAAGGCGGCTCCGAGTTCGCGACCGGAAGAGCCGTGCGCTTTTCGTCCACCATGAGACGGGCCGCCTCGGCGACTGACGCGCTTTCGGGAATGGGATCAGCGCGGACAAAGACATCCCGCACTTTCATGCCTTTTAAAGCTGATTGTGCCATGACGAAAAAGAGCTCGGATTGCGAGCCGACGTAGATGAAGAACGCGATCAGAACGAGAATGATGTTGAAGTTCAGTAATCCGATCAAACCGAAAAAGAGGGCGAACACGCGGCTGACGCGGACGGCGTTTTGAGTGCCGCGCACGCGTCCTTGGACACTGACGAGAATCGAGCGTAAGACCCGCCCGCCATCGGTCGGAAACGCCGGAAGCAGATTGAAGATACCGAGGACGATGTTCAGCTGCCCGATCCAAAAGCCGAAAAGGGCGAGGTTCGGCGAATTAGAGAACCAGTAAAGCGAAAGAAGGGCTCCGCCGAGGACCAGGCTCAAGAGCGGGCCGGCCAGAGCGACATTGATCTCAGCCGAAGGCTTCTCAGGGAGTTTTTCCATCTCCGAAACCCCGCCGAGCATCATGAGCGTGATCCTGCGTGCTTTAGCGCCGTAGGATTGCGCGACGAGTACGTGACTGAACTCGTGAAGAAAGATCGAGACTAAAAGCGAAAACGCGAAGATCACACCCCATAGAAACGGCGGGCCTGCGATGTCCGCGATGTCAAAACCGGATTGGTGCACGACAAGGGGAAACTGAATTGAGGCGATCAGCAAGACGTAGATGAGGAGAAACATCAAGCTGAAATCAAGATTCAGGGGAACCCCGCGAAGGGTAAAAAGAGTCCATCCACCATGGCGTTTCATATCTTTGTCTCCCGCGACGAGCGCATTTGGATTTCTGAATCTTATCAGCTAGTCCGAGATCCTGTCTGACCGTCCCCTGTGTAGTTTCCGTCATATATACCACTGGATGGGGACGGCCTCGGAGACGGCACCGGCGTTGCTAGGAACGTAAGAACGTCAACGATAACAAACGGTGGGCTTTCAAAGATGAGAGCAAAGGCGTTCTTTGTCAGTCTGATTATTTTTTTGACGGCCATTGAGTCCTGGGCCTCCTTTGCGATTTGGCAGGTGGCTCCGGATAGCCCGCGGATCATCGTCCCTCGGCGCGAAGGGGAGAGTGCCCGGGCCGCCGTTGCCCGGTATTTGAAATCTGTCCTTGAAAACGACGAGCTTTCAAAGCTCCGGCCCGACGGGGTCGAACTCCTGCCAGCCGGGCGCTTTAGCGAGTTTGACGAACTTCCAAAGAATTCGAAAACTCTGGTCGCGCTGATTGCCAACCGATTTGAAGATCTCCTGCCCGATGGGTATCGCGTGCGCATGAACCAGCGATCGTTCACCTTAGCGGGTGGCGACGTTTATGTGATCGCTTTGGCCGCGGATAGCGGGTTATCTCAAAGCGAGGCCGAAGAATTTCGCTCGAAAATCGCGCGTTCAGTGGATCTGTTGGTGGCCATGGGCGGGGCGGATATCGCGCCAGAGCTTTACGGCGAGCCTCGCACTCACGCAGTGAATGTGAACCTCACTCGTGACCGCTCTGAATACGCTCTCATTCGGCGATTTAAAGAGGAAGGTAAAGGCGTTTTTTTCGGTATTTGTCGCGGGCATCAGATGGGGGCGATCATCGACGGCCATAAGCTTTATCAAGACCTTTCAAAAGACGGTATCGGCGATACGAATGAGCACCTGAAGGTCGAAGGGCGGAATATTCTCGAAAGCCAGCGATGGCATCACATTCACATTAGCGATTCCCTTCTTTACCGGTTTTTGAGAGACGAAGTGAAAATCGTCAACAGCATCCATCACCAGGCGGTGCGCGTGGTTCCGGAGGCCGCTTCTTTCCCGGTGGCGGAATATAACGGAGTCATTGAAGCGCTTCAGATGAAAAACGGGCTTGGTCTTTCCGTGCAGTTTCATCCCGAAATTGCCGAGTACACGGAGAGCGGGGAATTCGCCCGTGACGGCTACCGAATCTTACGCGGAATTGTTTCTTATGCCCGCTTGAAGCGAATGAAGCCGAACCCGAACCGGTGTTCGGCCATCTTTCATGTCGGATTCACCGCGCCGACCGGGACGATTCGCGCGGCAACAGCGGTGTCGGGGCAATGACGAAGGCCTCTGCATCCTCGGGTGCGACTCCGGCGAAGAATCCTTTCTCGATCAGATCGCGCCCTCTATAGACGGTCATCACATCGTCGAGAAGACGGGTGACCGAGTAGGTTTCGTCGGGATCCGCTCCCGTCCAACGGATCGTGCCCCGGAACGCGTTTGAACCGGCATTCTTAACCGTTAAGAAGACTTCCGTTCCATCGAAGTTTGTTCGGCCGATGGCGACAGTGTGGCTTGTGGACTCTTCGTTCGCGGGGACGATTTCAAGGTGAGGCTTTAAGTTCAGATCCTCAAGTGCTTTCGTGATGATGGCCCGCCTGAAAATCATGTCGTTCAGATTTACATAGCTGGGCGAGTTGAGCGTCGTATAGACCGGCTCGGCCTGATGATAGACGTAGCCTGCACCGACTTGGCACTTCTGGAATACAACCCGGGTCGGCGCCGCCCATGTGTCTTGGCAAGAGGCGGCGAACCCGATGAGTTCCTTGTGGATACGGTTATTCAGGAAGCTGATGACGCCAGCTCCTTCTGTCGCGCGAGCTCTGAGGTATCGCGCCAGTCCTTCCGACGCGTATCCGGCATCTTGGACGATGAAAAGCCGGCAAGAATCAAACTCAGTCTTAGGGGTTAGGCCCCAGTGCAGGATACGCGGATTGAGGCTCGACTCCATGAGAAGCCCGATGAGGCCGGCTGACCAGGTTTGATTCAGGTCGCTTGCGTTGATCGTGCGGATTGGAGACGGAAGCCGTGTTTGCGGATCGTGAATCAAACAAACCGGATCGTTTAGCGCGACCGATTCGCTCAAAAACCAGCCGGAGGTGGCGATCACCTTGTCGCCGATTTCCCTGAATACATCGAAGACCGGACGGGGTTGTGCGTGGCCATCCAAAGGTGCCGATGTTGAATCTCCCGGATTTTCCAATTTAAAGACGGCACGAGCGTCGACGTCCGCGAAAAGCTGAGAAGCGACGACGCCGTTGAGTTCATTCCAAAACGTATCAGGTAAGCGTTCGAGAGGAATCCCCGCGTAGCGCGGGTCGTTGCGAAGCGCGTTGAACCAAGGACTGATGCGCGACTTCAGCCAGGCGCCTTGCCAGTTCGGGCCGTCATGGAAGGGGCGGATAAAGAGCGCTTTCGCTCCTTCCGCCAGTGCACTCAGTTGGCTCACGATGTGCTCGTTCGACGTGAGCGGACGATTGGTCGGGGGGTGGGTGATAAGCGTGGCGACTGTCCAATCGGCTTTTGAGCCGAAATAGAATTCGTTCGCCGAACGCACAAGCTTCACATCATGATCGGTTTTAAACGGCCGATCGAGAGCCGTTAAGAGATAAGGACTCTTATATGCGTTCTTGTTCGAACTGTAATTCGGTTGCAATGCGCGTGGAACCGACTCGTGACTTTCGGCCGCAAGAAAGAGAATAAGCGGTTCTTTGACGCCGAGCCTTTCCCAGGTTCGACGCAGAAAGAGGAGGAACTCGTTTCTTGTTTTTTCGTGAAAGAGGTACCAATCGCGGTCCTCGGCGGCGTTGGCGCCCACGGCCCGCGGGGGTTCGACCGAGTCGAAGCTCTCCCATTGGAGATTGTGAGCGGAATTGAGCTTGGCGATGTTGCCGTACGTCTCTTTCAGGTATTGGCGATAAGAAATGACCGCGGCCGGGTGGAAGTCGGCAAGGTCAAGGGGAAGACGGGTAAGAGCGTTCTCGCCGTCGAGTTCAATGAATGAAACAGGCCGTCCTTCGCCGATAAAGTCGATGAGTACGTCGCGAAAAAGAGCTTCGAGCCACTTTTCAAGATGGGCACGGAAACGCGGATCGGCGTAGCTATAGGCTGATAGGGATTTGCCGTCCGGCGTCTGCATGTGGCTGTCGGGATACAGCCTGTGAAACCATTCCGGCACGGCGGCATGTCCCGTGATACCCCAATCGGGTCCTATGGAGGGGCCTGCCCGCACCAGGATATGGCGAAATCCATATGATTCGACGAGATCGAAAAACGTCCTTAAATCGCGCGCCGGAAAATCGGCTCTTCCATCGCCGTCTTCGTCGGCCGAGCCGTCAAAATCGAATTGGCCCGGAGCGATTTCATGAAAATCCCAAGGGATGGCGACGCTGATCGCATTGGCGCCCATGGAGTAAGCGTGCTCCAAAGCCTTGTTCCAGCGATCGAGAATCTCCTCTTTCGGCATGTTTCGAGCTTCGGCACCCAAGCGGAAGTATTGAATTTCGACGCCGTACAATTGGGGCTCTGGGGCTCCATCGATCCACAATTGGTGAGAATGGATCTCGACGGTTCCCGCGTGAGCTGTGCGTGTGAAAACGGTCTGCGTGGCAGTCTGAGTGACTGAAATCAAAGCTAAGAACGAGCAGGCCGAGAAAAACCGACGCATGGTAGTTTGTCCCCTCACAAAAACTCCCTGTCTCGAGCCTAGAAAGCCACAGATGAACGGTCAATTAAAACCGTTGTTATATGCCGCATATAGTTTTAGCGGCCTCGGGCCGCGAAGTTAAAAAAATCAAGAAAACTCCGCTCGGGCTTTGTGAGGGTCGGAGGAGTTTGCGAGGCTTGCGATGTGGGGGGGCGAAAGGAGTCGATGATGGCCCGAAACATAAATATCGGCATCAATGAATCGGATCGACGGGAAATCGCCGAAGGGCTTTCCCGATTGTTGGCAGACACTTATACGCTCTACCTGAAAACCCATAATTTCCATTGGAACGTCACGGGGCCGATGTTCCAACAGCTCCATGGCATGTTCGAGACCCAATACAAGGAGCTGGCTGATGCGGTCGACACAATCGCGGAGCGGATTCGTGCATTGGGTTTGTTGGCGCCGGGGACGTACGGAGAGTTCATTCGTCTCACATCCATTCGCGAGTCCAGCGGTGCTATTCCGGCAAGCGAGATGGTCCGCCAGCTGGTCGACGGTCACGAGACGATCGTGCGAACGGCGCGCTCGGTGATTCCTGTCGTCAATCGGGTTCACGATGAGGCCACGCTCGACGTTTTAACGGAGCGGACTCGTTATCACGAAAAGACAGCGTGGATGTTGAGAAGCTTGCTCGAGACGCAACCCTCCGTCCAAATGTGAACGAGTTAAGAAACTGTGCGGGTGTTTTTTTGCGTTTTTGAGAAAAAATCTGCGCAAATCTGTTTCGATTAGGCGGACGCCTTGTTCAAAACTGTGTCGTTTTACCATGCGGTTCGCCGCGAACGATAATGAACGTCAGCAAAGGAGGATACTTTGAGACAAGAACCCCGGCTGACGATTATCGTTCGTGGCGACGACGAATACGGTCTCATGCACCCGTATTGGATGGACGAGAACGGTGAGGAAGTGACGGTTTGCCCGTTTTCGTTGAGCGATCTTGCGGAGGAAAGCGAGTTTCTTCGAGACGGCCACGGCGAAACGTTCGCGAACGGTCAATTCAGCGGCGCCAGCTTCGCCGACCTCTGCCTGGAAGGGACGGACTTTCACAGGGCCCGCCTTGAACGGACTGATTTCCGGCGCGCGAATCTGAGGATGGCGAATTTTTCGTTCGCGGATCTCGTGGGCGCGAATCTTTGTCACGCCGACTTGACGTACGCGGAGCTTTTTATGGCCGTCATGGTGGGGGCTGATCTCAGGTACGCTGATTTATGCAAAGCCAATCTTCGCTCTTGCTCCCTCGGTTGCGCCAATCTTGAAGGCGCTGATCTGGAGTTTGCGATCCTGGCGGAGGCCGACTTGCGCGGGGTCAACCTGCGCGACGTCAATCTGCATGCGGCCTTTTTCGAAGGCGCGCTTTATGACGCGAACACGGTTCTCCCGATGACGTCGGCGGAAGCTAGGAGCTTGGGGATGATATTAACGACCCGAACGGCGGAGTGTTGCCGGTGAGCGCACATGAATTGAAAACGAAATTCGCCATCGATGAACGCACTCGCCTCGCGTTGGAGGGCGGCGAGGAGACAATGCGTGAAATCAACGCGCGGATACGCCAGTTGTTGGAATTCGCTCCCTCGGACTCCACGGCCGAGCTCGAGATTCGTAAGGACCAGCACGGATTTCAGGGCTTGCTCAGGGTTTTTTCGCAACAAAGAAGGTTTGTCGGCGGATGCCGGCATAAAGTCTTTTCCGAAATGATCGAGCGCGTTTTCGAGGAGGTATGGACACAGATCGAACAGTGGAAGAAGGAAAGAGAGGCCGTTTTCGAACGGGACGACAATTAAGAGGAAAACGGCGCTTTTTGCCTCGTGCTCGTAGGTTTCTTCAAGAACCCGACACCGTCTTTCCAAGATTCGATGTTTTACTTCATCTACGCTGAGGGTATGACGAAGCGAGCCAATGCCCATCATCGGCGTTTTGGCGAAGGCCCCTGAAAAAACGGCCAAGGAACAGGCAGTGAGGGACCATGAAGAAGCTAAAAGACATTAACTGGAACCAAGTCTATTACTTCTATGAAGTCGCCCGTAAAATGTCGATGAAAGAAGCCGCCGAGGTGACCGGAGTTTCGATCCCAACGGTCAGCGAACAAATCAAGCGTTTGGAAACGCTACTTGAAACTCCGCTGTTCAACCGCCGCCCGCGGCGTATTGAACTGACGGTCGAAGGCGAAACGCTCTATAAGCACGCCAAGCAGATGTTCGAATCGGGTCTTCGCTTCCTCGACGTCGTCAGTCCAACGGTCATTGGCGGTTACCCCGTGCGGATCGGCGTCCAAGAAACGTTCTCGATGGGACCGGTTCTCGAGTTTTTAGTCAAGTACTTCGATGCGTATTCTCCATTCGGAACCGTGAACACTTTCCGCGAAACCATCAGCGACCGGCTTGTGGATCGAGTTTTCAACGGCGAATTGGATTGGGCTATCTCCCTTCAACAACCGACCTCGCCGCGGCTTGAGTACGGGAAAATGGGGTCAGCCGAGGTGGTCTTCTGCGCGTCGGCGGAAGTCGTCGACCGGTATCCGAACCGCAGCGAGCTTTTCGCGGCGTTGCCGCTGGCGCGGAGCCGCTGGGACGAGCAACTGAACAAACTCATCTCCGACCACCTGAACGCCGCCGATATCTTCGTTGAGGAAATCATCGAAAGCGACCACTGGGATTTTTGTCTCAAGTTGGCTGAACAGGGGAAATGCGTCACAGCTGTCGGCAAAAGTTTCAGCGGGCAACCGCTGCACGACGGACGGCTCAAAACATTCACCCTCAGCGGGCCGATTGTCGTCCCGTTCTACGCGTTTTGGCGCCAATCGAGCGGACGTATGATCGCAATCCGGAAACTCACGGAGATTCTCGAGCGCGATAATCGCGGGGCTCGTCCTCGTCCCGGGGGGCCGACTCCCACGCCCGCCGCAGGAGGAAGCCAAGTCGGCTCCGAGGGAGTGCCTATCGAGCTCCCTCACCAAGTCGAAGCCGCGCTTCCGGAGCTTGAAGACCGCTCTTAACCGTTTCGGGCGGGCTGTCCACCGCTTGAGTTAAACCGCACCCAACTGTCGCGTGGCGGCGTATGTCCGCTCGCGGACCCCAACTGTGACCGTTTGTCAAATAGGAACTGTTTATACGTTTAGAAATCTACATTACGCTGCTTTAGACCTCTTGGGCTATGTTCCTTAGCGGCTCTTTCGAACAACCCGAAGGGGGTGCAGATGATGATGAACGACGAAATCGTAGTTGCAGGTCTGCCGCTTCAGTTTCCTAAACCGACGGCAGGGTCTCAGCTGCCAACTTTGGCTGAATGGAATCAACGTTACATTGAATACGTATTGAACTTCACGAAGGGCAAGAAAACGGCTGCCGCACGGATTCTCGGTATCAACCGCCGTACGCTCTACCGGCGGAAGAAGGCGAAGGCTCAGGCGAACGGAGAGGAACAACGCGCTTCTTCTCCGAATAACGAACAGACGCCGATGATGGAGTCCTCGCTGAACCAGATGCCGGTCGGTCATCAGGTGCAATGATGTCGATCCTTGAGTTCTGTCGACGCGATGTCGCCATCGTTGAGAAGAACTCGACTGTGGTTGAAGCCGCCCGAAAGATGCGAGAACTTCACGTCGGCGATGTCGTGGTCTGTGAAAAGAGCGACGGCCGCTTTAAACCGATCGGTCTACTCACCGATCGGGATATCGTCGTCGGAGTTGTCGCGATGGAAATCCCGCTCGACGCCGTCCGTGTCGAGGATGTCATGGTGCCGACGTTAGTGACGGCGCCGGTCGACACGGACGTCGCTGAGGCCGTTCGGTTGATGGAAACCTACGGGATTCGGCGCCTCCCAGTTGTAGATGAAAAAGGATCGCTCGCGGGTATTGTGACTTCGACCGACCTGATGGAGTTTTTTGGGGAAGAACTCTTGGCGTTGTCTCGGTTACCGGCACGCCAGAGAGAAAAGGAACAGGAAATTCGGGTGTGAGCCCGGATGAAGCAAAGCGCTCTGCCGCTTGCGGTTTTCACGCGTGAAAGAGCCGTCGCAGTGAAGGGCGCGGCCGGTTCCTCTCAAAGCACAGGACTCAAAAAGCAAACGGGTCGAACTTTTTCGAAAGTCGACCCGTTTCCTTTATATCTTGCGACCGAACGCTTACTTGATTTCGCGATGAAGAGTGTGACGACGCAGGAAAGGATTGTACTTCATCTTTTCCAAGCG
>CALBDW010000009.1 GCA_937927435.1 uncultured Bdellovibrionales bacterium
TTTGTTTCTCTTGGCGGTTTTCCCTTTCTTCGTTTGTCTTCCTCCCGCAGTGGTCGAGGCCGAGACGGGTGCGGTCGGCGATACGGTCGTGTTTGAGAAGCGCCAGCTCCGGATCGGCGGAAAGATCATAACAGTCGAAATTGCTGATACGCCGTCGAAACAGGCGCGTGGCTTGATGTTCCGGAAGAGCCTTCCCAAGGACCACGGGATGCTGTTTGTGTTCGAGTCGGAACGCGAACTTTCGTTCTGGATGAAGAACACGTTGATTCCACTTTCGATCGGTTTCTTTGACAAGGAAAGAAAGCTTCTCGAGGTTCAGGAAATGTCGCCGGCGATCGCGGGTGAACTCTACCCGCGCACTTATAAAAGCAGTAAGCCGGCCATGTACGCGCTCGAAATGGAAAAGGGCTGGTTCTCCCGGAACGGAATCAAAGAGGGTGCGACCTTTTCGTTCGTCGGTGCGGCTAAACAATAAAACATCAAAATTCGGCAAGACTTTCGTCCTCTCCTTTCGGACCAACGGAGAGGATATGTCAGAATTTTTTTCGTTCGCCGTAAGCCTGTGATTTAATGTGTTTATAACAAACGCGTCTCAAGCGGCTGAAGGATTAGCAGCTATGGCGAACAGAATTTTATTGGTTTTACTTTTAGTCTTCGGTTTAAGCCTACAATTGACCGGTTGTACTTCTCAAAGCGCCAAGGAAGAGTCGGCGGCAGCGGCGGATTCGGATTTTGCAGAAGAAGGTGACGGGGATTTCTCCGAAGATTTTCAGCAGCAGGTCGCTGACGGCGATCAACAGCTCGATGACCAGCAACTCGACGGCCAGCTTGAGGCGCAAAACGATCTTCCGCCGCAAGACCAGCTTCAAGGGCAAGAAATCGCTCTGGATGATCAGCAGTCACTCGACGGACAGTTATTAGACGACCAACAAAGCGGAGAGGAAATCGCGCTTGATGACGGTCAACAGTCGCTACCGGATGATGTGGTCAGCAACGAGGAGCCGAGCGTCGCTTTGGATTCGGGCATGCCGGAGCCTCAGCCCGAGCAACAAACGGCAGACATCGCACCGCCGCCGGTTGAAGAGCCGCTGACGGTTGAGGAACCGACGCAACTCGCCGATACCCATGAAACTTCTGAGACTTTGTCGGGATCGAATTCGTTCGAGTCTCAACCGGAAGAACCAAAGTTCGTTCCGGTTAAGAAAATCGCGGATACGGCGTTCATGCGGAATGGCGCGAACCTCAACCGCGTCTACATCGGGCGTGCGGGCGACACCTTCCCGTCGGTCAGCGAAAAAATCTATGGAACTCCCGATCGGGCGAGAGATCTGAGAGCGTGGAACCCCGCGCTCAAAGGGCAGATCAAGGTCGGTGACAAGGTTTATTACCAATCGCCGCGCGACCCGAACGACCAAACGATGCTCACCTTCTACGAAGAGAACGGTATTCAGCCGACCATCTACGTGTCGAAAGAAGGTGACAACATCCGCGCGGTCTCACGGAATCTCTTAGGCCATAAAGACAGTTGGAAAGAGGTTTGGGCGACAAACCCGAATATCGACTCCAAGGGTGAAATCCCTGGTGGACTTGAAATCAGATACTGGTCGGATGAGGTCGTGGCGCAGGCTCCGGTCATGCTTCCTCAAGAGCCGCCGATGGAACAATTGGCGGCCGCGCCGGAGCCCCAGATGCCGTCGATGCCAGAGATGCCGGAGCCCATGCCGCCGCAAGAGCCTGACATGATGGCTTCAGCCGAACCGCCTCCGCCCCCGCCGCCGGCCGGGCCGGACATAGGCGCGGTGGGTGAAGTGGCCCAAGCTCCGGAAATTGCTCCGCCGCCGCCTCCTCCTCCACCTCCGGAGCCGAGACCGGTCGCGAAGAAGCCGCAGCTTGATGATGATGCGAGCGCGGGCGACCCTGACACGATGATGGCGATGGGTGTCGGCGGGATTCTGATCTTAGCGGCGGCGGTGCTGTTCGTGGTTCTTAGACGAAACCGCGCCAAGAGAGTTGATCTCGGTCAGACTCAGGTATGAAAAAGGGCCCCTCAAAGGGGCCTTTTCTTTTAGGTAGTCTGTTTAAAGATGTCGTCGAGAACGCTTCGGCGGTTTTCCCTTTTGGTTTCGACGAAGTACATGAGGTCATCGACGATCTGAATATCGCGGTTGTTCGACGGCAAGAACTTAATGCCGGATCCAATCGCATTGGACCAAATGACAAGCGCATTGACCTTACGGACCCGGCCGCCCACCTTGAAGGTGATGGCCAACTTGTCGTTGGCTTTCAGAGACTCGTTATTGTGGCGAAGGAACGCTCCTGAGATACTGATGTTTCTGAGTTCCCCGATCTCGGTTGTACGTCCGTAGCTCTTCTTAAATTCGATATCGAGCTTCAACGGAATGCGAGGCGCGGGTAATTTGACTGTCTCACTCATGGAAAATCCCCTCCGAGCTCAAGGCTCCGATTAGATCCTCCAACTGATCGGTGGGGACATTTTTAAGTTAAGGTCCTGCCTTGGCTTTTTCCAATCTGATGCAGTTCGGTCGGCCTGAATTGAGACAGGCGGGGGGAAAGCTCGGAATATTGTCAAAATCTTCCACAGGACCTAGCCCTTCCTTAAAAAATTCAATAAGTTGCCGGCTGTTTCGTTCGGGTTTGATTAAAAAGCCCATTGACAAGAAAGGCGGACTCCTGGAAACTGAGCGCGATCTAGACCTTAGATTTGCGATCTAAACGCTTGCATGCGATCCAAGCAAGTCAGTCCGGCAAGCGAAGTAACAACTCAACAATAACAAATAGCGAAAACGACGAATATAGAAGCCTTTCTAAAAACCCAAAAACCATTCAGGTCTTTATCCTCTCTCAAGGAGCTGCACGACCGTGTCAGATTCTAACGATCAAACCGCCGAGAAAGCGGAAGTGAAAGTGAAGTCAGAAGCAGAAATCAACGACGTTTCTCCCGAAACAGGCGACGACAACGCCCGCGAATCGTCACAAAGAGACGATGCTGACGGAGCTGGGCGCCAAGAGCGCGGCGAACGCCGGAGAATGTTCAAGGAGAAGCGGGTTGCATCGTCCTCGCGAGGCGAACAGCAAAACGGTAGACATCGCAGCTCCTCAAGCGGAGGTCGTGACCGTCAACAGAACCAGCAGCAACAGCAGCGTCACAACGCGGTCGCTGGTTCCAGCGGGAACGGACAGCAGCGGAGTGAAATGATGGAAGAGCAAGTCGAAGTTCCGCCGGTTACGGAAGAAGATCTTTCGACGATTGAGTTGAGCGAAGCCGATCGGGCCGACCTTAACTCGAAAAACTTGAAATCGAAAAAGATCGAGGAGCTGACGGCTCTTGCTAATAAGCTGAAGATCGAAAACGCGGCCGGCATGCGGCGCCAGGACTTGGTCTTCGAAATCCTCAAGCGCGCTGCGAAGCTCGGCGATATATACGGCAACGGCGTTCTTGAGATCCTGCCCGACGGTTACGGCTTCCTTCGTTCGCCCGACTACAACTACCTGCCGGGACCGGACGATATTTACGTGAGTCCGTCGCAAATCCGCCGATTCGGTTTGAAAACCGGGGATACGGTGAGCGGCACCGTTCGTCCTCCGAAAGAGGGCGAGCGTTATTTCGCGCTTCTGAAGGTCGAATCGCTTAACCACGAGCCGCCCGAGAAAGCGCGGGAAAAAATCCTTTTCGATAACTTGACGCCCCTTTATCCCGAGGAGCGTTTGAAGCTTGAGCATAACCCAACGGAGTACACGACCCGTGTCGTGGACCTCATGGCTCCGCTCGGCAAAGGGCAACGGGCGCTGATCGTGGCTCCGCCGAGGACAGGTAAAACGGTTCTTTTGCAGAATATCGCGAACGCGATTTCAGCCAACCATCCGGAAGTGAAATTGATCGTTCTTCTCATCGACGAGCGTCCGGAAGAAGTGACCGACATGCTTCGAAACGTTAAGGGCGAAGTTATCAGCTCGACCTTCGATGAACCGCCGACTCGTCACGTGCAAGTTGCGGAAATGGTGATTGAAAAAGCGAAGCGCTTGGTGGAACATAAGCACGACGTGGTGATCCTGCTCGACTCGATCACGCGTTTGGCTCGTGCCTACAACACGGTGGTTCCGCCGTCCGGTAAGATCCTCTCGGGCGGTGTCGACTCCAACGCTCTTCATAAGCCGAAGAGGTTCTTCGGAGCTGCCCGGAATATCGAGGAGGGTGGTAGCCTCACGATTATCGCGACGGCCCTGATCGACACCGGCTCGCGCATGGACGAGGTGATTTTCGAGGAGTTCAAAGGTACTGGTAACGCGGAAATTCACCTTGACCGCAAGCTCATGGAGAAACGGATCTTCCCGTGTATGGACATCAACAAGTCTGGTACCCGTAAGGAAGATTTGCTTGTCGAGAAGGCCGACCTCAACCGTCTGTGGATCCTCCGCAAGGTCTTAGCGCCCATGAACGTTGTGGATAGTATGGAGTTCTTGCTCGATAAGTTGCAGGGCACAAAGACCAATGCGGAATTCCTTGCCAATATGAGTGGCTGATAACATATTGAAATTACTCGAAAAAATTGAACAAAAATGCCCCGCCCGAAATGCTGTGCCCTTCGGGCGGAATTCCCACAGCTGTGGATAAACCTGTGGGTTCCCAAAAGAGCGAGAAGTGACATTTGGGTCGAGTTCATGCTCGACATTTATGCACCCTTCGTGGTACGGTGCCGGGTTCTCAGAGGCATTTGGAGATTGATGTATGAAAGACGGAATTCATCCTGAGTATTACGTCGACGCGACTGTTATTTGCGTTTGCGGCAACACCTTCAAAACTGGATCGACGATGAAAGAAGTGCGCGTGGATATCTGCTCCGCTTGCCACCCGTACTTCACCGGTAAGCAAAAATTGGTGGACACGGAAGGACGTGTTGACCGGTTCCGCCGTAAGTACGCTGTGAACACCGCGAAAGCGAAGTAATCTCTTCGTTGTTTTTTCTTACCCGTCTCGATAGCGTTTTTTCTTAGCTCAACCGAAAGCCCGCAAGTCAGGCGGGCTTTCGCGTTTATCGCGCCGAAGTTCCGATACGCACCGCTTTATAAGAGATGTTCAAAAAGCTCGACGACGTTGAACTGAAATTCGAGGAGATCAACCACCAGTTGCAGAACCCTGAGATCACTCAGGATCAGTCGCGTTATCGGGCTTTAATGAAAGAACTCTCCGAGTTGGAGCCGATCATCGCGACATATCGGAAATACAAGTCGGTCAGCAGACAAATCGCCGACAACAAGGCGCTTCTGGAAAACGAATCCGACGAAGACCTGCGCAAACTCGCGAAGGAAGATCTCGCGAATCTCGAGAAGGAACTGGAAAAGCTCGAATACGAGCTCAAACTTCTCTTGCTTCCGAAGGATCCTAATGACGATAAGAACATCATCATCGAAATACGCGGGGGGGCCGGCGGCGATGAGGCGGCCTTGTTCGCGGAGGAGCTTTTCAGGGCGTACACGCATTACGCGCATAAACAGGGTTGGAACGTCGAAGTCATGTCGTCGTCACCTGGTAATGCCGGCGGGTTTCGCGAAGTCATCGGTTCGATCTCCGGTGACAAGGTCTACAGCCGACTGAAATACGAAAGCGGAGTTCATCGTGTGCAGCGGGTGCCGAAAACGGAAACCCAAGGTCGCATCCATACCTCGACGGTGACGGTGGCGATTCTGCCCGAAGCCGACGAAGTCGATATTCAAATCGATCCCAACGATCTTCGCATCGACGTTTTCCGCAGCGGCGGCAAGGGAGGACAGAGCGTGAACACGACGGACTCGGCCGTTCGAATCACGCACCTTCCGACCAACACGGTCGTCATTTGCCAGGACGAGAAATCACAGATCAAAAACAAAGCGAAGGCGATGAAAGTTCTCTACGCCCGATTAAAAGCCGCCGAGGAGGAGAAAGCGATGAAGAGCGCATCGGAAGCCCGGCTGGCCCAAATCGGTACGGGCGACCGGTCGGAAAGGATTCGCACGTATAACTTTCCGCAGTCGAGAGTGACGGACCACCGTATCGGATTGACGATTCATCAGCTTGACGCTGTTATGAGTGGGGATCTCGAGTATATCATCGACCCTGTGATCGCGTACTTTCAGGCTGAGCAGCTCAAGGCTCAGAAGAACTGAAAGTCGAAAGGACTTTCATGCCAACAGGCCCTTTACGGATCAAAGACATCCTACAAAAGACGACTCAGTTTTTTCGTGATAAGGGCATTGAATCCGCACGTCTCGATTCCGAACTTTTGATTTCCTCAGCGCTCAATTGGGAGCGAGTTAAACTTTATTTGAATTACGATTATCCGCTCACAAACGATGAGCTGGCGATTTGCCGGGAATATGTCCGGCGTCGTGCGGCCGGCGAACCCGTCGCATATATCCTCGGGAAGAAAGATTTTTATCGTCATAGCTTTATCGTGAGTCCCGCCGTCTTGATTCCGCGGCCGGAAACGGAACTCCTTGTTGAAACAGCGGTGAATTGGCTGCGGGACCACGTGGAAGAGGGTGCGCGTTTCGTTGATTTGGGAACAGGATCGGGATGTATCGGTTTGAGTATCGCCCACGAGATTGAAAATAGCCGGTGGATCGGAGTGGATAAGTCGCCGGCGGCGATCAATATCGCCAAGTCGAACGCTGAGGCGCTCGGTTTAACAGAGCGTTCGCGCTTCATAGTCTCAGATGTCATGGATCTGGCTCTCGAAACGATCACGGAAGTTCTCGGTGGCCGTCCGGATGCGATAGTCGCCAATCCTCCGTATATCGCGGTCAACGATCCCGACGTCGATGCGTCTGTAAAGCGATACGAGCCCCAAGAAGCCCTGTTTTCGGGTGAGGATGGACTCGACGACATCCGCTCATGGGCTGTGAAAGCCGCCGCCTTTGTCCGCCCTGGCGGGCTTGTGATCTTCGAGATCGGCTATCAACAGGGCTCGGCGGCACGGGAGATTTTCTCCTCCCTCGGAAAGTTCGAAGATATTCAAATTCTGAAAGATTATTCCGGTTTTGATCGCTTTGTTCGGGCGATTAAAACTTCGGGAAAGGCGGATCAAAATGGATAAGATGCTTGTTCGCGGCGGACGACAGTTGAACGGTGAAGTCTCGACGAGCGGGGCGAAAAACTCCGCGTTGAAGCTTCTGTTCGCCAGTTTGCTTGCGGAAGGGCGTCATGTTTTCCATAACGTACCCGAATTAAAGGATGTTGAGTCTTCGATTACTCTCCTCGAAAGTTTGAACTGCCAGATCAAGCGCGACGGTAAAACGCTGATCGTCGATGTCCGCAAACCGACTTCGTTTGAAGCTCATTATGATTTGGTTCGGAAAATGCGGGCGAGTATCCTTTGTCTCGGTCCGCTTTTAACGAAGTACGGGCAAGCGCGCGTGAGCTTGCCCGGAGGGTGTGCGATCGGCAGTCGACCGATCGACATGCACCTTATGGGGCTCAAAGCGATGGGGGCGGAGATCGATCTCGATCAAGGCTACGTGCATGCTCGCGTGAGCCCCGAGAAAAGGCGCTTGCAGGGTGCTAGCATTCTTTTTGAATTTGCGACGGTTGGCGGAACCGAAAACGTCATGATGGCGGCCACCCTCGCCGAGGGCACCACGATCATTGAAAATGCTGCCAAAGAACCTGAGATCGTCGATCTCGCGAATTACCTCAATAAGATGGGAGCCAAAATCGAAGGCGCCGGAACGAGCATTATCCGAATTCAGGGCGTTGATCGTCTTCAACCGGCTGAACATGACGTGATTCCCGATCGAATTGAAGCGGGAACGCTTCTTATTGCCGGCGCGATCACTGGCGGCGAAGTGACGGTCAAGCACTGTCGGCCGGAAGATCTTGACGCCGTCATTTTGAAGATGCGGGAGAGTGGCTTTACGATCGATGTCGAAAAAGATGCGATGACGGTCCGCCACTGTTCGAGTTGGCGAGGAGTGGATGTGACCACGGCTCCCCATCCGGCGTTCCCTACCGACCTCCAGGCGCAATTCATGGCCCTTATGACGGTTGCCGAGGGTACGAGCGTGATCACCGAAACGGTGTTTGAAAACCGTTTCATGCACGTACAGGAACTCCTGAGACTCGGCGCCGACATTACGCCCAAAACGCGGGTCGCGGTGGTTCGCGGACGGAAAGGGCAGCTCCAGGGGGCTCCCGTTATGGCAACTGATCTAAGGGCCAGCGCGAGCCTCGTCTTAGCTGGTCTTGCGGCGAAGGGCGAAACCATCGTCAACCGGATCTATCATCTTGATCGAGGATACGAATCGCTTGAGACGAAGCTCAGAAGTTTGGGGGCTGACGTCGAACGCATCCGGTAACGGCAAAAAAAAACCCCAACTCCGGAGGGGCCTGGAGTCAGGGTCGGAAGGAGTTGCCGTGATTAGGAGGGGACTAAATCACTGGCTAACTTTTTAAAGCTAGCTTGGAGGGGACAAGCTAGCTTCTTTGTCTTTTGAACTCTCAGTCGGAGCGTCTTCCGGCGCTCTTAATTTAACTTCACGATCGATGAGCTGCCGTCGCATTGCGGTGTCTTGGTCTCCGCCCGCGAGAGGCCGGAGATCAACAAGACAATCAGGATGTAGCCAACAATCAATGCTGAACGTATCAAGTTGCGGCTCCTAAAATGCATGCGGCGTCTTGAAGCCCACCGTTTCAAACTCAACTCACTAATTTACTAAGCAAGGTTGATGCCAACTTTGAAAACGAATTTACGCTAGTTTCAAACCAGGTTCGATTGAAGACCTAGGTCTACATTTTTCGAGAAACCTATCTGTATTCAATAATTTAGACTAAAATTAAATTTGGCCGAGGTGGTCCGTTTTGGAACCACGGGACTGGCTCTGAAATGGAACCAAACTAAGATTCCGGTCTCGAACTTATGCGCGAACAAAAACAAAAACGGTGGATCGTAAAAGATGCTGAAGGGCGTATTTTCGGTCCGTTTGTAACGGAGCAAGTTCTTGAGCAGATCGATCGGAATTACTTCCTCGGTGGGGAACTGATTGCGTCATACCCGGGCGGCGATTGGATCCCCATTTCGAAATCTCCTGAATTCTACGATCGTCTTTTGGATGCCTTAGCGGCTGAAGCAAAGGACGATAGGTCTTCGGCGAAAACAACGCCGCTGAAGAACGCGCGTCTTCAGGAAAAGCGCAAATCGACTGCGGAAGACGAAAAGCTCGAGCGGACGGAAAAACTCGTTTCGCAGCCGGCCGCTCCTGCGAAGCCGCCTCAAGCACCGACCTCTCCGCCGGCACCGATCAATGAAAATGAACTTGAGCTTGATCTGCCCGAACAGACGCGTACGCAAAAAGACGAATTCACGCGCGGCGGGACGGTTTTACGGCATACGGTGACTAAAGCCGATTCAATTGTCGACTTGATCGATATGAAAGCGCTTGGACGCTTTCAACAGCTTAAAGGGGCTATGCTTCCCCTTGCCATTATCGCTTTGGGCATTTTAATCGTCGGTTTTCTGCTCTGGGGATCTGGCCCGTCCGTCCAAGGAGGAGATCGTATCCGCCTTATCGCGCCTCGGAAGGGTCAACCGGAACTCCCTGAAGAAAAAATAAAAGCGAAGTTCGCGCGTGCTCTTGCGGCTTTCCAAACCGACACATTCAACGGCTATCTTCGTGCGGAAGATGAGTTGATTGAAATCGTCGAAGGCGCGTCGACTCGGCCCGAGGACGCGCTGAAAAAAGCCGATTATCTTTCTCTCTTGTGTTTGGTTTACCGTGAACTTTGGCCATTCGCTTACCAGGACGCCGAAGACTTGAAAGTCGTCAGCGAAGTGATGCGCGAAGCGAAGCGCTTGGATCCCGGCGGCCTATACGGAACCGTCTGTGAGATTGTTCATCTGATGCTCAATGGGCACGTGCGCGACGCTCAGGGTCTCACCGACAGCGTTCTCCTCGAGAAGAGCCAGGCGCCGGTGCTCTTTGAGTTGCGCGGAGATCTTTATTCTGGCGTTAAAGACTATCAAAGTGCGGCTGCCTACTTTGAGCGCGCGCGTTCCCTCTGGCCGGCTTGGCAAAAGAACGCTGTGCAAGAGGGAAGAGCTCGGGCTTTCGCGAAAGAATATCAACAGGCGATTCAACTGTTCCGGGGCGTGCTCGCGAAAGTTCCCGATCATGGCGTAGCTAAAATCGAGTTGGGACTAATCGAAGCTCTGGAGTTTAACCAAATCGATCGCGGCTACGAACTGATTGATGCGGGTCTCGGTACGAAGGTTCCGCGTACCATTGCGGCTCGAGGTTATGCGGGAATTGCGAAAATTTACTTAAAGAAACAGCAGCGCGGACGGGCCGCCGAGGCTGCGAAAAAAGCGTTCGAACTCGATCCGACAAACCCCGACGCCAAAGAGCTGGTCGCGATGCTGGGAGCGGCCCAAGAGGTCAAGCACGGAGAAACCGACCTCATGTTCTTGGGGGAGCAGTATCTGCGCGCAGGCGATTATTTCTCTGCGCAAGCGCAGTTTAAAGCCGCTTTCGAGGCGAATCCGAAAAATGGAATGGCGGCAATGAAGGCGGCCAAGTGTCTCTGGCACCTGAGCCAAACGATGGATGCGATCGAGTGGATGCGGAAGGCGATTCGTGCGGACTCTAAGCTTGTAACCGCCTATGTCGAGCTCGCCGATTTTTACGCGCAACGATTCGATTACTTCGAGGCGATCGAGACCCTGAAACGCGCGCAAGCAATTCAACCGCGTAGCTACGAAGTTTATCGAGGATTCGCGACGGTGGAATTGCGGCGTAATAACTTTAAGGGTGCAATCGCGTTCGGACAGAGAGCGCTCCAACTTTACGAAACCGACATCCAGACGCTGCTCATAATGGCCAACGCTCATCTTGGGCTTCACGAATACGTTGAGGCGCAGAAATATGCGTCCCGCGCTCTCGACCTGGATTTCAACGAAATCGAAGCTCACAGCCTTTACGCGAAGATAGAGGCGGGACTGCACGGAATCGATGCGGGCGTTTCGTATCTCCAGCAAATGTTGAACCGTTATGTCATCACGAAAGGGCAGCAAGTACCCCAAGCCGCCATCGATCTGCGGATCACTTTGGGCGAGATCTATATGCAAGACGAGCGTTACCAGTTGGCGGAACAAGCTTTCCGCCAAGCTCTCGCTCTTGATCGGAACTCGCGTCCAGCATTGATCGCGCTCGGACGAGTACTTCAGGCCCAAAACTTGGCGGCGCAAGCTCTTGAGGAGTATTTGAAGGCGGCGGTCTTAGACCCCTCGGATCCATTACCCATTTTTCTTGCGGGGGAACTCTATTTGGAAACCGGCAATTACGCCGAAGCCGAGAAGCAGTTTGAACGTGTCTTGAGGATTAATCCCCGGTATCCGAGAGCCCACGCGGCACTCGGGCGGGTCGCGCTGCGCAGGGGAGACCCTAAACGAGCCTTGGATGAGGCGATGCAAGAGCGTACAATAAACCCGGACTTGGTCGACGCATACCTACTCGGGGCCGAGGCGCACTTCGCACTGAAGCAATATTCGAATTGCGCGGCTGAATATCAGGCGGCAGTCGCGAGAGGTGCCGGAACGGCGAGCAACCTTGTGAGAATGGCTCGGTGTTACCGGTTGAGCGGCGGCCTCGATTCCGCGCTTTCGCTGCTCAGAGAAGCGCAAGCTCAAGAGAGCGGGAATCCGGATATCTACAAAGAGCAAGGTGCTATCTTCCATACGCGGGGCATGGCGGATGAAGCGATCGGGGCCTATGAAACATATTTGCGACTTGCGCCGAACGCGATCGACCGTTTGGAAGTCGAAGCTCGAATAAACAAAATTTTGTCAGGCGATATGACTCTGAAGGATTAACTAGGAGAAGTGAATGAGCGAACTCGTCGGAAGAATGCAAACACAATTCAAAACGACGTCCTCCAACCTCTTGCTCTTTTTAGGAAAACTTTTTTCCGGCCTGATTTTGGGTCTGACCTTTGCGCTTGTCGCGGAGGTGATGCTCGGCTATGGCGAGGGTGAAAGCATCATGCTTTTGGTTTTTGTGACCACGATCATCGCAGGTCTCTTTTTGCGCCTGGCTCGGAACTGGAGTATGACTGTCCTTTTGGTTTTTGATCTGATCTGCATTCTCGTCGGCATGCTTCTCCGGCTTTATATTATGGTGGCTCCTGACGCATGACAGATTCCAAATCTGTTGCCATTCCGTTTAAGGCGTCGTAAAAACTAGGCTTTCAAGTTCTTTGAGAAGTCGGAGGGGTGGCCGAGTGGTTTAAGGCACCAGTCTTGAAAACTGGCGAACTCGAAAGGGTTCCGTGAGTTCGAATCTCACCCCCTCCGCCAATTTTGGACTCTTCTCACGGCTCTTCTCACTTAACTGGACATCGTTTCAAAATTCCTTTGTAAGACAAGCAC
>CALBDW010000010.1 GCA_937927435.1 uncultured Bdellovibrionales bacterium
CGCACCTCGCACTCTACGTTCAGTATCACAACGAATCTTTGGAGAAAAAGACCGCTTAACACAGATTGGTGATCACGATAGAAGACTCGTAAAATTCCTCAGCCTTCCTCTACGCATTTCTCGAGACCGCCACCTTCCTAACACCGAAAGGACAAAAGCTCAAAAATTCCTGTTCTTTCAGGTATTTGTTCCATCCTCACGAAAGTGAGCCAGTTTAATTACTATTTAGTAAAGACAAGCGTTTCGAGATCGCCTGCCAAACACTCCGCCTGCGCGTACATCGGATCGTTCAGATCGTCGCTTGTCAACTCACGCATGAGCGTAATGGTCTGAACCAGGCTACCGCCATCCGTGACCGTATAGAACTGACTGGCCGGCGCATTTGGAGCCGGAAAGCTGTCGCATGGGCAGCTTGACGAGCATGTCTCACCTTGCGGGACGAACTTTATCCTGCCGTACTGGTCATACGAAGGTTCGAAATGTCGCCAACGGATACATGTCGGGCTGAATCGAACCCCCCACCACCACGAGGAGCCGTCTACCGTGCCGTTCAAAAGAATCTCGGAAGACACGCTCACATTGACTTCTCCCCGACACATCCAAGCGGCAAGAGTGTAGGCATTCTCAATCGGCGGAGGAATGAGTGCCAGAGGAGTCGTGCTACCGTATCCGTCTCGAGCGCGGATTTTAGCGGGATCCGGAGCCATCTCTTCACAGTTTTGAAAAAACGCGAGCACCAACCCGACGGAAAGAGCAACAATCAGTAAGGACTTTCTTTTCGACACGAAGCCGGCTCCTGAACAAAACAGGTTTACACCCATAAGTGTATCACATGTAGGCGCCGGAACGCGCCCGTTTCGTGCGTTTCCGGCGTATCCCGTCTTCGTTTTGCCTCAATTTGAGTCGCTGGCGAAACCCGAGCACGGACCATTGTCGGGCTCGCTAAACTTCAGAGTTCGAAATCAACCGCGGCTTCGTGATCACCGCGCGCGATAGCTTCCTGTTTGACCTTGCCTACAAATTCGTCTTTCAGAGCTTTGTTTCGGTTGGGCTTTTTCGGATCCCAAACCACGCAATAATCGCTGTTCGATAGGGCCTTACTGATTTCCGGGCCGCCCTCGAAACATTCACCGTTATTGAATGAGCCACAACGGCCGAGAAAGAAGTCGAAGCGTCCGCGCTTATTGAAGTACTTCGGGCTTCCCGTATCGACGACGACCATGAATCCATCGTGGATAAGTTCAAAACCGTCGCGCTCCTTATTGCCGCATTTCATGCCGACGAGTTCTTTAAAGAAGATGACCTCGCCCCAGGTATGATGCTTCATGGAAGCAGCCAAAGCACGGCAAGGATGCAAACAGTTTTGCCTGTTGCCGTAGCCGTTCTTGCAACGCGCGTCCTCGAGAGGCTCGTCTTCATAACCGTAATTGTGGAGCCATGGAACGCCGTCCTTCATATAAATGCACGTTCCTTCGAGAATATGGCAGAGGAAGTGGTCATATTCCTGGAGAAGGGGCACGAAGTAATGCGTGACCAACCCCGCTTTTTCCTTCTTTCCATCAAGACAGTTCGGATGAATGGACTGCGATGACACTTGTTCCGGTGGCTCCATAAGTTGCGCTTCCGCCTTCGACCCAACTGAAGCGAAACCGATCAGCGCCGCTGCATAAACCAAAGCTGTACGAAGAACCATTCCCCCCCTCCCTAGGAATTCAGTTTAACCCGAGACCGAAGGCAATCGAGTCCAGTTGTCCTTCGAACTGGACAAACGAACGAGATGATAAAGAAGAAGTTCAGACGAGTACCTTAAAAATTTCTTAAACGAGACTTCGCGTCCCGCGCTTTGAACGAATTCAATCTTCAGAACACAAGTCGCGAAGCGCCCTTGCGATTTGACGAATCACTTTGTCCTCACCCCTCGACTCCCGCTTCACGACGTACACTTCTCGCTTCACGTTTGTGAGCGTGCGAGGAAGTCTCAAAGACTCCAGTTTGCAGTCGGCGCTCACTCGCCGGTTATGCTCACGTGCCACGATCAACGGAATAAAAATCGCGGCAAGTCCTTGGCGTGCGATTTCAAGAGCGGTACTTAACGTATCGACGCGATAACGGAGATTGCGCGGAATCTTATCATCGGGCCATGAATCGCGCCCTTTTGCCACAGACGGCGATCCCTCAAGAGGAGTCACCGGCACGACGAACGGAACCTCCCCGATCTCCATATCGGCGAATTTTCCTTTCAATGCGAAGGCGTCCATCGAAATCGTCGCGACCTTGACGTAATCAATTCCTTTTCTGGGAACCGGCTCGGAAGTGATCCCGACATCGATTTTATGATAGAGAAGCGCGTCTTCCAGGCGGCCCGGCACGAGGTCATGAACCTCTGCCTCGAACTCCGGGAGATAGTTTTTCAACAAAGGGCCGATGAAAAACGACGTGAACGTTTCGAAAGATCCGATGCGAAGAAGAGGCGCCGAGGTTCTCGCCGGAGCTCCCGCTTTTTTCCCGATTAAGCGATCGAGTTCTTCGAAAAATCGCATCGATCGCTCGTAAAGCGCCTGTCCTTCGTCGGAAATGACGATGCCACGCCCGCTCGGAAGAAAAAGTGGGAATCCGAGTTCGGCTTCCAGCGCCTTCATCGACTTACTCAATCCGCTGTGCGACATATTGAGAAGCGAGGCCGCTTTTCTCAAATTGCCCGTTTCGACCACAATCCGGAACTGCAAAAGTCGATTGGTCTCCATACGGAACCATTCATATCCAACAATTCGCTTTCAGTGAAAGTTAAACTCTTTAAACTTAACCGGGTTAGCGGAAGGACCGGCCGTGCCGATAGAAAACGCGAGACGGAGAAAACGAACATTATTTATAACCGACACCGCCCGTATTTTCCTCGAAGCAAGAAAGCGCGATAGCAAAGCCTTCTTCTTCGAAGGCGCTCCCACCATCGGTGCTCCGACCGATGTAAGTGTCATCGGCTTCGGACCTTTTGAGATCATCCGTGACAATAACGGCGTCCTTGAAAAAGAAATCCGGGGCAATACGTCCCGCATCGACTCTCCTTTCTTTCCATTCTTAGCGGAAAAAATCGCAGCTCTCCAGCACGCCGCAAATCGGGCGGAATGTCGCTTTCAAAACGGCGGTGTCTTCGGCTGCATCGGATACGACGCGATTGCCGACCTTGAGTGGAGATTAAAAGCGGCCGGCTATTTTCAGAGGTCAAGAAAGGGGGGCGGCGACTTGTCCCCGGAACCGCGCGCCGAGATTCTGGTCGCAAAGAAGCTCATTTACGTCGACCATCGCAAAAAGGAAGCGCACCTTATCGACGCCGATCCGGCTGACACCTCATTGAGAATTGACGATATGGAAGAGATCCTTTCGGCGGCCGAAGGGGATGCGAAAAGCGGGTACGATCTTATCCCGCCGCGCCCGAATACAGTTCATCCATTAGAGATACCACAGCTTAAGCCTGCCCTCGGTTACGAGGGCTTCAGAACGGGCGTCGAAAAAATCAAAGACCATGTCCGCGAAGGCGATATTTTCCAAGCCGTGCTCGCGGAACGCTTTGAATACCAGCTGAGAGCCGATCCGATCGAAGTCTTTCTGCATTTACGACGGATCAATCCGGCGCCCTACAGTTTCTATTTCGACTTCGGAGACCGCATCTTCTTCGGCGCTTCACCTGAAGCGCTCATTCGCATTGAAGGCCGAACGATCGTGAGCCATCCCATCGCAGGCACACGCCGCCGCGGACGAACGCCGGAGGAAGATCGCAAACTCGTCCGCAGCCTGCTTCGCAGCCGCAAAGAGGCGGCTGAACATCTTATGCTTGTTGATCTCGCGCGAAATGACCTGGGCCGTGTATCCGCGCCGGGTTCCGTGCGGGTCCGGGACTTCCGTTCGTTGCGCTATCTTTCAAATGTCATGCATCTCGTTTCGGAAGTAAAAGGCGAGCTCGCCGAAGGCGTCGCCGCCTTGGACGCCTTAAAAGCGTGCTTCCCCGCCGGAACACTTTCGGGCGCACCTAAAATCCGGGCGATGGAAATTCTCGCCACGCTGGAGCCGGTCCCGCGCGGCCTCTACGGTGGCGCAGTCGTCGCTTTCGACTCGGTCGGCCAACTTGATTCCTGTATCGCGATCCGCAGTCTGGAAATGCGGGGGCGAACGGCGATTTTGCGCGCGGGCGCAGGTATCGTCGCTGATTCCAAACCGGAACACGAGTACGCGGAGGTCTCACATAAGTTGCGCGCCCTGCGCGAGGCGATCGCAGCGGCCGAAAAGGAGTTCGCATCGTGATTTTGATCATCGATAACTATGACTCCTTCACGTTTAATCTTTACCAAGTCATCGCTTCGCTTGGCGCGCGTTGCCGTGTCGAGCGAAACGACATGATTTCGTTGGACGAAATCGAAAACGCGCGGCTCGACGCTATCGTCATTTCTCCCGGTCCCGGCCGCCCGCAGGACGCAGGGGTCACGATTCCCGCCATCCGGCGGTTCGCGGGACGGATTCCCATCTTCGGCGTCTGCCTGGGAATGCAGGCGATCGGTGAAGCCTTCGGCGGACGCGTTGTTCGCGCCCGTTCCATCAAACACGGCAAACTTTCGAAGGTGTATCACAACGGGCTCGGCGTGTTTCGAAACGTTCCCAGTCCCTTTGTGGCGACACGGTACCACTCTCTCGTCGTCGAGCGCGAAACACTACCTTCGTGCCTGGAGATTACCTCTCAAACGAGTGACGGCCTCATCATGGGACTCCGCCACCGGAAGTATCCCGTCGAAGGAGTCCAATTCCATCCCGAGTCGGTCGCGACGGAAGGGGGAAGAGAAATCATCCAAACATTCTTAGCGAACATTTACCAGCGAGGTGCCTGAATGACGGAAACGCTTAAATTACTAGCCAATGGGTTCGATTTGGGAACCGAAGCGTCGGAAGCGATCATGAACGAGATCATCTCGGGCACAATCCGCCCCGAACAGGTCGGAGCCTTTCTCGCCATTCTGCATTTCCGCCCGCCGAGCGCCCGGATGCTCGCAGGCTTTATTCAGGCCTTTCGCAAGCACGCTGTTCAAGTTCCGCTGAGCGATGAATTGCGCGACGAACTTATTGATGTCTGCGGAACAGGTGGCGATGGCCTGCAAAGCTTCAACGTGTCAACCGCCGTCGCGTTTGTAACCGCTGCAGCCGGTCAACCCGTCGCCAAACACGGAAACCGAGCGGTTTCAAGTCGTTGCGGAAGCTTCGATGTTCTCGAAGCTTTGGGGGTACCGTTCGCGGACACGCCGGAAGAAGCCGCGCAATCGCTTCGCCGCCACCGCCTCGCCTTCATGTACGCGCCGTCGTTCCATCCCACATTGCGGGCGATGGCTCCCTTACGGCGTTCACTCGGCTTCCGAACGGTGTTCAACATCATGGGCCCGCTTTTGAATCCGGCCGATGTCCGCCGTCAGCTCGTCGGCGTTTTCTCCCAGGAACTTGTCGTCCCAGTCGCCGAGACCCTCGGTGAACTCGGAGCGATCGAAGCGATGGTCGTCCACGGCGCCGACGGGGCCGACGAGATCAGCATTTCGGCACCCACGATGATCGCCCATCTGCGCGACGGGCGCGTTCAGCTCAAAACCGTCGCGCCTGAAGACTTCGGTCTGACTCGCGCCGTTCCCGAAACGATCGTCGGCGCCGGTCCGGATCAAAACGCCCGGATACTCGCCAACGTTCTCATCGGGGAACCTGGCCCACGTCGCGACATGGTGATGCTGAACACCGCCGCCGCGCTCGTGGTCGGAGGAAGAGCCGAAGACATTCCCGAAGGGCTCTCAATCGCACGCCGGACACTAGAGTCGGGAAAAGCGCTCGCCCTTCTTGACCAAATGAAGGAAGACTTAAGCCTCGGAGCCACACCATGAAGACACCTGGTTTTCTCGACACGATCAGGCGGGAGACCGTCGAACGTGTGAAGCTTGCAAAAGAACAATCACCGGTTGAGCAGCTCAGTGAACGTGTCCGAACGCAGAGACCAGCTCTCGACTTAAAGGAACGAATCCTTTCGGCCGAGAAAGCTCCCATTATCGCGGAAGTGAAAAAACGCAGTCCTTCTCAAGGAGTGATTGCAAATACGGTCGATGCCGTCAGCGTCGCCGAAGCTTACGTCAAAGCCGGCGCCGCCGCGATTTCCGTTCTCACCGAGCCCCACTATTTCGGTGGCTCTCTCGAGGATCTCGAACGGATTCGCACGGCTCTCCCTGATACGCCGTTACTCCGAAAGGATTTTATTCTCGACCCATACCAAGTTGTCGAAAGCCGGGCCTACGGCGCCGACGCCATCCTGCTCATCCACTCATTCGTCGGACAGGACCGATTGCGGAAACTTTATTGGCTCGCGCTCGATCTCGGTATGACCCCCCTCGTGGAAGTCCATAATGACGACGAGTTCGAAGGCGCCGTGCGGCTCGGCGCACAGGTGATCGGCGTGAATAACCGTGACCTTAAAACCTTGAAGGTCGATCTCAGCACATCGCGAAGACTTGCTCGCATGAAGCCCGCGTCGTGCCTTCTGATCGCCGAAAGCGGTATCTCAACAAAAGATCAGATCGCAGAATTGAGGAGTCTCGGCTACCAAGCCTTTTTGGTCGGCACCCACCTGATGCAGAGCGAAGCACCGGGCCAAGCGCTCCAAACACTGATCGAGGGCTCGCCATGAAACAAATCAAGATCAAAATCTGCGGGATCACGCGCGAAGAAGACGCCCTCATGGCCGCCAGGCACGGAGCTACCGCCATCGGCTTCGTCTTCTGCACAAGCGTGCGCCGGGTGCCGATCGCCGAAGCAAGGAAAATCGCCCATGTGCTTCCCAAAATCGTCGAAAAGATCGGAGTCTTCGCGAACGATTCCATCGCCGATATCCTCGCGATTTCAGACACCGTGGGACTCACGGGAGTTCAGTTGAACGGAAGCGAAGACGGCGACTACGCCAAAGCTCTCAAAAAAGAACGGCCGGATCTCCATATCATAAAGGCAATTTCGGTTTCGTCGCCTTGTTCTTTCGCAGGGATCGAGTCCTTCCCGGCCGACTTTGTTTTGCTCGATTCGCCACGCGACTTGCGAGCGCCCTCGCCACGCCCGTCGCTCGATCTTGATCTCGTGCAGACTTATCGTCCGATCCGGCCATTCTACATCGCCGGGGGACTCACGGCCTGGAACGTCGCCGACTACGTGAAAGCCGTTCGGCCCGCAGGTGTCGATGTCTCAAGCGGTGTCGAATCAGAGCCTGGGATTAAAGACGAAACTGCCGTCCGATCGTTCATTCATCGCGTTCGAGGAGTCATGAAATGATGGTTCCAAGTTATCGCACCCTTCCTGATTCGCGGGGCCGTTTCGGGCCGTTCGGCGGCCGTTACGTTCCCGACACCCTCATGGAGCCCTTGGCGGCGCTTGAAGCCGCCTACGAAAAAGCCAAAAATGACCCGGACTTCCAAATAGAACTCGCCCTTCTTTTAAGAGATTTCGTCGGTCGCGAAACCCCGCTTTATTTCGCCGAACGCCTTTCGCAGGAAGCGGGCGGCCACGCAAAAATTTATCTCAAACGCGAAGATCTCGCCCATACCGGCGCCCATAAAATCAATAATGCCATCGGCCAAGTTTTGCTCGCCAAACGCATGGGCAAAAACCGCATCGTCGCGGAAACCGGCGCGGGTCAACACGGAGTCGCCACGGCCGCCGTAGCGAGCCGATTCGGTTTCGAATGCGTCATCTACATGGGAAGCGACGACGTTGAAAGACAGGCGCCCAACGTCCGCCGCATGCGGCATCTCGGCGCGAAAGTCGTTCCCGTGTCAAGCGGCACGCGGACTCTGAAAGACGCGGTCAGCGAAGCGATGCGCGACTGGGTCACGAATGTCCACACCACCCATTATTTGCTGGGCTCGGCGCTGGGACCTCATCCCTACCCGATGCTCGTACGCGACTTTCAATCCGTGATCGGCCGAGAAACGCGCCGCCAGATTCTCGAAAAAGAAAACCGGCTGCCTGACGAGGTCATCGCGTGCGTCGGAGGCGGAAGTAATGCGATCGGAATCTTTCATGCGTTTCTTAACGACGAAAGCGTGGCGCTCACCGGAGTTGAAGCGGGCGGATTCGGCCCGCACCTAGGCGAACACGCGGCGCGCTTTAGCGGCGGACGACTCGGCGTTTTCCAAGGGACCGAGACCTATGTTCTTCAAGACGACGACGGTCAAATCGCCGACACTCATAGCGTCTCGGCGGGACTCGATTACGCGGCCGTCGGTCCCGAACACGCCTATTTACGGGAAATCGGTCGCGCGCACTACACCGCGATCGACGACCGCCGAGCTCTCGGCGCTTTTCAGCTTCTCGCGCGGCTGGAAGGCATCATCCCCGCGCTCGAAAGCTCACATGCCGTCGCCTACGCTTTAGAAAGAGCGCGTCGGATGCCTCCTGGGTCGTTGATCGTCGTTTCTCTTTCCGGTCGCGGCGATAAAGACCTCGATCTCGTTGACCGCGCTCTTCGGAATGAAGGAGGACATCTTGTTCGATAAAACGCGAAAACAACTCGTTCCCTTTTTAATGGCAGGTTATCCGTCGCTCGAGGCGAGCGAAAGGCTCGCACTCGCACTCATTGAGGAAGGTGTACGGGTTCTCGAAGTCGGCGTTCCGTTTTCCGATCCTCTCGCCGATGGTCCCGTCATCCAGAAAGTTTCTGCACGGGCGCTTGAAAACGGCGTACGCCTTAAAGACGTCTTTGAACTGGTTTCGCGCCTGCGCCGCCGTAGCGACGCTTCGATCGTGCTCTTTTCTTACCTGAATCCTCT
>CALBDW010000011.1 GCA_937927435.1 uncultured Bdellovibrionales bacterium
AGGATAACCGTGGCGCTCATTTTGAGACATCAATCGGCCATCATCGCCACGATTTTAACGAGTCAAAAGTCCGAAACAGGACCACGTCGTTTCTCAGCCCTTCGGTTTTTCGATTTTCACCTCGACGGAAGACGATCCGGGCCCCTCGTTTTTTTGCGAGTCTTTGCGGAGAACCTCAATTTCGGCGACCACCCGGAACTTGTGTTCCTCGACGAAACGCGAGGCTTCGCGCACAAAATCGATTTTATTGATAATGCCGATGATCTCGCGGCTCACGCGGTTCATCAGCTCCTCTTTCGACTTCGAGGCCCCCATCAAAAGAAGGTTGAGTGTCTCTTTGGGGAGCTTCAGCTCGGAAACGAAAGAACGGATGCTCTCCTCGGTCATGAAAGCGGCCGAAATCCCGGCCGTTACCAACTTCTTGATGGTTTCAGCGACCGAAACGGAAGCCCCCAAAGCTTCTTCCTCTTCTCTTGGAGCTCCCTCTTTCGCAGATCGATCATTTGCCATAAATCTCTTTCACCCGTCTGTGATAGGCGGCCATCATGTTGGGCAAGTTGACGTTGAGCAAAGTCTTCGCGATCGGGCCGGGAACAAAAATAGTGAAAGTCGCTTCGACCGAGTAAGTCGCGCGGCATTTGCCGTCGCCGGCGTCTTCAAGCTTCCAGGAACCCGACGAAGTCTTGAAGATGTCGCCGCCGGCGAATGTCCACGAAACCAAATTCGGTTCCTCTTCCACCATGTTGAGCTTGTATGAAAAATTCTTGATCACCGAGACCGTGTATTCGACGAGCTTCTGCGTTCCCTCGGACTTGAGAACCTTGCACTGTTTCACTTCCTGCAGAAACTCCGGATATTTCTCGTAATCCGTAACGATCTTGAAAAACTCAGGCACCGTACAGTTAAAAACTTCCGTGTGACTGGCCGCCGGCATTCGTCCCCCTACTTTTTCTTGAAAAGTGCTTCTGCCGCCGCCCTGAGCTCCTGTGCCCGATCGGCGGAGGCCGCCCCGCCAGCTCCAGGCGCGAAATAATCGCAGAAATTCGCGCGATCCTTTTCTTTCACGACCTCAGCTTGCGGCTCTCGACATTCATTATAAGCATTGGGGTCGTAGTTTCGGCAATTCCGGCACACGTGGACGTCGGCGCCGCATTTTGAACATTCGTCACGACGTCCAGGCGTATACGGAAAGACCAGCTCGGCTCCGCACGAAAAGCAATTCAGTCGAACTTCAGCCACGGTACCTCTTTTTACGCTAGAGTTTTAGTTCCAACCCAATTGGCCGAAGCCGCCCGGTTTCTTCTCCAAGCAATGCTCGGCATCGATCCTCCGGACCGTGCCCGTCGCCGAGCGCATGACAATCGACTGAGTCAGAGCCCGTTTTCCAGGCAGGAAGCGAACGCCCTTCAAAAGGGGCCCATTGGTCACACCGGTCGCACAGAACATCACCGACCCCTTCGCGAGGTCTTCAAGACGGTAACAACGGTTCAGATCCTCGATCCCCATCCGGCGGGCACGTTCTTTTTCTTCCTCGTTGCGGAAGACGAGCCGGCCCTGGAAATCGCCCCCCAAGCATTTCATGGCAGCGGCCGAAATCACGCCCTCCGGCGCTCCGCCGATTCCCAAAAGAATATCGATACCGGAATCACGAATGCCTGTGGCAACCGCCGCGGAAACGTCGCCATCTCCAATGAGATGAATCCGGGAGCCCAAAGCCCGGACACGCGCGATCAACTCCTCGTGGCGAGGACGGTCGAGAATAACGACAGTCACTTCTGAAACATCCTTGCCCAAAACCTTGGCAACGTTCCGGATGTTTTCCTCCGGGGGAGCATCGATATCGATCGCGCCCTTCGCTTCAGGCCCGACCGCGATTTTGTCCATGTATGTGTCGGGCGCGTGCAGGAAATTGCCTTTTTCCGCTACGGCGATCACGGAAATCGCCCCTACGCCGCCGTTCGCGCAAATCGTCGTTCCTTCAAGCGGGTCCAAGGCGATATCGACATGAGGCGAGTTTTCATCCCCCTGCCCGACTTTTTCGCCGATATAGAGCATCGGCGCCTCATCGCGTTCGCCTTCACCGATCACCACAGTTCCGTTCACGCGGATGCTGTTGAACGCTTTTCTCATGGCATCGACGGCCGCTTGGTCCGCCGCCTTTCCGTCTCCGCGCCCCATAAACCGGGAACACGCGAGAGCCGCCGCTTCCGTTAAACGAACGAATTCAAGCGCGAGGTTCCTGTCCATTCGTGACTCCTTCACATTGATTGCGATGCCATAGAAGCAAACTTCAGCACGAGCGACAAGATTAGAATTTCTCCGGCGGCCATGTTTCCGACCACGACTCGGTGCCAAATTGCCGCACGATCTCGGCGGGTAGGCGCGCCGGTCGCAAATCTTTGTTGAGCGGCACCAATGTGGTGTGCCCTGTGCAGATCCAAGACTCCAAACGCTTCGACCAGATCGCGTACCGGAACTTGAGCCGCAACCCTTTCACCATCCCCTCGACTCGCGTAACGAGTTCATCTTCAAAACGGGCTGGTTTGATGTAACGGCAATAGAGATCGATCACGGCGAAAGCCCAAGGACCCATCGGTTGATGAAGCTGGATCAGACCGCGTTCCCTCAACCACGCGACCCGGGCCTCTTCGAAGTAACGGATGTAATTGCTGTGATGAACGACTCCCATCGTGTCCGTGTCGTGAAATGCCACTCGGTGATGGTAATCATAAATATTGCTTTTCACTCGAATATCCCCGTTTAACCGCCGCGGAAGTTAGGCGTGTCGAATCTTATGAAGGCGATGTGGCCGGAGCGTTGCTCATTCCACAAGGATCGGCGGCGCTCCGGCCGCGCCAACGGAGAGGAAGCTTACGTTTGCGGCTGTCAGGCGTTCAATAGAAAATTCAGCGAATTCCGTCGACGTTCTCGACAATATGCCAATCGTGCTCATCAGGTTTCGTCTCAACATGAGAAACGCAGCATGTATCTCCGGACGTACGGCGGGGCGTGAGCTAGAATGGAAAGAGATCACCTCGAAAAAGGAGCCATCATGCTGCATCCCAAGACCAATATCCGGCGATCCGCATTCGGCGTATTACTTGCGATGTTCACGGTGAGCTTGGTCAGCGCCTGCACGACCCAGCCGCTTTCGAGCGAAGAAGCCCGTCTGCGCCAGCGGCAGACGGAGGAGCGCATCGAGCGCCTCGACCGGATTTCATCGAGGGTCTCGCTGACCGATTACCATTGATTCAATTTTTCTTGTTGATATCGAGACCTTTCAGAACCGCAAACGCCGGGTGGCCTGACTCGCGAACTTCCGCCTCGGCGTACTCGTTTTCCAAACGGCGGCGGATTTCATTGATTTCGTCCTCACGGACGCAGACGTCCCCGCCGCCGCACTTCGGATAAAACGGTTCGGCGAGCGCAACCATCTCGCGCACATACTCACCCGCTTCGAAAATATTGTTCCGGTACGGCGTCATCATCGGCCCCTCCGAGAGGAAGTCGATCGACTGGTTGCCGTGAGCGGAATGGCCGTTGCGCGACTCCTCGTTCTCTTCGAAAAGGATGTCATGGAAGCTGCGGTTGATTTCGAGATCGAAGTCGTATCCGCAAGTCGAACAGACTTCGGTGAGCGTCGTGCGAACGCGCCCGCGAAGTTCATAAGCGTTGCCGATCGGCTTTAGATCCATCTCGGCGAAATAATCGTGGTCGCCGACGAGATCGAGCAGCGAATCGTTGAGCTCGCCGGTGTCGCGACTGAAAACGAAATGGCGACCTTCTTCGGGAATCTCATTCAAGCGGATTTTCATGCTGACTCCTCAGATATCGGGGCCATTTGGTAGCGCCGTTGGGACGCGGTGTCAACATAAGACCTGATCCCTTTGACTCCCCCTCCTGAATTTGCCAGTTATGGCGACATGAAAGAGATTCAGACCCGCTGGTTCACTCTCGATTCGGAAACCGCAAAAAACCTCTTTCCACGCTCGGAATTCGGAATTTTCGAGGCTCGTCCCGTCGACGGTTCCCAAGTCCGCGGCGGGATCGTTGTGCTGCAAGAAATCTTCGGCGTGAACCCGCACATCCGCTCGGTCGCGGAGCGCTACGCCCAAAGGGGATACACGGTTTGGGCGCCCGCCCTTTTCGACCACCTGAAAACGGGCGTCGAACTTGCCTATGACAGCCGTGACTTCGTCAAAGGCCGCGAACTCGTGCAAAACCTCGGCTGGGACCAACCCGTCGAAGACATCCGCCGGGCAGTCGAAGGCTTAAACGCGTCGATCGGCGGGAAAGGGGTTGTGACCATCGGCTTCTGCTGGGGCGGAGCCCTTTCCTGGCTCGCCGCATGCCGCTCCCGCGCGGCAGGGTTGAAAGCGTCCGTTTGCTATTACGGCCGGCAAATTTGGGACTTTCGGAACGAAAAACCTCAGTGCCCCGTGATCATGCATTTCGGCCGACACGATTCGTTGATCCCGATGGCGAATGTCGACGAAATCCGCGCCTCCCACCCGACAATACCCGTTTATGTTTACGAAGCAGGACACGGATTCCATTGCGACGCTCGCGCGGACTATAACGCCGAAGCAGCCAAGCTCGCTGATGAAAGGACGATGGCTTTCTTAAAGGAAATTGGGCTCTGAGCGATTACTTTTTCTTGCTCTTCTTCCGAGCCTCGATCTCGTCGTCATCGAGGAGCCATAAGGTTTTCTTCAAGCGGAAATACCCGCCCACGACGCGTTGGGGATTGCGCTTGAGCGTTTCGATCGACATCCCGTTGTCGATCCCCTCAAGCAACCATTCGGGCGTCGTGATATTGGGCCCCACATCGGGTTCCCCCTCGATCCGCACCTCATAGGTATTCGAATCCTTCTGGTAGCTCTCGACATGGATACCGGCACCCGCCTTGATCCTCAACGCCATGGCGATCCGGTCTTCCGGCGTAAGACCTTTCGCATCAGCCCGCAGAGCGGGACTCGAGACGAAAACGAAGACGGTCAAAACGGAAAGAATCATCAAAAGGTATTTATACATCATATCCTTCTCACTTCACGCTTTCATAACCGGCGCCCGATCCCGAGCTGTAGCTGCCGTCACCCACGGTCGTCGAG
>CALBDW010000012.1 GCA_937927435.1 uncultured Bdellovibrionales bacterium
CTTTGCCACTTGGTTCTACAAGATGATGTTCCTATGTGCCGATGGAAACCGTTAGACGAATGGTCGGGGCGACTGGATTCGAACCAGCGACCTCTTGCTCCCGAAGCAAACGCGCTACCAGGCTGCGCTACGCCCCGATCCTCGGGAAAAGCATACCGAAGAGATTCGACAGATACCCTAATTTACCGGGCATGGCAATAAGTCGCTTTTTCGACGCTCTGAGCCGGATCGGGTGGCGATGAGTGATTTTTAAGCAACGGGACGAGTATTTAAACATGTGTAGTTTAAATTCGGCGGTCGGGAAAGGGATGGGGCGGGGGTGCGCCTATTCTGTGCTTAATATTTGAGCGGTAATAGTTCCGGTCCTGGCTCTGATCGTCGGTTAGCGCGGCGGGGTTAAACCGGAAACCCTTCCGGTGGGGGGAGGTCATCTCCCGGTTCCAATTCTTCCGTAACTGTTTCCCGGACCTCGGCTTCTTTAAACCGCTTCCTATGGAACGCGTAATAGGCAAGGCCAAACAGGATTCCAAGAACGAATCCAATCAAATGCGCGCGATAGCTCACGCGGATTTCGAAGGCTTCAGAAGGCATAAAAATCATGATGCCGACGCCTAGAGAGCGGAGCAGTCTTTGCTTGAGATTCTTGTGCCGGCTCAAGAGGAAGTAGAGCACCAGCCATGTTCCACCCATCCAATAGACGACGCCCGAAGCTCCGATGAGGGAGGTCTCGGGCGGATAGGTTGCGAGGACCAAAAAGTTCGTGACACCGCCCAAAAGAAAAGCGGCGAAGGGAAAAACTCCGACACCGAAATACCCGTTTAGAAAATAGCCGAGGATAAAGAAGAGAAACGTGTTCGCCGCGAGATGGCCCAAGTCGCCGTGTGCGAAGATTGTGGTCCAAAGACGCCAGAACTCGCCGTGGTCGTGAACGGCTTTCCACGAAGCGACCATTGCCTCGCCCCCATTGGAGGGATCGTAAAGATAAACGAGGCTCGCCACACACAAAGCGAGGGTGGTGAGCGCGGCCGTGAAAAATGCCGATGGACTCGGTTTGCGCGTGAGCCAGGTTTCGCGCACGACTTCGTAGGTTCGGGCGGACGCGGCGGAGTTTTCGGGCATAACCTCTTCATTCTCCTCGCGATAATGGCCTCAGATAAGGGCGGCGATGTCAATTCAAAGGTCGAGGGGAGCGGTGATCAACTGGATTTTCACCTGAAGCGGGCGCATTCTGAACCTATGTTCAAAGACACGGCCCGAATTCTCATCGTCGACGACATGGAGATGGTGCGTTCGCTCGCAGTCCAGGCCTGCCGGAACTTGGGTTTTAAAGACGTGATTGAGGCCCCGGACGGCTACAGAGCTTGGGATTACTTGATGATGTCCGATCCTCCAGTCGAACTCGTGATCTCGGACTGGAATATGCCGGGTCTGACGGGAATCGAGCTGCTTAAGCGGATTCGGGAGCACGAAAAATTCAAGGGACTGCCCTTTATCTTGTTGACCGCCGAGGCCGAAACCGGGCAAGTGACAACTGCGATCAAGCTGGGCGCCGACAACTATCTATTGAAGCCTTTCACGGCGAACGATTTGCGGCGCAAGATCGAGGAAACTTATAAACGTGCGGCCAAACGCAATAATTGGCCGAGCTGAAGTCGTCATTCATCATGAAACTGGTCACTTGGAACGTTAACGGGCTCCGTTCGATTCAAAAAAAGAACTTCGCAGGCTGGTTCGCCGAAGAGAAGGCTGATATCGTTTGTCTTCAGGAAATCAAAGTCACGGCTGAAAACGTGGAAGGCGATGAAGCGTTATCGCATCCCGGAAAATACAACTCTTATTTCAGTTTCGCTGAAAAGCCGGGGTACTCGGGAGTCGCGATTTATTCGAGGCGCGAGCCGACGGATGTCAGGGAAGGTCTCGGGATCGCGGAGTTTGACCGCGAAGGGCGCTGGCTCGAAGCCGATTTCGGCGAGCTCACTTTGATCAATAGTTACTTCCCCAACAGTCAGAGAGACCATGCGCGTTTGCCGTTCAAACTCGCGTTTTGCCGGGCGGCGGAGAAGCGGTTGGAAGCCTTGAGGACGAAGGGGCGCCAGGTTCTCATTTGCGGTGACTTCAATATCGCACACAAGGAGATCGACCTTAAGAATCCCAAATCGAATATGAAAAACGCCGGCTTTCTTCCGGAAGAACGCGCCTGGATGGATCGGTTGATTGAAGAGTTGGGATGGGTCGATACTTTCCGCGAGTTCGAAAAAGGGCCTGGGCACTACACGTGGTGGAGTTACCGGCCCGGGGTGAGGGAAAAGAACATCGGCTGGCGGCTCGATTACTTCGTCACCAACCCGGAGTCAAAAGATCGCGTTAAGATGGTGACTCATGCTCCCGAAGTGATGGGTTCGGATCATTGCCCCGTCCGTATTCAGCTCAAGCGTTAAGGCCTTTTAGGAAATTCGCGACGTTTTCGAGGAAATTGCGTTCGCGTTCGAGGAGTTCCTGCGACAATTCCGACTTCTGTACGCTCTTTCGGTGGTTTCGCGCGACAATCGGAAGCGGCTATGTGGAACGCGAGCGCCTTCGCTATCGCTGTATCCGCCGTAATCGGCGGATTGTGGGTCGCCCGGATGGACGTCGAAGAAGCGCGTTGGAATGCTTCAAGCCCTGCGCCGGCCTCCGTGAGTCTTCATACTTCATCTGTTTCGCTGAATTCGAACGTGGAAGTGATTGCGAGCCGACGCGCGCGCATCGAGCGCCTATTGGAAAATATCGATGCTGTCCGGACCGTTTCTCAGCGGATGACGCCCGAGCGGGCCGTCCTCATCGAGATGGTACTCGATGAGATGTCGCAGGAAGCGAAAGAGATGGCAAATGAGAAGGCGCTCGCGAGCAGCGCCACCGACGAGAAACTCGCCGAACTTGAATCCGATTTGAACCGTCTGATCGCGATCTTTAGCCGTTTGCTTGAACCCGAACTGAAACTTTAGGCGGCGTCTTCCGGTGGCGTCGAGGTTTTCACCCAGCCCGTGAGCGCCAGTTGCATGCCACGTTCGGCGGTGAGTCCTGTTTCACGGATGCGGTCGCGGGCGACAATCAGAGTGAAGCCTCCCATCCCGAATGTGAACGGAATGAAGACGGCGACGGAATCGGAAGCGGCGGTTTGCGAAGGCAGATCCTGGAACGAATCGCGCGTCACAAGGCCAAGGACCTCGATCCCATTCCCTAATTGGACCATCACCACTTTTTGCGAGGCGTGGCGTGATTCTTTATCGGCGAAAATCCGTGTCACGTCCCGAATCGGCCCGTAAATCGCGCGGATGACGGGCAAGGATTCAAGCTTCGCTTCAATCCATTGCACGAAGGGACGGGTGAAATAGGTGTTCACCAAAACGCCGGCGATGAGAACCAGGATGAGGGCGAAGATGATCCCGGCGCCAGGAAAACCAAAAATGTTTGGGAACCGCATGCGAAGCGGGGCGGCGAAGAGTCTTTCCACCTGGGCGATAATCCAGGTGATCAATGCGACGGTGATGGAAATCGGGAGAAGGGTGAAGAGTCCCTTTAAAAAAAGTCGGTAAATCAAGCTCATTTCATCATCCTCTCAATTTCTACGAAACCATGTCTGAGGAAAAAAGCAACTTGTTTACAGTTCGACTTTGTCTCCCAATCCGGCTACGCTTTGTTTAACCGGAACAGGGGGAACGAAATGAAGTTTGCTCGACTCTTCCGCTCGGTTTGCATCGCTATCGGGGCCGTCGTGACGGTTCTGGGAGCCGGCGCCCAAGCCCAGACCCAAGGCAAAGTTTATATCGTAACCGCGCTTAAAGCGCCTCTTTATTCGGCTCCTGACGAAAACAAGAAGACTCTGACGACTTTGAACCGAGGAAGAAGAGTTCAGGCGGCGGGGCCGGAGCGAAACGGATTTATTCCACTGCTGACCCGTTCGGGTGGACGGGCTTGGATCAAAGCGAGCGATGTAACCCCCGAAAGAAGCTCGGCAGCTGCGCCCACTACGGATTCGTCGACACCCAGGCGTCGTTCCAACACCAGCGCGGGCACAAGCGGACCCTTCGGTCTCTATGCTTTGACGTATGACCTGGGGCTTTCTGCGGGTTCAGTCGGAAGCGTGTCTTATACCGAGGTGAATTTCGGCTTGAACGCGTATTTCTATGAATGGCTCGCCTGGAGAAACGCGCTTTTCGGACGTTTTCCCTCCAGTGGAAATTCGGTCTACGGCCTCGATTCGAGCGTTCGGGGTATTCTGAATCTTCCGATGCTCACGGCATTCGCCGGTCCCGGTTATCGATTGGCGAACGAGGATTCGAGCGCTCCGTTTTTGGAAGGCGGTCTCATTTTGAAGGTCGGCGGTTTTGCAATCGGCGGCGGTCTCAAATCCATCCTGAACTCGTTCGTGAAATCGAACGCATCCGATGATATCCAGTACTTCCTCATCTTGTCGGGAGGCGGAAGTTTGTGAGCGGCGCCCCTCGGATCCATTTGGTGCGGCGGACATCGTTTTCGGCGGCGGTTCAGGAGCCGTCCTCCGGAGGCCGTCGTTCGCGCGCGAAAGGGTTCGGTTACAACTACCGCTTGGAGGCTTATTTCGAAGGAGAAATCGACCCTCTGACCGGAATGATCATTAACCTGGTTGATATCGACCGCTGGCTTAAAGAATTGACTGATCAGCTCGATCATCGCGTTCTGAACGAAGTCCCGGCCTTTAAAGGGGTTTTCCCGACGGCGGAGCGGGTCGCGCTCTTTTGTCTGAAGGATCTTGAGGAGAGAATAAAAGCCGGGGGGCAGAGAGCCCGTGTCGTTAAAGTGCGTCTTTACGAAGGCGATGGCCTTTGGGTGGACGCGTTTGCGACTTGAAGATTTTGTAACATAATCATCTTCAATGGTGTTGGCCGACGGGTGATAAAATCGCTGAATATGGACGACGGAGGAAGCGAACGCGAACGTCCGGTCCGGCGACTGCGCGCCACCGTTTGCGTCGCCGGTGGCGGGCCCGCCGGAATGATGGCGGGGCTACTCTTTGCACGCGCAGGTATTGATGTCATTGTGCTCGAAAAGCACGCCGACTTCTTGCGGGATTTTCGCGGCGACACAGTTCATCCTTCGACGCTTGAGGTGCTCGAGGATCTCGGGCTCGTTGAAAGGTTTTTCGAGCGTCCCCACCAAAAAATTAAGCGCGTACGCGTGCGCTTCGGCGGCGAGACATTCATCGTCGGCGATTTCACGAAGTTACGAACACGTTATCCGTATATCGCGCTCATTCCGCAATGGGACTTTCTCGATCTTCTCGCGAAAGAGGCGAAGACTTATCCGTCATTCGAACTCCTCATGCCAGCCAAGGTGACCGATCTTATCGAGGCAGACGGGCGGGTTCGCGGCGTGCGCGCGCTCACTTCCGGTGAAGAGTTGGAAATCCGTTCGGAATTGGTTATCGGCGCTGACGGGCGCCATTCCACGGTCCGCGGGCGCGCGCGACTTCTGGTGAACGAAATCGGCGCTCCCATCGATGTCTTGTGGATGCGGCTTTCGCGTGAGCCGTCCGATCCCAGTCAGCTATACGGAATTTTCGATAGAGGTGAGGCGCTCGTGATGATCGATCGCGGTCAATATTTCCAATGCGGCTATTTGATCGAGAAGGGGGCGCTTGAGCGGATCAGGAAGAAAGGTCTGCCTTGGTTTCAGGAGAGAATTCTGAGTTTAGCGCCTTTCCTCGGATCTCGGGTTGCGGAGTTGAAGTCGTGGGACGATATCAAGCTCTTAAATGTGCAGATCAACCGCTTGCGGCGGTGGTGGCGTCCTGGGCTTCTTTGCATCGGGGATGCCGCGCACGCGATGTCTCCTGTCGGAGGCGTCGGCGTGAACTTGGCTATTCAAGATGCGGTCGCGGCGGCGAACATTTTAATCGATCCTCTTTTGAAAGGTGAGTTGAGTGCTCGACACTTGCGAGCGGTGCAAAAACGCCGGACCCTTCCGGTGGTTCTCACCCAAAAGTTTCAGGAGATCGCGCAACGGAAAGTGATAGGTCACGCGTTGAGCGTGCAGCAACGTGCTCCGGCTCCCTGGTTTTTTCGTGTCTTGAACCGGTGGCCGGCCTTAAGGCGCCTCCCCGCGTGGTGGATTGGATTCGGTGTGCGGCCTGAGCGCGTGCGTGCGCGCCGGCCAGACTTTATCCGCGCTTCTCCGCAAGTTTCAGCTGGTCTTCAATGAAGTCTCGCACCTTAATCCCTTGCGCCTCAAGTTGCTGAGGAATGAAGGACGCTTTTGTGAGTCCGGGGAGAGTGTTTGTCTCCAGATAAACGGGGCCCGATTCGGTAAGGATCATATCGGTGCGTGTATAGCCGTAGCATCCGAGAGCGATGTGGGCGTCGACCGCCATTTTTTGCGCGGCTTGCGCTTCTTCGGGCGTGAGATCCGCGGGCGTGATTTCTCTCGTGCCGCGGCCCAGGTATTTTCCCGCATAGTCGAATTTTCCTTCGCCGAGGAGAACTGTTTCGGAGCAGGGAAGGGCCTCTGTTCGTCCGCCGATCGAGTCGAGAACTCCGACCGTGAGTTCGCGTCCGGCTATAAAGGCTTCCGCAAGATAACGGTCGTAGTTCGAATTCAAGATGGCGTCGACCACACCTTGGACGTCGTCGGTCCTGTTTAAAATATGGAGGCCGAAGCTTGAGCCACTGGCGACAGGCTTAATGACGACTTTGCCATGCGTTTGCAAAAAGTCTTCAAGCAAACCCTTAAGGGCGGAACCGTCTTCGCGCTTCAGCTCGAGTTCCGGCGCGACGCGGAGCCCTCTTTTGTGCACGATACGTTTGGCTTCTTTTTTGTCGAAACAACGGCGGCTCGATTCGGAACTCGAACCGGTAAAGGGAATTCTCTCTCTCTCTAGAAGGGCCTGTAAGGTTCCGTCTTCGCCTTCTGTTCCATGCAGGCCGATGAAAACCGTTTTTTGTTTGAGAAGAGGCAACGCTTCGATGATGGATTGCGCGAATTTTTCCCCTTGAGGTTTGAATGGAACTTCAAACGGCCGCTCGTGGCGGATCAACTCCTCAAGAGTCGTTTGGCTGATTCCGGAGCCGTCGGCGTGAATGAACCATAGCTCTTGGAAAGGATAGGTGGCAGCCAGATTCTGGGCCGTTGCGACTGATACCAGGCGTTCATCGGAAACGCCGCCAAAGATGAGAACTGCTGGGCGCATGAGCTAGTGGTACCCGTTTCTCGCTCGACAAGCAACGGGCGAGAAAAAGGCTGGTCGTAGGTCAAGTAGGTGGCCTCTTGGTTCAAGAGGCCGTTTGGTTCGGTTAGAAGGATTCATCGAACGTCACTTGGCCGCTTACGCCGACTTGGTAAGCGGAAACGCGTCGTTCGAAGAAGTTGGTGAGCTCCTGCACGTCTTGAAGCTC
>CALBDW010000013.1 GCA_937927435.1 uncultured Bdellovibrionales bacterium
CAAATCAAGGCCTGAATCTTTCACATTCGTTCGAGGATGGTCGATCGGGGGGCGGCTGGTGCGATCCATCGGGGCGGCTCCCGGCCTCAGCGGCAGCGGATCTGGAATGTTCGCGGCGCCCTCGGGTTTTGGATCGGCTCGCTTGGCCTCCAATATCGGATTCCGATGCGTGTTCATTCCGTGATGGGAGGATTACGATCGTGGTTTTCGACTCGAGCCGAAACTCGGCACACCTGTCAGCGTACTGACACTTCCTATTTCCTCTTCTAGGGCGACCTGCCCGAAAAAAAGGGCCTCAAGACGTTTTCCCAATGGCATAGGGCTTGAAGATTAGGTCGGCGGATTTTTGCGCGGCAAAGAGGCCGATGGCGGAAAGCTGTCGGTTTTGCAATCAAGTCAAGAGGGAAAACGGATGAGTATGCGGTTAAGGTTGAGCGTTCTTGTCTCCAACTTGGCTCTCGTTGCGATGACGGGGGTATTGCTCCCTTTTGATGAGGCTAAGGCTCAGGCTCGTTTCTCCGGTGGCGCTTGTATGAGCCAGGGGACTTGGCTCCAACAGGCGTTGAACCAAGCGGACATCATCACGAGTGCGCTGAACGCGCTCCGCAATGACCCCAACTGCCAGGTGCTCATCCAGGCGGTTGAAAACTCGCCCAAATTCAATGCGGACGTACACGATCCGGAAACGATTTCGTTTGCGGACACTTATCGTGAGCTGCAAGCGATTTCCGACTATATGAAGCCGTCGCGCCTGAATAACGGAATGGACGACCAGTCTTTCCGTAATATCGTGTTCCATGTGGTCTTTAATAAGAGTTACGACGCTTTAAGGGATATCCACTCGCAAACGGAATTCGCGCACCTCACGCAGAACCAGCGCGAAGACATCCGGAACGTCAGTCTGCGGCTTAAGCAGTTCGTCGACAAAGCGACCGCGGTTGCGGATATGACGATCGCGACGACCAGAAACATCGTCGCGGCCCTCCCGCAGTCGGAGCTTTGCATGGATAATCGTCCGAGCGAGACGGCGGCGATTTTGGGCGCTATCGCCCATTCAGCAGCTTCGCTCGCGAGCGCGGGCAAAATCGACGGCGTAGGCGAACTCGTCGGAGCCCTGATGCGTTATTCGCGCGACATGAAGTACATCAACTCGCTCAAGCTGATGGAGTTGGCCCGTTACCAAAACGCGGTCTCATGCTTGATCGAGAGTACGGCGGAATCCTACTGCTCCATCCAGGACGCGGAGGACTCGCTCGATTTCTTGAAGACCGTCGAACTCTCCCACGAGGAAAAAAGGAAGATCGAACAGGCGGTGATGAATCCGGAAGAGGACCCGGTTCTCAATCCTCTCGGCGGTTTGATTATCCTGATGCGTGACGTGCCGATCATGCAGAACTGGATGCAGAAGGTTCTCTTCGGTATCGATCCGCGCCTGAAGATCGAAGGCGACATGAAGAACGCCTACTGGGAAAGCTACCTGACCTTCATCAAGCAGGGGAACTCGCTCTTGGGCGCTTTCCGCGATCGCGAGCAGATCTACCTCGAGACGACGGCCGGCAAGGATTACAACACGAAAATCAGCCAGGTGAAGGTGATTTTCGACCAAGTCCTCCAGAACGTCATGAGCGGCGGAATGGGCCAGGACAAGTGGAACTTCTTCATGAACACGATGCAGCCGGAGATGATCAACTTCTATCTTCTCGGCTACGACGCCTTCCCGCCGGAATTCCTGGAAGTCCAACAACGGCTCTCTGGATTCGGAGCCCAGTTCGAGAGCTGGTGGTTTTCCAAAGCGATGTCGAGAACGGGCGTGTTCTCGAATCCTGACGAGTTGATCCAGGTCATCCGTTCGCGCCTGCACAGCCTGTTGGAAAAAGCGCAGGTTGAGGCCAACTCGTTCTTCGCGAAACGGATGATCGTTGACCCGCAGAACCTCCTTTCGGAGGCTATGAAGGGGCCCGGCGTGACTCCGTACCAGGCGTTCACGAACCTGCGCAATTACTATCAGAACCTCGCAAAGAAGCTCGAAAAGAGTTCCGCGGAGCTTCTGAGAAGCTCGGATTCGGCGACGCAGGTACGCGGCCGGCAATTGCGCGCCCAAGTTCCGATGCTGCGCGATTCGATCGTGCGCATCAATAAAATCATCGCCGCGCTTGACTCGATTCAGCACTTCAAGACGAGCGATGAGGAATCGACGAAGAAGCAGAGCGAGGAAGTGATGGGCATCATCTACGAATGGGCCTACATGCTCGTCGCCCGTGACTCGTTCTTCGGCACCCGTATGCGGACCGCTCTTCACGCCGATTTATCCGATACGCTCTGGCGCAAGGAAGGTCTGACCGAGCGTCAATATCAGTTCTTCATGGCGATTGCGCCCGATCTCGTGCAGCGCCTAGCTGGATTCTACTCACCGAACCCGGTCCAACAAAGATCGGATGTCAGCTCAGCTAAGATGGTTCATCTTGCGAACTTGCAGGCTGTCGAGCAGAGCTTCGCGAAGGTTCTGTACGGACGGCTCATGAAGCTCAATTGCCAACTCTTCGGAGGGAAGTTCTGTCTCTATGTCGATAAGACGATCGACCCGGCTCGCTCGTCGTGGAAGATTTTCGATTTCTGGCGCGAAGAACTCGATGTTCGCAAAGTGAATAAGGAACTCGAAGGCGAAATTGAGAAACTCGAAAAACTGAGAGCGGAGGAAGGAAAGACGGATGAGCGGGACTGCTTTGTGTACATGGGCCGCCCGTCGGATTATATCAGGCGCAAAAAAGGAGAAAAGGTTTGCCAAACGCACCTGCGCACGCCGAAGGAGGCGAAGCAATTCCGTGACGAGCAAATCCGGCGGAAGTTCTTTCCGACAGAAGACTCCCGCGCGCACAAGCATGTGCGAGCCATGCTCTGCATGCAGGCTCTGGCCTTCGAGTCGCGTGACCAGTTTAAAGAACTTTGCCGGGGTGCGGTTCTCGAATCGGAGTTTGCCGACACACAAGACAGGTATAAGCTTAACATGAGCTTTGATGAGCAGCTCGAGTTGATCAACAAAACGAAGGAAAACCGCGTGCAGCAGGGCGGAGGTATCGACGCGGCAAGAAACATCGGCGTCTGCTCGCTTCGCACGTACATCCGGAAGAACCACATCTTCTACATGTACCGCGAATATATGAAGGCCGACTAAGCGGCTACCGGGCGATGATGCAGATATGGGGTTTGGAACGCGCGTGCGCTCACTCGTCTTCGGGCTCTTTCTTCGGTTCGCCGTAGCCGCCGCCTCCGCCGGTCAGGATGTAGAATTCGTCACCGGCGGCGAATTCCAGGCGTCCGGTCGGTTCGAGATGTTCTTCACGCTCTTTAGTTCCTTGACGGAAAACTTCAAGAGCCGCGGGAGCTCCCGCTCGTCCGCCCTTTAAGCCCGTGTTTGTCTTTCCGAGCGAAGGATCGTTCCAGATCAGCGAGCAGGGCGATGTGAAGCGCAAGTGAATCGCAACCCCGTGCCCGCCGCGATGTTTTCCGTGGCCGCCCGAGTTCTTGCGAACATCGATGGAAACCACCTCCACGCCGGAACTGCTCTCGATTTCCTCGGGCGAGAGCGTCCGGGAGTTCGCCTGCAGGAAGGCCCAGGCATCAGTGCCGGGGCCGTCGGCGCGCGCACCTTGTCCAGCGGGCGGCCAAAGGGTGAGCTGGCGACCGTCTTCGAAGTTGAACTGATAGCATCCGTCTCCCGCCGGAGCGGAAGTCAGCTGTGTTGACGGGCTGAGACGTGCGAGCGCTTGGTTGACGAGGCGGCCCACGATCGCGACCCCCTCACTTGTTCCGCGAGTCGTTGCGGTCGGCGCCGACGCGGAAAGAAAGGACTTCGTCGGCGCGCTCACGTGGACGCCTTGGAAGGTTCCGGTGTTTGCCGGGATGGAGGCGTCGTAGCTTCCGACGAGCGCCGCCCAGCAGGCGCCGAAGGTGGCGAGGTCCGTGAGTCCGAATTGAGTCGGGCTATCCGTTCCCGTGAAATCGAAGACGACTTGGCTTTCGGTGATCCTGAGCTGCAGCTTCAAAGTTTCACCTGTCCGCAACTGTTGACTGACGGTCGCGTTTCCGAGCGGCAGGCGGCTCATGAAGGTCTCGAAAACGCGACGGGAGTCGTCGAGATACGCCTTGATACCCGCCGCTGAAAACAGTGAACGCGGGTCGTCCGCGACAGCCTTCAAGATTTTGACCGCTTGATCCATGCGTTCGAGTTCGGTCGCGATCGACTCAAAGAGCCTTCTCGGTGCGAGCGGGTGGGCTGCGATGGCATATAGGAGATCGCGATTGAATTGCGATTCCGTCACCAGGGGCGTTGGCGGGACGCGGACGCCCTCCTCGTCGAGACGAGCATGGAAAGGAAGCCGCGGCGGATGTGAGATTCGTGAGACAAGGAGATAATCGATCGCAGCGGAATTTTTAAAGAGCCTTAGGCCCCTGACCAAGGTGAAATCCGAAAGAGAGGTTCCTCCCGAATACGGATCGTTCGTCAGCGCGACGTCCCCGTCGTTTAATTTCAGGTAACGATGACAGAGGGCGCCGGTTTGGGGAAGCGTGGCGAGATCCGTCGGCGCGTGCGAGTTCACGAACACTGCATTGCCGTTGGGATCAACTAACGCTCCTCGGTTTAAGCCTTTGAGAGCGTCGCTGAAAACTTGATGAAGGACGGCCGAACTTCCGGAAAAAACGCTCATCCGAATGACTCCGTGGCTGATTTACCGTTTCTGCTCTCGCAGGCTTTGGCGACGGCGAACGTTTCGCCCCAGCTCGCGTCGGGCGTGCACACGAATTTCAGATCGGGCCGTCGCTCGGTAAGAAGCGGTCGCATGGTTTCGGCCAAAGGGCCGATGAGCTGTACTTCAGAGTTCGCTTGCGCAAGGGCGCCTTCATGCAGGCTGAGTTGCAGTTTGACCGCGACTTGTTCGACGAAAGCACGTACGAGCGATTGCGCGACCTCAATCGGTTCCGGCTTGGCGGCCGTGTCCGAACTTTTCGCGAGCGTGAAGAGCGCTTCGAGAATGCGCGGGCGGCTTTTTTCGTTGATCAAGGGCGTGAAACCCATGATTTCTTTCAGGTGCTGACAAACAAAGAGCGTGTCGACCGCCGCGAGAACTTGCGATTTTCCGAAGAGCATCGGGCCTGGCGCATAGTCGCACGCCGTTTCGCTGAAATAAGGAAAAGGCCAAGTGCCGTGAACGACCATTTGTGTGGGGCGGATTCGGCTTGTTACGAGGTGTCGTTCAGGGCCCGCAACGTAAACTTCGAATTCATCGAGGCCGCAATGGATGACGATGCCGTCTTCCAATGACGCCAGTTTTCGAAGAGCGTGATTGAGTCCTCCTCGAATGGTGGCGGCGGAATAATGGTGCCATTCCTTTAGACCGTTGGCGCCGACGACGCGCCATTCTCTCACAAAGGGTTTTAAAGCGTTCTCGATTTCTTCTTTCTCTTCGATGACTGCGGATTCCGCGAACGCCGCTTCGATCGCTCGACGCTTTTTATCGGTTCCCTCCATCGCATGGCTCAAGAACGGGCGAAGGCCTCGTTCGCGCAAAAACTCGGCGGCTTGCAGTTCATGCTTCGGATTGGCCGTTGAGTGGAGAAAAGCGATCGCAACGTCTCTGACGTTGACGAGTTCGAGTTTCGCGACGATTTGTTCGAGATCTTCGAGGCGTAGAGGGGCGAGTTCGGAGCCGTCGGGCGCGATTTTTCCGGAGACGCCGAAAACGAGATTATTGTCGATGGGCAGTGGGCGACGTTCTGATCGAAATGAAAACTGCGGAGTTATAAACTGATTCAGTAGATGAGCGCTGCCTTCAAAGCCGGCGTTTACGAGGAGGGCCGGAGGGCGTCCTTGGTCCTGAGCTAGGATGCGCTCGACAGCGGACGTCGCCACGGTCAAGCGGATAGAGGGCTCGTTGGTTTCATCGATCGACAAAGATTTCAGCGCCTCTTTCAGTCCGTCACCGACACCTTTGCGGGGCAAGTACCAGCGACTTCGATACGTTGCTTGGGCTGGATCTGCCGAATATGCGAGCAGCTCGGCGAACGATTCTCCAATCGAGAGAGCGAACTCATGTGGCATCTTGAAACCGGTTTCCATCATCGGTAAAAGAGCTGAAATAAAACACGAATGTCCAGCGGATTCCAGTGCGAAGGCGTGGAACTGGGCCCCAATGGAGATGAGCGTCGACTCCTTTCAGGTTGACCGCCCAAACGATTCACGCTTCGATGTGGGCAATCTGAACGTCGAACGGTCTGTGCCGGTAAAAACTTCAGCGATGCCGCTTGCGCCTCGGCTGAGGTATTCGCGCTTTCATGGCACTATATCTACTTGTTATTGAGGACTTGCGCAGATGGAGATTTTTTTGTCCCCGGAACTCATGCGTCAAGATCTGGAAATATCCGCTTTCCCCTTGGGAAACGACAGCGGTAGGGTAGGTTTTATGGCTGATGCTCCCTTTATCGTGACAATCGACGGCCCTGCGGCGTCCGGAAAATCATCCGTCAGTCGCGATCTCGCTCGGCGTTTGGGTTGGAGTTGGGTTTCGACCGGCGCGTTCTATCGTGGGTTGGCTTATGTGGCCCATCGTTGTGGCGTGGACATGAAAGATGAGGATGCGCTCGTCGAGATCGCCCGGTCGGCCAACTGGTATGTCAAACTGACTCCTCAAGAAACCCAGGTCTTTTTCGAAGGCGAAGATGTCACGAGGGAGATTGGGCTTGAGCAAATCGGTCTATTGGCTTCGCAAATCAGCTCGTTCCCTAAAGTCCGTAAAGCTCTGCTTAACGCGCAGCGTATGTGCGCAAAAGGGGTCGAGGGCCTCATTGCCGAGGGACGGGATTGCGGTACGGTTGTTTTCCCGCAAGCCCAGGTGAAGATCTTCTTAACCGCTCGGGCAGAGGACCGGGCGGCTCGTCGGGCGCGCGACGAGGGCCGGGATGTGGCGCAAATGATTGAAGAACAACAGAAACGCGATCAGCGTGACGCCAGCCGTAAAGCCTCGCCGATGCAGGCTTCCGAAGGCGCGACGGTGATCGATACGACCACTCTGACGCTGGCCCAAGTGATCGATGAAGTGGAAGCTCTCGTCCGCGAAAAGCTGGCTTTGCAGTCAAATTAAAGGGATCGGGGGAGGGTTTCGACCTGCCTTGTTTTGACACAGAGGCGAAATCCCTTTGACATTCTCGTCATCCGCTCTCATAACAGGATTTCCCAATCGCTAACTTGTCCTTAAGACTGGATTTTTTGCCTGGGACAGTTGGCGCGATTCTGAAAGGATTCGCGGCGGCCGTCTTTTACGCGAATAAACCGGAACATAAGGCGCATGTTTTGGCGAGACGGGAAAATAAAAAAAGAAAACGGGCCTGAGCCTGTTTTCTGAAGGAGGAACAAAAAAATCGTATGACTAATATGACCAAAGCTCAAAAAGAGCGCATGCGTGTCGCCGCTCTTCTCGATGAAGCTGAACCGGCTTCGAACGAAAATTCAGAATTCCAGACACTTTTCGAGCAATCCATTAAAGAACGGGATTTCAAAGTCGGTGACGTCGTTCAAGGCACCGTCGTTGAAGTTCAATCGGATTACGTGCTCGTCGATATCAATTACAAATCCGAAGGGCTGATTCCGATCAGTGAGTTCCGGATGGTTGAAGGGACTCGCAATGTGAAGCCTGGTGACGTGGTCGAAGTTTATATCGACCGCATCGAGAACGAAAACGGCATGGTCGTCCTTTCGAAAGATAAGGCCGACATGCTTCGCGCATGGAACGACATTTCTCGCGCCGCCGAAAACGAAGAACTTATCGAAGGAACGATCATCGCGAAGGTCAAAGGTGGTCTCTCTGTCGATATCGGCGTGAAAGCCTTCTTGCCTGGTTCGCAAATCGACTTGCGGCCGGTCCGCAATATGGACATGTACATCGGCAAGAAGTACAAGTTCAAAGTCATTAAATTTAATAAGAAGCGCGGTAACATCGTCCTTTCTCGTCGTGCGCTCCTTGAAGAAGAACGTGAAAATCTGCGTTCTCAAACCCTCGATGCGATGAAAGAGGGGTCGGTTGTTACCGGTATCGTCAAAAACATCACCGATTACGGTGCCTTCATCGATCTCGGCGGTATGGACGGTCTTCTCCATATCACCGACATGTCTTGGGGCCGCGTCAAGCACCCGTCTGAAATCCTCAAGATCGGTGATGAGATCAAAGTTCAAGTTCTCAAGTACGATACCGAGCGCGAGCGCGTGAGCTTGGGTCTTAAGCAGTTGCAAGCTGACCCGTGGGAGTCGGCGAAAGACAAATACCCGGTTGGTACGCGTCTTAAAGGTCAAGTCGTCAGCCTCGCGGACTACGGTGCGTTCGTCGAGCTTTCGGAAGGTATTGAGGGTCTCATTCACGTTTCCGAAATGTCTTGGACGAAGCGCGTGAAGCACCCGTCTCAAGTCGTGAACGTCGGCGATGAAGTCGAAGTCGTCGTGCTTGAGGTGGATACCGCGAACCGCCGCATCAGCCTCGGCATGAAGCAACTGATGCCGAACCCGTGGATCGAGCTCAAAGAGAACTATCCGCCGGGAACGATCATCGAAGGCGAAGTCAAATCGATCACCGACTTCGGTATCTTCGTCGGTATCGAAGAGGGCATCGACGGTCTCGTTCACATTTCCGATTTCTCTTGGACGAAGCGCGTGAACCATCCGTCGGAACTCTTCCAGAAAGGTCAAAAAGTCCGTGCGGTGGTCTTGGGCGTCGATATCGAGAACGAGCGTTTCTCGCTCGGTATCAAGCAGCTTGAGGCGGATCCGTGGGCGTTGATCGATGAGAAATACAAAATCGGCTCTCAGCATGACGTGAAAGTCGTGAAGATGGCTGATTTCGGTGTCTTCGTCGAACTTGAGCCCGATATCGAAGGTCTTATCCACGTTTCCGAACTCACCACCGAGCGTATCAATAAGCCTGAAGAGGTGGTGAAAGTCGGCGACGTCTTGAAAGCGGAGATCATCTCGATTGACAAAGACGCTCGTAAGATCGGCTTGTCGTCGAAGTTGGTGAAGCTGCGCGAAGCGAAAGCGGACGTCGAAGACTACGTGAAGAAAGCGACGTCGACCGCTAAGACCACGATGGGGGATCTCTTCGGCGAACAGCTGAAGAATCTGAACACCACCAATAAGAGCGAGTAAATTGAGGTGATCGGCTGGGTTTTCAGCCGATCGTTTTCATGTTCATCAGAGAAGGGAAGCTTTCCGGGCTTCCTTTTTTTATTGCCGTTCGCCTTAATCCTGGCGGGTTGAACTCCATGAAAAAGATTTTGACCCGTCGCGCTTAAGACAGGAGCGAACTTTTTAATTTTTCGTCAATTCGGGCAAAGGACTTGTCGGGTGCCAGAATTCTGGTATCCAACGGGCCGCATTCGAAGGAATTCTTTGATTTTGGGGGCGGACATTGGATCCGGGTTGTGCACGTATGTTCGCGGCTGCGAAGATCCGTTTTCTCTCTTTGGTGGTTTTGCTTGTTTCCCTCGCGTCTCCGGCGCTCAGCTTCGACGGATTCGATTGGCAAAGCGTTTTCCTGAAGGAGAGCCGAAAGGCGCGGGCTCTTCGTATGATCAACAGCTCGTATTCGCCCAAGATCACCTTCCGGAAGCTTTCTGAGCGTTCGAATGAGGGATGCACCGTCGGGCGTTATCAAATCAATGGGCTCGACCCCGTCGATAAAAAGGATCGAGCCGTTCACGTTCTTTCATATGTCGGCAAGAAACAGATGCGGAAGGAGCAGGCGGTCGTCATCGTGCCGTCCATCGTCGGGGTCTCGCCGCTGGAAACCTGGTATGCCGATCTTTTTTGTGGAAAATGGCTTCGCGCCCTCATCATCGAAAATATCGAGCGCGATGAACCGGTCGGGCTTTCATTAAAGGATTACGACCGAGCGGCTTTGCGGAAATTGGCGGCGATCCGGCATAGCGTGGAGTTCCTGTATGCTGACGGTTCGAGACAGGTCGGCGTTATGGGTACGAGCCAAGGGGCGATCGCCGCGTCTTTGGCCTTGGGAATCGAAAGGAAAATCAAGGCGGGGGCGCTGATCGCCGGCGGAGGAAACCTCCCGGAAATCATCGTCGACAGCACTCAAGACCTGTTGAAGGCTCTCCGCGAGGAGAGGATGAAAGCCTTCGGTTTCCGCAGCAGGGACGAGTATCTGCGGGCCCTCAGGGCGAATATTGTGATCAACAACCTGGATTTTGCCGGACACACCGGATTTAAACCGGTTTTCGTGTCGATCGCAGAGGATGATACGAAGGTGCCGACGCCCACGCAGTGGGCTTTGGCGAGGGCGTTCCGGGCGCAACACATCGTGCGTTACAGGGGGAATCACATTCCCGTTATTTTGAAGACTTATTTAGTGTCGGGCGGCGCGATATACGAATTCTTCCGATCCAACCTTTGATCTCGCAGGTCGTCTGGACCCGCGATAACGTGGTGGCTCTTGCCTTTTCACCGAGAATGCGGTGGATTTTTGAAATGGCCTCCAAGAAAAAGAGTCAACGCGTCTCAATCGGCTCTTCAAAGTTGAAAAAAACTCGTTGGCCCCATTCCGACCGGGGCGTGCTCTTTAAGCCCGAGCGGCTCAAGTATGTCCGCAAGATGATCGAAGTGAAGGGTTGTGTCTTTTGTGCCGCCCGCGATGCGGGGCCGAGTCCCGAGAACCTTCTGCTTTACCGTGGCAAACATGCCATGGTGATTATGAACAAGTATCCGTACAATACCGGGCATCTTTTGGTTCTTCCGACCAGGCATTGCGGGGATATATTGGCGCTCAAGGCAAAAGAATACGCCGAGCTGTCCGATCTCTTGCGCAAGTCCGTCGCGATTTTAACGAAAGTGTACAATCCGAGTGGCTTGAATGTCGGATTGAATCTCGGCGCGGCTTCCGGCGCTGGTATTCCGGAGCATCTTCATTACCATGTGATTCCTCGCTGGAATGGCGACACCAATTTTTTCCCGCTCGTGGCGAATACGAAGGTGGTGGTGGAGACCCTTGAGCAGACTTTCGAGCGTTTGATACCCTATTTCAGGAGGTTGTGAATGAACAAGCCGATCTCTTTTGAACTCGACCATATTGGCATCGCCGTCGAAAATCTCGAAAAGGGATCGGAGTTCTATCGCGCCCTCGGCTTCGCTGAAATGGACGTCGAAGAGGTTCCGTCCGAAAAAGTGAAAGTCGGGTTCCTGCGACTTGGGAACCGGGCCAATCTTGAGCTCCTCGAAGCGACTTCCGAAGATAGCGCTGTGCGAAAATTTTTGGAAAAACGTGGCCCCGGGATTCATCACATCTGTCTGCGGGTGAAAGGGATTGACCGAATCCTGGAGGATTTGAAGGCAAAAGGGGTGCGTTTGATTAATGAGAAGGCGAAAATGGGAGCTCATGGCTGCCGAGTGGCGTTCATCCACCCCGCCTCCACCGGTGGAGTTTTGATCGAACTCAGCGAAAGGCCTGCGGCGGGAGATGAGTCCGAATCGGGCTCTTGAAGCAAGGGGACGGTTAATGGGCTATCGCTCAGGATATCCGCAGATGCAGTTCAACATGATGGTCCCGGTGACACCTGTTGTGCGCTGGTTGATCGGGATCAACGTCGTCGTATGGCTGGTCCTGCAGGTCATCATTGAAGGCTATTTTCTCAGCCAGCCCTATATCACCTATATTTTCGGGCTCGTTCCGGAAAACGTCTTTTCCAAGTTCTTCATTTGGGAACCGTTGACCTACATGTTCCTGCATTCCCGGAACGTGTTTCACATTGTGTTTAACATGCTGATGCTCTGGTGGCTGGGGGCGGAACTCGAGCAGCGCTGGGGCTCGCGGTTCTTCTTGATCTACTACTTAGCGACCGGGTTGGGGGCGGGACTCATCTACATCTTAACGACCCTCATTTACGCTATCGTGGCGGGGCCGACAGCGCTTTTAACGGTTCCGGTTGTCGGGGCCTCGGGGGCGATCTTCGGCCTGTTGCTGGCGTACGGCATTATTTTTGGCGAGCGCATGGTTTATTTCATGATGGTCTTTCCCATGCGCGCCAAGTACTTCGTTATGATCCTTGGCGCCGTGGAGGTTGCCACCCTGATGAATAACGGCATCGGAGGAGGGGAAGTCGCGAACCTGGCTCATTTGGGCGGGTTGGCTTCGGGTTTTCTCTTCCTGAAAGGGTATACGAGGCTCCAGCAGCGCCGGTGGCGCAAGCAGTCAGACCGACGTGGACGTGGCCTCAAGCTCGTGGTAAATAACGACCGGAAAGATGAAAAAGGCAGTGGGCCGCGCTACTGGAACTGATGGCCCCGGACGAGAGGGAAGTTATGGGTTTGAGCGAAGAGCTGGAGAAGTTGAAATTCGATAAACGGCTGAGTGAGTGGTATGTGAACCGTGGTTTGCTCACCAAGGAAGAACTGACGAATTACTTAAACTCACTCCCGGATCTTTCGGAAAACGTTGAGCCTTTCACGCTTGGCGAAGAAAACCCGAATCAAGCTTCCGCTCAAGCGGCGGTTCAATCCGAACAACAAGATCAAGGAGCGCCGACTCAGCAATTCTAAGCTGAGATCGGCTCTTTACTCGGCGCCGGGTTGCGAATACGCACCGGCGCCTTTGTTTTTTGTCTCCTCAGTCCATTCTCAAAATAAGTCAGTCGACCTTTCAGCCCCGCTAGGTGATTAAAAAATGAACGGTCTGCGGCGCTTTTTTGTGTCGAGTCGAGGCGATTAGCGGTCCCCGTCATTTTGAAGAGCACTCGTCCACTTCCATCTTAAGAGACCAAGGTTGAGGCCCGATACGATAAAAGTCGGGAGTATGGAAAATGGCTGAGGAAAGGGAAAATCAGGGCGAAGGTAAGCCCGGGTTGGGGAAGTTCCTGTTGCCGCTTTTCGCGGTTCTCAATTTGACGGTGGTCGGGGCTGGAGCCTTTTTGGCTTATAAAGGGACTCTCGGGCATAAACCCCCTGTCTTGAGGGAGCCGGCCGCTCTTGAGGCGTTGAAAGAGGAGCGTGCTGGTTCGCCCGATGTGATCCGTGAGCCTATCACTTACACGATGCCGGCATTTACCGTGAACTTGGCCGGAACGCCAAGGCGGCTCATCCGCGTCGAAATGACGTTTGAAATGCTCGACAAAGAAGGTTTTGAAGAGATCGTCCGCAATAGTCCGCATGTGCGTGATGAGATCATGCGCATTCTAAACCGCAAAACTTTCGACGATATCGAAACCATTCAAGGCAAGCTTGCGTTAAAAGATCAAATCGCTTCGAACGTCAACCAAACCTTGCGCTCGGGCGTCGTGAAAGACATCTTCTTCAACGAGTTTCTCGTGCAATAGTGGGTTGACAGTTCTTCATGGCGGCATGACACTGCCCTTGTTCTAAACCCACAACGAGAGACCGTTAAGGAAGACTGCATGAAAAGACCGCTCACTGCTAAGTGCCGCCGGGCGCTTTTCGTTTTTTGTTTTTTAGTCGCTCCCGTCGTATTCGCGAATACGGAACCGAAGTCGACGGCCGATGGCAAAACGTCGATCGGTGACCAGATTCGGTTCAATGTCGAGAAATTTCAGTTGCCGAACGGGCTGACGGTCCTCTTACACGAGGACCACTCGGCTCCGCTCGTGGCCTATCATACGTGGTTCCGTGTGGGGTCGAAAGACGAGGATCCGGGGTACACGGGCATCGCGCACCTTTTCGAGCACATGATGTTCAAGGGCGCGAAACGTTACGGGCCCGGCACGTTCGACCGAATTTTGCAAGCAAACGGCGCCATCAATAACGCGTTCACCTCGTACGATTACACCGGTTATTACGAGATCTTCCCGAGCTCGAAGCTTGAACTGGTCATGGATATCGAATCGGACCGGATGGTGAACCTGCAGATCACGGAAGACTCGCTCAAGAGCGAGCGTGAGGTCGTGAAAGAGGAACGGCGCTTCCGTTACGAAGACAATCCGACGGGGACGCTGCACCACCTGCTTTTCAATACGGCCTTCAAGGTCCATCCCTATCGCTGGCCGGTCATTGGCTCGATGGAAGACTTGAACCGCGTTACGGTGGAAAAAGCGAACGAATTCTACCGGATGTACTATGCTCCCAATAACGCGGTTCTCGTGATCGCGGGTGACATCAAACCGGCGGAAGTCAAAAAACTCGTCCACAAGTACTACGGGCCCCTGCGGAGTCAAGAGGTTAAGCGGAAAGAGCTTCCTCAGGAGCCGCCTCAAAAAGCAATCCGTTCGTACCAGACGACGAAAAATATCCAAAGTTTACAGTTCGCCGTCGGCTACCATGTGCCGAAGTCGGGCAGCGAGGAAGCGTACGCGCTCGATCTCCTCGCCAATATCTTGGGAGGCGGCAACTCGAGCCGCTTGCATCAGCGCCTGGTTTACAGAGAGCAGATCGCGACGTCCGTGCGTGCCGGTAACTTAACGATGCAGGACAGCGGCCTGTTCCAGATTTACGTGACGCTAAAACCGGGAGCGGATTACTCCCAAGCGCAGAAAGCGGTGTACGGTGAGATGTGGCGAGCCGCGAATATCAAAATCAAAGACGCCGAACTTGAAAAGGCCAAAAACCAAGTCATGAAGGGCTACGTCGACGCGCTGAAGACGGTGCACGGTAAGGCGCAAGCACTGGCGATCAACGAAATTTACTACGGCGATTACGAGCGTTTGTTTAAAGACCTTGAGCAGTACGAAAAGGTTACGGCCGATCAAATCATGCAGGCCGCGAAGAAATACCTGAATCCCTATCAAAGCACGCTCGTGATCCTGAAACCGAAGAGCGGGGGCAACTGATGAGATCGGTCAACGTACTTTTGGCGTTTGTGTTGGGTGCTTCGGCCGTTATCACCGCAGGCGGATGCGCTTCCACATCAAAAATTGGATCATGGTTCGGCGGTTCGACCTATAAGCTTCCGGCATACGAGGAGAAAAAACTTCCGAACGGTCTCCAAGTCCTGTATTTGCCGGATAATTCGCTTCCGTACGTCAGTCTTTCGCTCATGGTGAAGGTGGGCGTGGTTAACGACCCCGCCGATGTTCCGGGTGTGTCGGCGATGGTGGCGGAACTCCTCGATAAGGGGACGACCCGTCGCTCGGCTCCCAAAATCGCGGAAGACTTCGGGCAAATCGGCGCCGATTATGAAGCTTACGCTTCCACCGAATACTCGATGGTGACCGCAAGCGCGCTTTCAACCAAGGCGGATGAGCTTCTGGCTTACGTTCACGAAGTGGTGACGGAGCCGACATTCTCCGATGCGGAAATCGAAAGAGCGCGGACGCGGACGCTTGCATCTCTTCGCCGCTTGGAAGACAACTCCCGCGCTTTCGCAGATCGCGCGTTTAACGCGTTCCTCTTCGAGTCGCATCCTTACGCGCGGCCGGTGTCGGGGACCATCAAGTCCGTGACGAATATCCGAAAAAAGCACATCATCCAGCACTATCTCCGCTATTACCGGCCGAATAATGCGATTCTCGCGGTCGTCGGCAAATACACGCCGGAGTTCGCGGCCCAGGTGCAGAAAATGTTCGGCGCGTGGGAGCAGCGCGAGGTGCCGGCTCTCGAACTTGAGGGGCCTCAAGTTGTCAAAGGCCGCCAAGTTCTCTTGGTTGACAAACCGGGGCTGGTACAGGCGCAGGTGCGCGTGGGGCATATCGGGATCGAGCGACAGTCGGAGGATTTCCTTGCCGTGCGGGTGGCGAACACGATTCTGGGCGGGGCCTATATGAGCCGCTTGAACAATCGTGTCCGCATTCAACTTGGCCTGACTTATTCCATTTACTCTTGGTTCGAAACGTTCCACAAACCGGGGGCGTTTGAGATCTCGACGTTCACGAAGAACGAGTCGGTCGGTCAAACGGTCGAGGAAATTCTGAAAGTCGTTTCGGAATTCAAGAAAAACGGTGTGACGGCGGAAGAAGTCGAGGCCGCGAAGGGATATTTGAAAGGCGTCTTCCCCCAGGCGATCGAAACGCCTGAGAAGTTGGCTAATAGCCTTCTCGTGCTTCGATTTTACGGGGTTCCTGATTCGTACTTGAAGAACTACTTACGGGATCTCGATTCGTTGAGCGTTTCGGCCGTCAATCGTGCGATCAAAAAGCATTTCGACGACGAAAACATCAAAATCGTTGTGTACGCGAACGCGAAAGAAACCCGTCAGCAGTTGCAGGCGCTTTCGGACCAATTCGCGGAAAAGAAAGCGAAAGAGTTTCAGTGAATAACGGCAAAACCGCTGGAACCGGCATGGGGCGAGGACTTCGGTTGCTCGCCCTTTTTATTTTCAGCGACGGCGCTGAAATGAAGCGCCTCTTCGTGCGCATGCCGGACGTACTCTTTTATGATCGTGACGTCCGATTGGAGCCGGTCCACGCTCTCTTTCATACGTTTGAGTTCCTTTCTTAGACTGTCGATTTTGAAGAACCACGTGATGGCTTCGCGGACCGAAAGCAGGAAAGCCAGGACAAAGGCGAAGGCCAGCAGAATCAGCGTTGTCACCGAAAGATTCAGGCTTTCAAAGACACCATAAGCGCTTTGGATCGCGTCCACGTCGGTCCTCCCCCTCGAGATGTCTGGATCATAGCGGCGGACGGTCCAAGGAGGTAGGACCGGGATAGCCGCTAAAGTTTTTTCAAGTCGGAGGGGAGAGCTTTGGCTAACGCCCTTTCCAAATTATTGGATCTTAGCGTGTGGCCCGAGCAGGCGAGTAAGATTCTGCCGTTGTATCAACTTGAGGTGCTGAGATGGTAGACAAATCGTGGCTTTTGAGATTCCGAATCGTGCTTCCCTTTGCCTAAATTCGAAACTTCGGATCAATCCGAGAGGTCAACAATCTGTCTGGTGAATGCCTTGCTCCATGGATTACGATTTCTTCCGGCGTTTGATGTAGAGGTAGGCGCCGGCACCGCCGAGGATGAGGGCGATCGCCAACAGCCCGCTATTGGAGCCGCCGAAGAGGCCACCGCCGGATTCGCGGTAGCCGTCTTCCCAATCCATTCCCATATCGCCCAAGACGCCGGTGTCGATTGCGCCGCCGTACATGCCGCCCGAGCCGGGCAATTGGGCGGCCGAGCCCTGCGGGTTCATCAGGCTTCTTGAGGCGATGACACGGAGACTTTCAATCGAGCGGAAGAAGTCGGCGCTGTATTTCGTGTAATGGAGCTTGTGCGCGGAGAACGTGACGAGAACGGCGATGCGCTCTTTGATGGTCGCCAAATACCGGGTGTAGTAGTTCCAGACTTCGCTACTGAAGTGCATGCCATCGACCCAAGGATGGTTCGCGATTTTTCTTTGCTCGACCCGGTAAATGGTACTTTGGACGGTTTGACCGGAGCGGGTCATAATGGTCCGCGGAGTCTTTAAGTGAGCTTCATATGCGGCGAGCGAGTCCTGAGGGCCCACTTCTTTGGCGGTGAGAATGATGATAGCTTCCGCGAGACCGGGGTCGTTCGTGCGGCAGATCCATTCCGTTTGTTCGGGTTTGCAATTCCACTTTTCGCCGATTTCAAAGCTGATATACGCGTTTCGGAACGTCTTGGCTTGAAGGGAATAGGGTGCCAAGACGCCGATCATCAGCAGCAAAAAGGCTCGAGACAAGGCTGTCGTTCTCATCGCTGACTCTCTTCACTCGGTTGTGAATCGCGCCGTCGCAAATCCATCGCCTTCTTTTCGGCATTTGACGTCTAAAGTTGAGCCGCGTGCTCCTGGCCTAAAGCGTGGTTTGCGCTGGGCCGGATGAAGGGCTGGACTGGAGGGGGTAGATGCGCATTCTTTGGGGACCTTAAAAGAAAGTCTTGGTCTTTTACCGGTTTCGCCTTAGTTTTTCTTATATGTGGGAGGAACTCATCTTATGAACCTGCAGCAGCTCATCACGTTTTCGACCGTGATCTCGGAAGGCAGCATGACGGCGGCGGCTGAAAAACTGTATCTCACCCAGCCGGCTGTGAGCCAGCAGATTCGGAACCTCGAAGAAGAGCTCGGCGTCAGTCTTCTAGACCGCGGAAGCCGCCACGCGAGACCCACGGTCCAAGGGCAGCTGCTCTACGATTACGCCAAGAGAATCATCGCCCTCACACAACAGGCTCAAGTCGCGATTCAGACGATGGGCGAAGGCGTGAAGGGAACTCTGCGTATCGGAACGTTGAACTCCCTCGGCTTGCAACTCATTTCGCCGGCCATCGGCACCTTCATGAAACACAACCCGAAAATCTCAATTGCTCTTGTTTATAAAGACGGCGCTGAGGTCTTTAAATCCCTTAAGCGGGGCGAACTTGACGTCGCGATTCTGCCGGATGTTGAGTCCGAGTACGGAGAACATCCGGAGGGGATTGAAGCGCATCCCCTCATCCGCGACGAGATGTGGCTTGTTGGGAGCGGCCGCGATACCACGATCCCCGAGGAGGCGTCGATCGAGGATCTGGCGTCGCGCCCGTACATGCGGCTCACGGAGCGCTATGAAGGATTCGAGAAACAGCTTTCCGAAGCGTTGCAACGGCACGGGATCGAACTGAAACCCTCCTTTGAAACGAACAACGTCGGTACGCTCAAGCGCTTGGTAGAGGCGGGACTTGGTTGGGGCTTCCTGCCTTCGCATGCGATCCGAAAGCAGGTGCGCATGGGGCGTCTCACGGTCGTCGATTTCGCCGACGTCCGGTATTCCGTGAACGTGCAGTACTACGGGCGGAAGACGCCGGAGACGGAGCAGGCCATCGACGTTTTCTATCGTTCGCTGAAACAACAAGGTCTGGGGCAGTAAAGGTTCAGGTTACGCGTTCGAGAACGGCGACATAGAAGCCATCGTAGCCGTTCTCGCCTGGCCAATATTGCGTTTGCTCGAGAAGCTTCCAAGTGTCGGAATGGCTCGAAAGGAACCATTCGACTTGTTTTGAGTTTTCTGACGGCAGAATGCTGCAGGTCGCGTAGACGAGGCGTCCGCCCGGTTTCAGCATGCGCGAGTACGACGAGAGAATCTCTCTTTGCAGCTGGCGGAGTCTTTCGATTTCCAAGGCGGTAAGTTTCCATTTGGTGTCGGGATTGCGTCTGACGACCCCGAGGCCCGAGCACGGAACATCGAGAAGAACGCGGTCGGCTGATTTCTCTAGGCGTTTGATGACTTTCGTCGAGTCGATCAAACGCGTTTCAATGATATCGGCGCCCGCGCGAGAGGCACGTTTTCGCAACTCTTCGAGCTTCTTGGCATGCACGTCCATGGCGATGATTTTGCCTTTATTGCCCATGAGGGCCGCAAGATGGAGGGATTTCCCTCCCGCCCCGGCGCAGGCGTCGATCACGCGCTCGCCCGGGAGAGGAGCGAGCTTAACGGCCGCTTGCTGGCTGGCGCCGTCTTGAACCTCAAAGTAGCCTTGTTTGAATGCGATTGTGGTGAAAACGTTTTTGCGTTCTTTCAAGACCAAACCGTCTTCCGTACCGGGTGCGTAAACGGTTTCAACTCCCTCCTGAGCGAGTTCGGTCATGAGTTTTTCACGGTTGATCTTCAATCGGTTGGCCCGCAAGACAACCGGCGCCTGATGATTCAGTTCCCTTAAGACCTCATGCCATTTCGATTCACCGAGTTCGTCGCGGCCGAGTTCATAAAGCCAGTCGGGTACGGACTCGCGAACCGCCGGAATGGCTTGGGCCTCGTTGTGCCTTTTTTGGATTTCTGCGGCGTTAAGATTCCGAAATTCCGGCCAGTCGGGAAGTTCGCGATCATGGATAAGAAACCACGCACCGAGGATCCGCCACAATTCGGTTTCGCTCCCGATTTCGGAAGCGCCGGAGTCGGCGCAGAAGGCAAGCAGACGCCACCAGCGGACGATGTCGTAAGTCGCCTCGGCGATGAAGCGACGATCGCGCGCGCCGAGTTTCCTGTTGGTTTGAAACAGCCGCTCGATGACTTTATCGGCGTGAAAACCCCGCTCTCCTTGAAGTGCGAAGATTTGTTTGAGAGCCGAGACGATGTGAAGAAAGAGCGGGCGATGCGGTTTCATAAGAATCAGCGCGCGTCTGGCGGTCAGAAGCTGAATACGGTTCCGCCGGAGACATAAGTACCGATGAACTGTCCATCACTTAAAAGAAGAACGTGGTTCTTAAGTCCTCCCTCGATGAAGAAACCTGTGATACCGACGACGTCAAAGAAGCGGATGCCGCCGAAAACCTGGTAGTCGAGGGACAAAACGGATTTATTACCGATTTGGTTGATAAAAACTCCCGGACCTGCGCCGACGCCGAAATACAGAGGGAATTTGCTGCTGGCATCGGGGAACATGATGAGCGGAGAGAAGCTGAGTTTGGTGGCTCGGCCTTCACCCAATGCGTAAGAGAGGAGATCCAAACGAATGCCGAGGTCCATTGAGTTCACCCATTCGCCGACCCGGTATGTGACTCCGAACTGCCAGCGGCCGACGTTTTCTTGGGCATCGGGCAGACCCCAGCGGTAAGCGTTATCCGAGAGGAAGCTTCCGAAATGCACGGCTAAGTAATGATCGCTGGGCCCAAAGGAGGCGATTCCACGCTCCTGCTGGGGTTGCACTCCCATGTATTTGGCGGCGGCTTTCCGGCCGACTTGCCCGTTCGGAGGAATATTGGGGACCCGCTTCGAATTAGGGGTTCCGGTTTCAGTTATGTCGATGGCTCCCTGCGAGTCGTCATCGAGCGAGCGAGCCAATACGGTTGAGCGAGCGCTCAAAATAAGAGCAAAGGTGAGGACGAAGATGAAACAAATTCCCCGACGTCGCATCCAGCCTCCTTTAAATCGCTTTCTCCACACTATCGTGCTTGCGCATATGCGGCAAGTTATGCCCACTCTTCGCTGGCTTGACGCAAGGCGAGAGATCGCCTAGAGTGCGCAACGGATCCGAGGAGCAGAAAAGCATGAAGTGTCCTTACTGCGGACATTTAGAAGATCGAGTGCTCGACACACGCGCCGGTCGCGACGGTGAATCCATTCGCCGCCGCCGCGAGTGCTTGAAATGCCATGGACGATTTACGACGATGGAGACTCTGCTCCAAGTTTATCCGTTGATCATCAAGAAAGACGGCCGGCGCGAACCGTTCAGCAGAGAAAAGGTTCTCAAAGGCATTCAGGCCGCATGTCAAAAGCGGCCCGTGAGCCTCGCGCAAATGGAGCAGATCGTGGATCGCGTGGCGAAGTGGGTGATTTCGCGGCCCGATCGCGAGGTAACAGCGCATTTGATCGGCCAGAAAGTGGTCAAGGAACTGAGACTATTGGACGACGTTGCTTACGTTCGGTTCGCAAGCGTTTATCAAACTTTTAAGGACGTCGGCGAATTCGTTTCAGCTCTCGAAGGCAATGAGAATTTGAATTTGGAAGAAAGAGGCGAGCAGTGAAATCTTCGACGGCAATTGGAACAAGACGGCGTTCTCGGGAAATGGCGCTTCAGCTGCTTTTTCAAAGCGAATTCGTGCCCGCGGACGTTTCGCCGGAAGAGGCTTTACGTCGCTTTGTCGATGATTTCGAAGTCGATCGCGAGGTGGCCGAGTACGGAGGGCAGCTCTTTCTCGGAACGGTTGCTCGCAAAAAAGAGATCGACAGTGTCATCCAGGCGCACAGCGCGCACTGGAAAGTTTGGCGGATGGGACTTGTGGATCTTTCCGTCATGCGGATCGCGGTTTTTGAAATGAAATACCTCACGCCGCCGCTTTCGCCCGGCATTGCGATCGACGAAGCGGTCGAAATCGCGAAAAAATATGGAAGTACCGAGTCCGGAGCCTTCGTCAATGGTATCCTCGACCAGGTGGCCCGATCTCTTTAAAGAGGTGGAAATTGACTCCTGAACCGATCGACGAACTGAAAGCCTTGTCTCCGGGATGCGATGTCTGGATGGTCGCCGATCCCGCAGTCTCGAAGTGGACGAGGAAAATCGATTGGTATCTCGGTTTCCAAATGATGAAGGCTGCCGGTCATACAGCCCGGGAGCTTCCGCCGGAATTGAAGACTATCCTCCAACAGGAAGAGATTGAGCTGCCGTCGTTGTCATCGGGAGCCGGGCAGGACGCGCCCCTCATGGTCGCAAGCTGCGGACGCCTACCTGCCAAAATGGCCGTCGTGGTTCCATTTAAAGACAACCTCGCGGATTGGGCTGAAAAATGCCATGGCATTTGGCAGAATCTGAAATGTCCGCCCGTGCGGGTTTTTCTGCCGGATGCGGTAAGTGCGGATTCCTTTATTTCGTCTTGGCCCGCGAAAAACGGCGTTTCGGCCGCCGTCGAAGTGGTCGTCGAAGCGGTCTCGGAATCCAATTGAATAGGTTTCGACTGAATCAGAAAGGTTGAACCGTGACCGACGCAAAATCGAGCGAAGCAACCGGAGGAGAGAGACGTCGCGGCACCATCTACATCATCTCGGACGGTACCGGCGAGACAGCCGCGACAATGACAAGAGCCGCCCTCGTTCAATACGATCAAATGGACATCAATATCGTTCGCTGCAAGAACGTGCGAACGGAAGCGCAGGTTGAGTCCGTCATCAACGAGGCGTTCGAAAAACAAGGGATTATCCTGCACACGGTCGTGAGTCCTTCGATGCGGGCGAAGATCCACGAGCTCGCGAGCGAGAAGGGGCTTCTTTCCGTCGACTTGCTCGGCCCTCTTTTGAACGCGCTCGACCGTTACTTCGGCGTTCACTCTGAGGGGGAAGCGGGGCTTCTTAGAACTGTGGACGAACGCTATTACCGTCGGGTCGAGGCGATCGAGTACACGGTCAAGCATGATGACGGGAAGTGCTTAAGCGACTTGGATAAAGCTGACATTATCTTGGTCGGCGTAAGTCGCACGTCCAAAACGCCGCTTTCGATTTTCCTTTCGCACAAAGGGTGGAAGGTCGCCAACATCCCCCTCGTTTTAGACACGCCTCTCCCGAAGGAACTTTTCGAAGTCGACCAAAGAAAAATCGTCGGCCTCATGATCGATATCGACTCGCTTTCGCGGATCCGCAGGAACCGGTTGGAAAAATTCAACCAAGACCCGGGCGGTGAGTACGCGAGCCTGAGCTACATAGAGAAAGAGATTCAATATGCGCAGGAAGTGTTCCGTAAAAACCGGCGCTGGCCGGTCTTCAATGTCACGGAACGTGCGCTCGAAGAGACGGCGGCCGAAATCACGCGTATTGTCATCGCGCGCATGGGGCTGCCGGATAAGATGCTGTTCTAGGTCTCACAAAACGCCGATCGAAAGATGGACTTGGTAGGGGCTTTCGACGATGTCGCTGCCGTCGGCGTTCTTGCCGAGGGTGCGGCGGTCGAGCTTCCACGCAATTTGCAGGTTCAGCGGACCGACCGGCGTGATCACGCGAATGCCGGTGCCCCACGAGTCACGATAGGGGTCCTGGATGTGAACGTTCGGCTGGTTCACGATGACGCCGCCGCCGTCGTAGAAAATCGTGCCGCCGAAGCTGCCGTAAATCGGGAACCAAAGTTCGGTCTTGAAGAGCCCGTAGTAGCTGTCGGAAGTGACTCTGAATTCGCGGTACTCCGAAACGCCGAGATCGATTCGGTTCGGGATTCTTTCATACTCGCTGCCTTCATCGAAGCCACGGATGGTGGAGCGTCCTCCGAGGAAAAAGGCTTCTTGCGCCGGAACTCCCGAGTTAAGGCGTGAACTGAGGTTCGCGAGATAACCGCCGCGCAATTGGTTCACCCAAACGAAGTCCTTGCGTCCGAAAAGCGGTAGGTAAATTGAAGTCGCCGCGGAGATTTTCGAGAAATGCACGGTCTGTGTGTGGTCTTCGGAGCTTCCGAGGATGGGGTCGGAATACTCGAGGTTCAAGTACGAATACGTGCCGCGGCTCGGGTTGAAGATGTCGTCGCGGTAATCAAATTCGATGAACGGTCCGGTTTTCGCGATGTTGACGGTTTCTTCGACGGCGTAGGTTTGGCGGTCGAATTTACGCTGGTTCGAAAGCGAGTAGAGGTTGTAGGTGACGCGGATGTTCCGCGAAAAGTCGCGGTCGACGAGGAAACCGATCGTATTGGCCTCGTGAATGATCGTGCGGTCGCCCACGAACTCCGAGAAGAGCTGTTCGCGTATCAGGCTCACGCGTCCGCGGTTACGGTCGCCGAAGATGTAGGGTTCGATGTAAGTCGCCGTGATCAAATGTTCGATGTAGGATACGCGCGGGTCCATCGAGTATTTGGGTTCAACCCGGAAGGTGGCTCCTCGGCCGGTGCCGAAGATATTGGCGTAAGAAACGCTGGTCATGCCGCGGATCGTGACGTAGTTCCGTTCATTGGTGGCGCCGATTCGCGCGACGAACGTTCCTGGATCCCGATCGGCCACATCGATGATGACGGTGCGTTCGGCGATGTTGGTGCCTTCTTCAAGAGTGCGGAGATTTACGCGCGAAAAAAGGTTGAGTTTCTGGAGGCGGAACGTCGTTTCGTCTATTTTTTCCGGCGTGAGGACGTCGCCTTCCTTGAACGGAAGTTCGCGCAAAATGACGTAATCCTTGGTGAGGGTGTTCCCCTGAAGCGCGATGGAGCCGACGCGCACCCGCGGCCCTTCCTGGATGTGGAAGGTGACCGTCGCCTGCGTGTTACCTTCGTTATAGGTCACGATGCTGTTGGGCTCGTTTTCATTCGCGATGCGCATTTCGAGGAAGCCCTCGGAGTGATAGAAGTTCTTGAGCGCGGTAATGCTTTCCTCAAGCTCCCGAAGCCCCAGGGCCTCGCCCGGCCTGATTTTCAGGAGATCCATGAGCTGGTTTTTGGGGTACGAGTTGGCTCCTTCCAGGCGGACTTGGCGGATCTGGGTGAGCGGGCCTTCATCGATCGCGAGTGTCACGACGACTGAGCTTTTGTCTTCGGAGTACTCGGCTCTCTGGGATTGGACTCTCGCCCGCAAATAACCTTGGTTCTGAAGCTCGATGACGAGTTTCTTAACGCCTTCTTCGATGTCTTTGCGGTTATAGTAGCCGTTGCCGATGAGGGAGGAACTCGAGGATCGAATGAAACCCGTGTAATAATCCTCGGGGCGGGAGATGTTGCCCACGATTTCGATCTTCTTAATTCGTACGCGCGGATTTTCTTTGATCTTGAAGCGGAGCTGCAGCCGTCGCGAGCTTTCAATGAAGTTCTGCGTGTAGTGGACGTCGACGTTCGCGAATCCCGCATTTTGGTAAACCCGGCGTATTTTTTCCGCGATATCGGGGCCGGGGTTCGAGGCTCCCGCGAGTTTTTCCTCTTCGATATAGTGGATCAGCTTGGCGGTACTGAAGTATGAGTTGCCTTCGAACGTGAACTCAAACTTCCAGGGGTTTTCGACCGAGTAAAAGACTTTGGCATGGGTGCGCTCGGGATTATACGAAATCTGCGGATCGCTCAAACGCGCGGTCAAGTAGCGATTCCCCGTCAGGTAATCGACTACGTATTTTTGGAACTCATGGAGCTCGTCCTCGGTGAGAATCCTGTTGTGCATGTAGCGGGCTATCCGAGTGAGGCGGGTTGTTAAATTCGGCTCTCCCGCTTCGACCACGACTTCGCTGATACGAACCGGCGCGCCTTCCGTGATCGTCACCAGAATGCTCACTTCGGAGTCGTTCGGCAGGCTGAAATCGATTTCGATTTTCGCATTATGGTAGCCCATGTTTTCATAAAGCTGCCGGAGTTCTTCTGCCGTGGAGAGCAGGTGTTTGCGCTCGAAAACCTGGCCTTTGGCGATGTCGAGCACGCGCAGGACGTCGGACTTCGAGATCGCATTATTGCCGGCGACTTCGATGTCGTGAATGCGCCTGAGGAGGGTTGCCTCGACCACCGTTTCCCATCCGCCGGCGGCGGTTGGGCGTTCGACGCCTTCGACAGTGGCGAAATGCCCGGTCTTCATCAAGTAACGGACGATTTCGTCGATTTCGGCGAGAGTCGCTTCGCGTTCAGAAATGAACGGGAATTTCTTTTTCAGCTCGGGAACAAGTCGTTGCGGCACGCCGGTGAACTTCAGTAGTCGCGGCTGCGCCGCGGCCGTCGCTGTCATGCACAGGACAGAGGCGAAAAGAAACGCCAGTATGTAGTTTCGCGCGCTGAAGCTGTTCATCACTCTCTTATCACTTGAACTCGAATTTGTACTCGAGATCCAGTCCAAATCGGTTCTTTTCTTGCTGCATTGTGTTTTTCTCGGAGGTTTCGGCGTCTTCGCGGCTTTGCCAGCTGAGAACCCCCGAAATTTTGTCGTTTAAGCGGTAGCGGATTTCCGCGTCCGAACCGCGCTTCGTACCGAGCGACTGGCTCGCGGTCACACCGAGCTTGTTCGTGAACTGGCGTTTGAGAACAATTCTCTGCACGACTGCGGACTCCTCGATGCTCGGGTCGAATTGGAGTTCGAATCCGGTCCGCTCCTTGATTTCCTTAGTCAACGGGTTGTTCTTCAAAGCACCTGGGCTGATTTGCGGCGAGTTCGTGGCGCTCGTTTGGCCGGTCCGCAGAAGAGGATTGCTCGTCTCCGTGGTTCCAAGTGCCAGGAGCGAGATGATTTCTTTTTCGCTCAATTGCGGAATACTGCTGAAATTCAGTTCCGGTTTGGAGGCCGTGCCTTGAACGAGAAGGCTGACGTCGTAATCCTGCACCCTGGATTGCGCGACGACATAGAGTCTGGGGTTGAGTTCATTCGGGTCGGTGAACTGGATGTTCGCGTTCGCCACTTCGAACTCGGTGTCTTTGACCATGATGCGGGAGCCTTTGTTCAGTGTGACGGTGCCTAAGACGGACGGTTTATTCGGGCTACCCTTGACAGCGAGCTGGCCTTTCACGACGCCGTCGATGAGTTCGTTGCGCGCCTGGATTCCCCGTGAAAAGTCGACGTTCAAATCGACGACGATGGGGGTGAAACGTTCCTGTAAGAGAACCTCGGGCAGGAACAAGTCACGGCGGAAGGATTCCATTTCGTTCGTTTCGCCCCCGAAATCCTTGGTGATAAGGCCCTCGGTGACGCGGTAATCAATCTTTAAGAGGAAGGGGAACCATTTGCCTGTCAGACCGATTTCGCCCGAACCCGATGTTCGGATCTGATCGGGGACGTTTAACGTTACGCGTTCGAATTGGCCTGAGAGGTTGACGGGGTAATTCTTGTAACCGAGCAGTTCCATTGATCCGGACCCCGTGACGCGGCCGCCGCCGAGTTCCGCACGCATGGTATTAAAGAGGATTTTCCTTTGGCTGAATATTACATCGGTGCTGATGTTTTCGAGCGCGTGCGGGAAGTCGAGGAACTTGACGTAGCCCTTTTCGATGACGGCGGACCCGAGGATGTCGGGGGCTATGTCGGGGCCGGCGCGGAAGTTGAAAGTGAACGAGAGCAATCCGCGCAGGTCTTCGAAGAACGGCGCTATGATGCCGAGAAGGCTCATGTCGACTTTGCCGTTCACTTGCAGATCGGCCTTCGCCGACGGGTTCGGGTTTTGTGTGATCTTGAGAAAAGTGTCCTCGCCGGTCAGCTCGAATCTTTCGACATTGACCTGGCCGTTTCTTTTTGAGAGGGAGAGCGGCCCGGTCGCGTTCATCGCAAGTGCCCCGCGGGCGAGTGATAGTTTATCGATCCGGGCCGTGCCGCTCGCGTTCCAGAATCCTCCCTTGGCGGATTCAAGTTCGATCATCGCGGTCAGGTTGCCCACGTAATCCCGGCGGTTTGAAGGTCCGGAAACCGCGGCGAGAACGGGCGCGAAATTCCAGTCGTGCGTGACGATTTTGAGGGCGAAAGGAGAGTGGGCGTCGAAAGGAATTTTGAAGTTCGCCTTCAGGACGTCGCCGAGGAAATTGCCTTCGCCTTCGACCGCCTTTGAGCCGAATTTCAAGTGGAATGACGAGTCGGGCATCGCTTGTTCGCCGATCGCGGTCCGGCTCAGACGCCCGCGCATTTCCGTGTCGGGTGACAGAATAGGGCCCGACATATCCATTTCGAAATCGATGCTCCCGGAGTCCGAGAGACCGATCGCGGAAATCAGGGTCGAGTTCTCAAGCCGGAAATCGCTCCCTTTGATCCGGGCTTTGATTGTCCCGTCTGGATGACCGGTTCCGGTCAGGTTGATGACCGCGGGGTTCTTGATGACTTGAACGCGGTCCGCTCTCACTTCGCCGGAAATACTGCTCACATCGAAGTACGCTTGATCAAAAGTTTCGCCCGCGACGGTTCCGCGGAACAAGGCGCTCTTGAGCTGATAGGACAGGCGGCTGAAATCGAGAGGGCCTGAGGCCTTGAGTTGCGCGTGGCCCGTACCCGTGATGGCGAAGGGAAGGGAGACTTTCCGGCTGAAGGCGTCGAGCAGATCGCGCGCGTCGAAGAAAGGAGAGCGCGCGTTGATATGGATTTCTGAGTTGTAAAGATCGACCCGTACGTCGCCGGCGTAACGGGACACGGTGTAATAGCCTTGCATATTCGAGAAGGTGAGTTGGCCGGCTTTGTAAGAGATCCTTCCCTTCGCGCTTCCGAGTCCGAAGTCTTCGAGCCAGAAACCGCGGCCGTCGACGTCCATGGAGAAAGTCGCCGACTCGGAGTCACCTTCCGTCGTCCCTTTGACCCGTGCGGTTCCTTCGAGTTTGAGGTCGGCTAGGTTGGCGACGTCTTTGAACGATACTTGGTCGCCTTCGTAATTGATCTTGAAGCCTGTTTCGTATGCGATCGTTCCGGAACTGCGGCCCCTTGAATGCGGCATTTTGATTCCGGCCGTGTAAGTCACCTTGTCCTTGTCCACCGTCAGGCCGCCTTCAGCGTCAAATTCGCGAAGAGCGACGATGGTACTTCTCGATTTCATATCGCTTTTGACGAAAAGGTTTTCGCCGCGTGCGGTCCCCTGGCAGCTGAAAGTGAAGTCCTCAGGATGGCCGGAGGGAATCGCGGCCTGGCAGGGCAAATCGGCCGAGATTTGCAGGAAGACAGGAATTTCGCCAACCCCGAGGGTCTTCAGCAACTGATGAAGCTGCAAAAGTTGAGTGCGGGCGACCCCAGTCACCGTCGTCTCGGCCGGAGTTTTCTCGACGACGAGATTTGAAACGAATACGGTTCCCGCGGGGTTGTCGATTTCAAGAGACGGCGAAATAAATTTATATTTTTCGCCCTGTTCTTCGGCCTGGCCGGAGAATTTGAGGCGATCGACGAAGAACTGGTCGATCTTGAGTTCTTCCGTCTGGACGGAGAGGGAGAGTGTCGGCGCTTTGGTCCGAGCTTTGACGAACGCGGAGTTCACGCGCACGCGTCCGCCGACGTCGGGAAGATGTTTGGCCCAGGTGGGGACGGATGCTTTAAGGAGGTTGCGTAAAGTATCGAGGACCAGAGAGCCCTGAAGTTTGAAATCCGCCGTTTTCAGCTCGAATCGTTCGACATGGCCGCTCGCGTTGCCTGCGGCTTCGAGGATGGAATCGCCGTGGTGGAGTTTGAGGCTTTCAATCTTGAGGGTGTCCCGCGAAACGATCGCCGAGGCTTCGATATCCAGCGTGGCCGATTCGTGGTCCGAATTCACACGCACGGAATCGAGATCAAAGGAGAGCGCGAGAGTATTCCCGCGGCGTTTTTCGGCTACGAAACCGGCCTGGCGGAGGTTGAGGACCACTTTCGGGTCGGCGAGTCTCAAACGGAGGTTGCTATTCACCACCTCGAGTCGTTGGATGGGAACGGTCGCGAGGGAGGAGAAGAACCCTTCGAGCGAAAACTTCTTTTGATTTCTTGAAGCCGGGATCGACGCGTCGATATCGGCTCCTTCGATTTTAATCGAAGCGAGGCGGAGACGCCCTTGCAAGAGCTGCCAGATCGAGACTTCGACCGAAATTGAGCCGAAACTTGCGCCGTTTAAGTACGGACGGAATTCGTCTTTCGGCGAGATCTTCACATCACCGAGAGACACCCCGATCGGGATGAAGCTGATGTCCACGAAGCCTGGCAGGATACGGACGGGCAGGTGCTCCCGGCTGATCTGCTCGATTTGCACCATGATGAACGAGCGCATTTTAGGCATTTGCCAGCTGATTAAAGTTCCCGTGAGAAACGAAATACCCACCAGCAAAAGGGAGGCGAGAATCCAGCGGCGATCAAGTTTCACGCGTCACCTCCACTCCAGTCGAGCAGCAGCGACTGCGCCGATTTGTAATTGGGACGAACGCGAACCAAGCCTCGCAGGAGATCAATAGCCGAAGCAGCGTCGCCCAAGCCGTGGAGCGCCCGGGCGCGTGCGTAGGTCGCCGCGAATGTCGCCTCCGGGTCGTTCGCGTAGACTTCCTCCAGGCGGGAAGCCTCCTCGAGGGCGGTCACGAACTGCCGGGCCGCGATCATCAGTTCCAATTTCAGCCAATCGACGGCTGGCGACGACGCCGCGTGCTCGAGAACGGCGATCGCTTCACGGGCGAAACCCATCGCGTTTAATCCGATTGCGAGATCGTAAGCGAGTTCCGGTTTCTCTTTCGCGATTTCGTGGGCGCGCTCGACGAGCAGCGCCTTCACGTTCTCTTCTTCGGGGGAAAGGTAGGCGAGTTTACGCTCGAGTTCGGCGGTCGGGTCAGTTGTCGCGCGCGCGTTGGCCACAACTTCGCGAGCCCACCGCAAACGCAACTCGTTTTTTTCCTCCTGTACGTCGATTTCGGCCGGAAAAAGCGCTTCAAGTTCTTCGATCAGCTTCAGTTCCTGCTCGTATAGGCGTTGCGAGCGCATGAACTGAATCTGGTCTCTAAGGGCCTGTTTCCGGTCGGAAACCTTCCGCTCGAACGAGTCGTGGAGGGCGGCGCGTTTTTCGGCGAACGCGCGCGAATACAAATCCAGTTGGCGCGAGCGCAGAAGGTCGGGGGTGGCGTCTTGGCTTTCGGCCGCTTCAAAGAGGGCGTTCACTTCGCTGTCGGACGGTCGGTAGCCGATGCGGCCCAAAGCTTCCGCGAGTTGCGCCCACGGAAGTTTTGCTGACTGGCGGATGAGATGGCGAATTTCGGTGAAAAGATGTTCGTAAAGACCGGCCGCGATTAAGAACTGCGCGCAGTCGAGTTGTTCTTCTTCGCTCAGGATTTGGAGCCGCCACCGGCGAATCAATTCCTCGGCCACCAATGGGGGTTCTTTTTCACGCAAAAGCGTGCTGATTTCCGATTCAAGCGGCGTTGGCACCTCGATCGCTCCGTCTTCCTTCGACCCCTCTATTATGCGGCTTCTTTCGGCGATAACACGAGGAAAAGAGGAAAGAATTCGGGTGTTCTGGACCCGGATGAAAAGCCTGCGTTCGGAGTTTCATTAAGGGGAGAAACGAGCTTCGAGACAGGCCTCGACTTAGGACGTGCGGAACCCTCATCGGGTTCCGCACTTTCGACTGATCATTTGTTCACGCGTTCAATGTATTCGCCGGTGCGCGTATCGATTTTCAGCATATCGCCTTCGTTGATGTGCATCGGCACTTGAACGGTGTAACCGGTTTCCATGACCGCCGGCTTCGAGCCGCCCGTCACGGTGTTGCCCTTGAAGTTCGGGTCGGTTTTCACGACTTTCAGGACCACCGAGTTCGGGCACTCCACGCCGATCGCTTTTCCGTTGTAGAGCATGACGACGCATTCCAGGTTTTCGATCAGGAAGTTTCTGGCGTCGCCGACGTCTTCTTCGCTCAGCGTGATTTGCTCGTAGTTTTTTTGGTTCATGAAATTGTAGCCTGAGTCGTCCTTGTAGAGGAACGTCATCTCAACCGTTGAGATGTCCGGCACCTCGAATTTCTCGCCTTGTTTGAAGGTGAACTCGCGGTTTTGGCCCGTGATCAGGTTTTTCAGTTTAGCGCGTGTGAACTGGTTTCCTTTGCCGGGCTTGACGTGTTGGAAGTCGGTGATCGTGTAGGGTTGGCCTTCGTAAAGGATCTTAAGGCCTTTTTTGAAGTCGGAAAGTTGATACATACGGGCCTCCAAGGGCGCGAATTTATGATGGTTTGCGTGATCATTGTTCTTTATCGGGATTTGCTGGACCGGGTCAACCTTCGTGAAAGCGGCGCTCGTTGATTCGGTGCAATAAGGCTTCGAGTTTGCGGCGTTTTTGGGCACGCAGTTCGTGGTTGAGGGGGCCGCGTATAAGGGGTTGAGCCGGCACCTGAACGGGGATGGGGTCGATGTCGAGTTCCGACGCCAGCATCTTCAATCGTTTTTCAAACTCCGGCGACGAGCCCAATTGGTCTTCCGCCGAGCGAAGAACTTCGTAGGCACGGTCGTTTTCCCCGCGAATGATGTAAGCGTCGGCCAAGGACACCGCCCTTTCAATCTCACTCGCGCGCCAAGCGGGTTCGGTCGGTTCGGCGGGCTCTTGCGGTTCGCCTTCGTCGTCACGAATGGGTTGAACTTCGGGAGGCGGCGGAGCGGCCTGGAAGACCGGTTTCATTTCGAAGAGTTCGTCGTCGAAATCTTCGGCCGAAAGAAACTCCCATTTGCGGACGACCCTCTGCGCCTTTTCGTGATTGGGATTTAAAAACAAGACGGTTTTGTAGGCTTTCAGAGCCTCTTTCGGCATGCGCATTTCGAGATAAAGGTCTCCGAGCAGCGCATGGGCCAACAGATTGTCGGGAGCCAGCGTTGTGCATTTTTTCAGCTGCGTTAACGCTCCCTCGCGATCGCCGCGATCGATCAGGATTCGCGCCAATGCCACCAGTCCGCCAGGAAAATCGGGATGCAGTTCAACTCCGGCGGTGCATATTTGATAGGCTTCATCGAGAAGTCCCATTTGGCGATAGGCTTCAGCTAAAGGCGCGAAAACCCGAGATTTCGGATTTTTTTGGTATTCGATCTGATATCGCTCAACCGTTTCTGGATCGATCGCCATAGGATGCTTGGTATTTTGGCACCTCTCGACATGCAACACAAGGTCGATTCGCGCTTGAAATCCCTCCCCTGGCACGGTTCAATGAGTCGTTTTCCGCGTGTGACTAAGAAGGGGGAGGTTCCGACGGTGGCCAACATCGTGAAGGATGAATTGATCATCGTGGGGATCGATCCCGGCAGCCGTTTCGTCGGTTTCGGCGCCGTTCGCGCCACGGTCCAGAAGATCGAGTTCTTGAGTTACGGCGTGATCGCTCCGCCGGAAGAACTCGATTTCAATACGCGTGTCGGAGTGATCGCCAAGGAGTTGGAAGTCCTGTTTCAGAAACTTCGTCCCGACGTGACGGTGATCGAACACGTGTTCTTGGGGCGCAATGCGGACAGCGCTTTTAAACTGGGACACGCGCGCGGAGTGGCCGTGGCGGCCGCCGTGCGAGCGGAATCGGAAGTCGTGGAATACGCCGCGCGGGCCGTAAAGAAGGGTATTACCGGTAACGGCGCCGCTTCGAAGGGGCAAGTGCAAACGGTTTTGGGCGCGCTCTTAGGTCTGAAAGGACGCGTACAAGCGGACGCGAGCGATGCGTTAGCTCTCGCGTTTTTTCATGCGCGAAACCTCGATGTGATCTACAGGCTGAACCGCCAAATGAAGGAGATGGAGTCTTGATCGGTTATCTCAAGGGAAAAATCGTCGAGCGCAACGAAGATTCCGTCGTCGTCGATGTGGGCGGCGTCGGTTACGAATTGATTTGCTCCTTGAATACCTTGGCGGCGGTCGCCGACGGCGACGAGGTGGAATTGCGTGTGCAAACGCTCCTGCGCGAGGATGCACTTCAGCTTTTCGGCTTTGCGACCGCTCTCGAGAAGCGGATGTTCAATTCGCTTCTGAAGGTGAACGGCGTCGGCCCCAAGATGGCCATCAAGATTCTATCGGGAGCGAACCTGGAGGATCTGGCGAGAATGATCGAGGCGGGTGACGTAAAGGGGCTTGCGAGCTTACCGAAGGTCGGCAAGAAAACGGCCGAGCAGATGATTCTCGCTCTCAGGGGTAAACTCGCGATTGATGACTCTCCCGCGCCGAAACCTTCGAAGTCATCCGCGCGTTCGTCCGTCGGCGTGCGGTTCAGCGGTGCGCGCGCCGATGTTCTATCGGCGCTCGTGAACCTCGGCTTCCGGCTTCAGGACGCCGAAGCTGTGGTAGGACAGTTGCCTGAAGATATCGGCGTCGAACAGGGTGTTCGCGAAGGTTTGAGAATTTTAGCGGGATCGGTTTGAGCCGGGCTCTGCCGGGAAGAAAGGATGAACCATGGAGCGCGAAAAAATGAAACGCGTAACGGGTAAAACGAAAGCGGGCGGATCTTATACGCGGGAATTCTCGGCGGATTCCACCGCGACGAATGCCACGACAGAGGTTCCGCGTTTAGTTGATCGCTCTCGGGTTGACGGCGAACTTGCCTGGGAGCATGGCTTGAGACCCCAACGGTTCGAGGATTTCCCTGGGCAAACTCAGGTTAAAGAAAAGCTCAAAGTCTTCGTGGAAGCCGCCCGCCAGCGGGGGGAGCCGCTCGATCACACGCTTTTGAGCGGCCCTCCGGGACTCGGAAAGACGACGCTGGCGACGATCATCGCCAATACGATGGGTGTCGAGATTAAGACAACATCGGGTCCGGCGCTCGACAAAAAAGGGGACCTCGCTGCGATTTTGACGAGTCTTAAGCCGAATTCGATTCTTTTCATCGACGAGATCCATCGGTTGAACACGGTCGTGGAAGAGTATCTTTACAGCGCGATGGAGGACTTCTACATCGATATCGTTACCGGTGAAGGGTTAGGCGCGCGCACGATGAAGTTTCAGCTTGCTCCCTTTACGCTGATCGGCGCCACGACGCGAGCGGGCTTATTGAAGGCTCCTTTCCGCGACCGTTTCGGAATCGTCGAACGCCTTTCATTCTACGACAAACCGACGCTCGGCCAAATCGTCATGCGCTCGGCGCGCATTTTGGGAACCGAGACCACGGAGGACGGCGCGCTTGAGATTGCCAAACGCAGCCGCGGTACGCCTCGTATTGCGAATCGTCTATTGAAGCGCGTGAGGGATTATGCGCAAGTGAAGGGTGATGGTCGTATCACTGCGGAACTTGCGGCCTACGCCTTGGATCAACTCGAAGTCGACCATCTCGGGCTTGACGATATGGACCGGAAGATTCTTTCGCTGATTCATGAAAAGTTCGGCGGTGGTCCGGTTGGTATCGAAACCCTGTCGGCGGCGCTTAGCGAGGAAAAGGACACGATCGAGGAGGTTTACGAGCCGTTCCTGTTGCAGGAAGGTTTAATCCAAAAAACGCCTCGTGGTCGTGTGATCACGGAGTTGGCGAAGGTGCATCTGGAATCGTCCGCGTCCCCAAACCCGCGGTAACACGCTTGGGGACGGGCATCGAAGTTACTGCAGATATTCGATTTTAAGAACCGGACCGAAGGCGTTCTTGAGGTCTCCGAGCGTGATCGGTCCACCCGAAGTTTTCGTGCACGAGAAGCCGAAAAGGTTGTTGCGGACGAGCAAGTGGGCGACGCGCACGCCGCTCGTGAACTCTTCAAATAAAACCGTTCCGTGAAATTGCATTTCGATGGCCTCGTTATTGATCAGGCCGACCGTCAGAGCCGAAATGAAGTTGACGCCGCAAAGAACGTTCGTCGGTGCTTGCGCGGCGCCAGCGATGTCGAGGATCTGACCGTTCGCCGCGAAGGATTTCATCGGTTGGCTGGCGAGCGTCTTAAACGCCGCCGTGTCTTCAACCGTGATTTGAAGGGCTTGGGCCTCCAGGAGACCGAATGGAGTTTGGTCGCCGCTGTTCTCTTGAAGAGCGACATCGCCGCCGATCTCCGTGTAAAGGGTGCTCAGTGCCGAACATGCGCTTTTGAGGCTATCCGTGTTCACGACACGACCAAGCTGCGGAATCGAACAAGTGACGCTTTCCGGGTATCTCTTCATGAAGCGGCGGCAGGAAAAGACGGTTTCCGGAAGGGAAGGCGGAAGTTGGTTGGCGTCCAAGTAGGGAGCGGCTGAGCTGATCAACCGTATCGCATTGACGAAATCCGCTGCGAATTCCCGCGAACACTGCTGCACGACTTGCGGCGCTTGTTGAGGCGCTTCGACCTTTTGCTCGGCCTCATCGGTCTGAGCCCGCGCGGGGCCACCGACGCCGACCACCGTAATAGTAAACAAAGCAATTAAAGGAAGACGAGCGGACTGAATGAACGACTTCATGTTTTGTTCCTTCCCATCACGGCTACGGAAACGGCCATGATATTCGGCGCGCTTCGACGCGGCTGCTCAATTTAATGGAAGTTGTTATGCGTCGCAAGGGCCGTCGATGAGACGCCGTTTAAACGGCAGCTGAGAAGGGTTGAACCGCCAGGTTTTGCAATTTTTTCCTAAGGATACTCGCAAAAATAGTCGGCTTTGGAGTAGTGGCGGCTCTCGTTTGTCAGAGTGCAGGTCTTAAAAAAGAAGTCGATTTCGCTCGTGGGGCGCGACTTCATCCGTTTCTTAAACGTGAACCAGTCGCTTCCGTAGGCCGCGGCATCGACCTGTGTTTCTTCCGGAGGTGGGGGCTCGGACTGAAAGGTCGCGCTGTCTCGGCCGGTCACGCAGGCGCCGAGAAGGGCGAGCAGGAGAGGAAAAAGTCCGTGCGGGAAGACTCTCATGAAACTTATTTTGTGCCTGTTATCGCATCTTGTCGCGTTGAAACGCGCCGGACCTGGCTTTATGTCTGATCGATTTCAAAACTGGCTCACAATCGTGGGGACGAGGCGTTAACATTCAAAAAGTGACGCCCTATCCGCTATTTAGCGCCATCTCCGCGGAAGTGAGCCAGTTTATTTGGGATGTGACTTTTTCGGCACACCGAGAGTGGCCTTTCCGCAACAAAGAGGAGCTAGTTACACTCCCAGGATGAATTCCAGACTTTGGTAGTAGGTTTATAAATGGAAGTGTTTTCAGTGGTTTATCGCGGATTATTCGCTTGTTTTCATTCTTCCGGATAACAGGTTCTTTGGCATTGCAATTGCCTGTCAATGCTAGGTAGTTGGAACAGCAATGAATTGAAAGGCTTTAGCGAATGTTTCTCCAGCGCACGATCCGCAAGCGAGTGACTGTTGAAGGTTTAGGGCTTCATACCGGGGAACCGGCCGCCATCACTTTCAAACCCGCTCCCGTGAATTCTGGTATTCATGTGGTGCGTACGGACTTGCCGGGGGCACCGGCCATTCCGGTCCATGCGCAGCATGTGCGGGCCACTCAGATGGCGACAACAATCGGCGGGGCGGCTTTTTCGGTTTCCACGGTTGAACACTGTCTCTCGTCGCTTGCGGCCTTTCGCATCGACAACCTGATTATTGAACTCAGCGGCCCTGAGATTCCAATCGGCGACGGAAGCGCCCATGTCTTTATGGAGGCGATTCTGAGCGCCGGCTTCGCCGAGCAGGATCAGCCGAGAAAATACGCATATGTCACGGAACCGATCTTCGTCGGAGACGACAACAAGCACGCTTATGTCGTCCCGTACAACGGTTTGCGGGTGACGTGTACGATCGATTTTCCGCACCCGAAGATTGGGCGCCAGCGCCTTGACCTCGATATCAATGAGACGAGCTTCGCCCGTGAATTGGCGTCGGCGCGAACGTTCGGCTTCCTGAAAGACGTCGAAGCTCTGCGAGCCAAGGGGTTGGCCCGCGGCGGAAGTCTCGAAAACGCCATCGTTTTGGATGAAAATGATATTTTGAATCCGGAAGGCTTAAGGTTCCCTGACGAGTTTGTGCGTCATAAGATGCTGGACGCCTTGGGTGACCTGGTGACCCTGGGAATGCCTCTTATGGGGCACTTGGTTCTGTATAAAGCCGGCCATGATCTGATGAATCAATTGGTTAAGAAAATCCTCGCTTCTCCGGGGAGCTATCGCCATATCGAACTGGGAGCCGAGCCGGAATTCGTCGTCCCCGAGTTCGACCGTGAAGCCGTTACACCCGAAAGCCTGCGCGCCGCGGCCGCCTCATGGCCTAATCAGTAAGCGGACGAATCTCGCTTGTCGGGTGAAGGCGTTTGTGTTGGAATCGCCCCCTGAAAGTTGACCCTTAATAGCAGCCCGCGCTGCGGATGACGAAATCACCGAGAAGGATTTGAGTCATGATTATTGGTGTTCCGAAAGAAATTAAAATCAGTGAAAACCGCGTCGGCTTGACGGAAGCAGGCGTCAAACAACTGGTCCAAGAAGGGCACACCGTTTACGTCGAAAAAGACGCCGGTCTCGGCAGCCGCATTTCGAACGAAGCGTACGAGCAGGCCGGAGCCAAAATTCTTGATTCGGCGAAAGAAATCTACGCGAAGGCCGACATGATCTGGAAAGTGAAGGAGCCGCTGCCAGACGAATACGATCTGATGCGCGAAAATCAGATCCTCTACACGTACCTTCACCTTGCGGCCGAGCCTAAACTGACGAAAGTTCTCTGCGAACGCAAAGTGAAGGCGATCGCGTATGAGACGATTCAGTTGGCCGACGGTTCCTTGCCGCTTCTCACGCCGATGTCGGCCGTTGCCGGTCGCATGGCGACTCAAATCGGGGCGTTCTATCTTCAGAAAGATCACGGCGGAAAAGGCATTCTCCTTGGCGGCGTGACGGGCGTTGCGCGCGGTAAGGTCACCATTATCGGCGGCGGCGTCGTCGGTACAAACGCGGCGAAAATGGCCGTCGGACTCGGCGCGGATGTCACAGTGCTTGACGTGAATCATCGCCGCCTTGAGTATCTCGACGATATTTTCCAAGGCCGCCTTAAAGTGCTTCATTCGAACTCGCAAAATATCGAGGCGGCGGTAAGTGAAAGCGATTTGGTGATCGGCGCGGTTCTGGTCACGGGCTGGAAAGCTCCGGTTCTCGTCACGAAGGAAATGATCGCGAAAATGCAACCGGGCTCCGTCGTTGTTGACGTGGCTGTCGACCAAGGCGGTTGTATTGAGACCTGCCGCCCGACGACCCACCAAAACCCGACATATGAGGTGAACGGCGTGATCCACTATTGCGTGCCGAACATGCCGGGTGTTGTCGCTCGCACGTCGACATACGCGCTCACGAACGCCACGTTCAAGTACGGTTCGATGATCGCGCAAATGGGTGTGGAAGACGCGATCGCCAAAGATCCGGCCCTCTATAAAGGGCTCAATGTATACGGCGGCTATGTTTGCTACGAGCCGGTCGCTCGCAGCTTGAACATGGAATACCGCCCGTATCGTCAGTAAGTCTGCTCCGAAGCCGGGGAACCTCCCAATGGATGGTTCCCCAGTCTTCCGTGCTCAATAAAGCAATTCCGTTTTTTCTTAAACGATTCGAAACGCTGGGGTGCGGATGCCCGTAGCGGGCCTTGCGCGCGCTCGCGACGGCTTGTTTGAGCCGCGGAAGGCGTTTGAGAAGGGCTTGCGAGGTCGAAGTCCGGCTGCCGTGGTGCCCTAGAAGCGCGAAGCGAACGGCGAAACGGTCAAGCGAGGGCCCCCAACTCCTCTCCTCTTTTGAGGTCGAATCGCCCGGTAGAAGCGCGAGTCCTCTGAGGACCAGAATGCGGCTTAACGAGTTGGCAGAACTTCGGTTCGAAGCTTGAGGAGTGAGTTCGACGACGGCGCCTTTGGGAATCGTGGCTTTCCCGAACGCATCGCACGGAGGAAGTTCGCTCAAATATTTCTGTTTATATGGGGTCGGTCGGCCACGGGGCATGGAAAGGATACAGAGCTTTTCAAAGTTTCGTCGTGCCCTTCGCGCGAAGCCGATGTGATCCCAATCCCAATGGCTGAAGACCGCCAGGTTTTCGCGATGTCCGCAGGTTTCACGGATTCGGGGCCACGGCGCGAACTCACCGCCCATGTCGAAGTGTATGCAAGCCTGAGGGGTGACCCAGGTGGTCCACAGACCTTGGCCGACGTTCCAAACGATGAGCCGTTCCCGAGCGTCTAACAGGGAACGCTGAGAAATGAAGTCCGGGGCCAACAAGAGGATGAAAGTTATGAGCGCGCGCATGTGAGACGACACTCCTTATGCCAAGCAAGCGCCGTTAACACGGTGATATATGTCAGTAAGATCGGAAGCGGCACTTCACAGCGTTCGAGTCCTGGCGGGACGTAGGAAGCGAGAAGGCGGACGACGTCTTTCACAATTCGCCACAGCCAGTCGGTGAGGGGAGCGAGGTTTGGGACCAAAAAGGTGAGAAGCGAAGCTGGAAAGAGTGCGAGTCCCATAAATGGCGCGAAGATGAAATTACATAAGATGGACGCCGGGTGTGGAAGAGAAAAGGGGAGAAGTCCGGGAGCGATGAAGGCGTACGCTCGGACGTTCTTTAGAAACGTATCGCCCGGAGAGCGCCAATCGAGAAGCGCAAGCCCCAATAACCAACTCAAGCTGAGAGAAAGAAGCGAGGTGGGACCTTTGCAAAATCCCATCGCGAGTAAACCTGACATGCACAAGATTTGAACGTCACCCCACGAAAAACGAAAACGCTCATTGAGACGGCGGAAGAAAAGTGAGAATACGGCGCGCACGACCACCGCTTCCAGGCGATTGGCAACCGCAAAGAGCAGGAGTGCGAGCGGGATTACATGGCGAATCAATGCGCAATGGCGACTCGCAATAACCAAAACTGTTTCCAGAAATGCAACGTGTGAACCGGAAACAACCATCAAGTGGATAAGTCCTGTTTGTCGCAATTCGTCCCGGAATGATGAGACGTTCAACGAAGCACCACAGACGATGGCGCGGTAATTCTCAACTTCTGAAGTGAGAGGTGCGAGCTTTAGACATGCCTGATGAAAAGGCGCAGCGAAATCGGCCATTCTCTGCGGCCAACCCGCACTCAAAGAAAAGGCCGAAAACAATAAAATCCCAAGGATAATCAGCACCTAAGAGCACCCGAGCAAGCGCGGTGCCGGGGGCTGTGAGGTGCCGAATTGGACTCAGAAAGGAGGCTTGACCGGGTGCCGGATGTAAGACGTGTGACAGATTAGTGTCAAGATGTCCCTAATTTGGATATTTCCCTAATAATTACAAATAGTTGCGTTTTGCATTTGTATTCAGCAATTCGCTGAAACCCTTATCCATTGTCGCGTCTAAGGTCTAGAACCATGGTCATTCCACATCCGCTGTGGATAAGTGGCAATTGATACACACAAACTAAGCGCGTCATAGCCTTTTCTGCTTACATGTTCTGCAATTTAGATCCAATCGGACTTTGTTTTACGGCCTTGGGCTGGCTTCGAGGCTCGGACCCTAGGATTCAATAGGGACTTCTCTTAAAATTTAAGCAAGCGATTCAATTGAACTGTTTGAGGGGATTCTTGTGTTCAATTCCGGTCGGGGCCTTCAGATTTTTCTGATTGTGGCGTTCTCGCTCGTCTTTGTTGGCTGCAGCATGCTACCGAGTTCCCGCAAGATCGAAGCCTATCAGGAGCGGATTCAAGTCCTCGAACGTGAGTTGCGTCGGCGCCAAGCGGAAATCCAAGAGCTTAAAGAGAAAAATCTCGTCCTTGAACAGCGTTTAAAACAAGAGGCCGATCCTGAACTGGTGGCCACAGACAGTGTCACCGAACTTCCGCCCGATAAGGAATCTCCTGTGAAGACGCCCGAACCCACAGGGGATCAAATGCTCTATTCCAAAATCCTGCAGTCCTACCGCAAACGTCATTTGAGCGAATTGGAGAAGTCGCTCGCGCTTCTCATGAAGACTTATCCGGATTCGGTTTATGCGGATAATGCCCTCTATATCTGCGGACAGCTTGCATACGAACTGGGCGATTATAAGCTCGCCGCTCAATACATGGATCGCGTGCTGCGCCAATATCCGAAGGGGAATAAGGCGGTGAGCGCGTTGTTCGCGAAGGCTGTCATTGAAAAAAAACAATCGCGCTTTGAGGAGGCCAAGCGTCTTCTCGAAAGGTTGAAAGAGCAATATCCGGGGAGTCCCGAGGCGATGCGGGTCGCCACGGAACTGAAGCTGATTGAGATGGCCCAAAAACAGAAAAGGGGTATGTGAGTGAACAAACGCGTGCGTTTGGTCGTATTTATCGGGCTTTTGTTTACTTTGGTTGAAAGCGCACGGGTCCATCGGGTGCAGGCCCAGTTGATGGAGTGGGATCCCATTCCGCGAATCACCGATCCGTTCTTTAACACGCGCACGTATCGCCCGCCCGTCTTCAGGGAGGAAGCTTTGAAGAGTTTGGTGCCGGGCGATCCCGCCAGCCGCACCTTGATCGAAGTTGATGAACTCGTCAGCAAACCTGAAATTCCGCCGGCGAAGCGGACCACGCCGGTGCTGAAAGAGCTGCCGCCCTCTTTTGTTCCGCAGTCGTACGGTGCCCTTTCGGGCAACTATGATATCACGGGTCTTGACGTTGGTAGACGACGCAGTTTGAGCGAGCCCGCGGTTCTCACTCTGAACTCTTACGTGCTCGACAGTGCACCCGCGGGTGTCGGCCGAGTTGTGGAAATTGAAGTCGGAATGGAGGTGGCCTCCGTCGGCCAAGCGGTTTTCGTGCGTATGGAGAAAGGTGTTCGCCCAGGAGACCGCTTTTCCGTTGTACGCGAACGGGGAATGATCCCGCTGAGTTCGGGAGGAAATGCCCATATCATTGAAGCCGGCGGAACGTTGGAAATCACGGGTGTGGCCGACGATTCTAAAAATATCTACCGCGCTATCATCCTGTCATCGGTGAACCCGATCACGGTTGGCTCCGTCTTGATCGAAAGGGAGCTTCCGACAGTGACGTTCGCTGCTTCGGGCTCCGTCCGCGGCGTTGAAGCACGTGTTATCGGGGGAGAGTTCGACTCGGTTCGGAATATTTTCGGTGAAAGCGCGATCGTTTATCTCGAGGGTGGGGCGGAAAGAGGCTTGCAAGCCGGTGATCTTCTTTACGTGCAGGCGATTCGGAAAACCCGGCGACCCCACACGGAGGTTCCCGAGTGGCGGAGACCGATCGGACTTTTGAAGGTGGTCACGGTCGGTCAAAACGTCGCAACCGCCGTCGTCCTCCAAGCGCAAGAGGAAATCCGTCCAGGCGACCTCACAGGCGGCGATCGGTTGGAAGAGTCTTTGCCTGTCGTTGACGACGCTGGTGAGGTGTCAGATGAGGGTGTCGAAAGCATCGATGACCTCCTTGAAGATGTCGACGAGAGTGAGTCCGGTGAAGGCGGCGACGCGGCCGAAGAAGATGTGGAGTCCGAACTTCTGGAAGAAGACTTATCCGACCTGCTCGAGGAATAAGAGCCGGAAGACGGACGACGGAGCCGCTTGGAACTGCGCGGTTCCGTTGAGTGGCGGTTTTGCCCTTTGCATGGCGCTCAAGGCATGAGCGACGAATCCAAAGAGTTTCAAGCCTGTCTCGATCTCATTTGTTCATCATCAAAAAGAGCTCGGAACTCGCACTCCGTCCGGTGGCAGGCGGAGCGCGTTTTCAACTGGTGCCGGGAAAATGAAGCGCGGATTCTTTACCCCGGCCATCCGGACTATCCCTTCGATCTTTGCCGCTTCGAAAATCCGCCCCCGTTCCTCAGCGTTTGGGGAGAGATTCCTTGGCGGGAGAGACGGTGTATCGCCGTCGTTGGTAGTCGTGAACCGAGTCGTTTGGCGACTGAATGGATGGAGGTACATCTTGCGGAATTCATCCGCCGTACAGGAGCCGTTACGGTGAGTGGCGGCGCAAGAGGGGTTGATCTGAAGGCTCACATGATCAGTTTACGGACCGGACAACCGACCGTCGTGTTTTTACCCTCCGGGTTGGGCCGCATGTACCCTCGCGAGTGGATCGAATTGAAAGACGATTTGACCAAAACAGGAGGCGCGATCGTCAGCACATACGATCCCTTCCAAGAACTCCGGCGTTGGCATTTCGAAGAGCGCAACCGCTGGATCGCAGCAATGGGGCAAGTCGTATTTGTGGTCGAGGCCCGGCGGCGAAGCGGGTCCTCGATGACGGCACGGCTCGCGCGCGAAATCGATCGCACGGTTTGTTGTCTTCCGGGGCCGCCGGGGCTAGCGTACTGCGCGGGATCGGTTGATCTCCTCTTTGAGGGCGGTCTCCCGATCCGCGATGCCGACGATCTTCAAGTTCTGTTTGATTTGAGTTCGGTGAAAGCGACGCGCGTGGAATTAACGGACATAGCGGCGACGGATATCGTACGCGCTTAGGTTCCGGAACTGGGGACGGGGATCCGTCAGGAGCGCTATGTATTTTTTCGTTTTTGTCTTCGTAAGACGGATTCCCGGCGTCGCTTTGAGAATCATGTAAATTCTTTCCTGGGTTTGCTGAATTGTGGCATGGCCGTCGAAGTAGAGCGCGCGGGTGAGGTCGATCGCTTGGTAAGCCTTACTCGGCCTCCCTGTATTTTGCACATCGTGATAAGCCTGCAGCCACACGTCCTCAGGCGACGGCGGGGTGGGTGCCGAATCATTTTTCGGTCCGCAGCCGCTTAAAGCGATGAGGGCGATGAGGAGCAGCGAAATAACCGCAAGGGCCAACTCGCGCTTTTCTTTCATATTGGACTCCCTAGCTCCCATGTGGGTTCACTCCGAAAAGAGTCAATTTGCAACCACTTCGGTGAGTTCCCAGTCTCGCGGTGATTTATGAGCAAATACCGGACCAATTGGGGTGACGTCAGTTCCAGGCGCGGCGTAGGCTCCAGCCGGCGGCGACGAGGAAGATTACGTTGGGGATCCACATGGCGATGGCGGGCGGAATTTGACCTTGTCGGGCTGCGCCCTCTACCGTCACGTAGATAATCCAGTAGGCGACGATCAGACCGAGACAGATCACGGTTCCGCCGCTTTTGACGTTGCGACGGTTTGAGGTGGTGCCGAGACCGACGCCGATGAGGCCGAAGAGAAGGCACGCGAAGGCGATCGCGATTCGCCGGTGAAAGTCGGTTTCAAGCTCGAGGCGGTCTTCCTCGTTCAAGGTGGGATCGTTGATCTTTTCGCGTAACTCTTCAATCGTGTAGCTTTGCGAAGACTTGCCGCGCATCTGTTCGGCGATCGGGTTCGAAAGGTAAACGGTGTAGTCGGAGAAATCGATTTTCGTGTGGCGACCGTCGCCGACGCTATGGATGCTCCCATCGTTGAGTTGAAGGCGTGCACTATGGCCGGGGCGGTCCGGATCGGTGATGATTTTCCCCGAATTTGCGATCACCGTGAGCGGAGGGTCTGAGTTCTCGTCGTAAATGAAAACCTGACTGAGCCGGCCGTTTTTTGAATCGACTTTGTTGGCATAAACCACGAGATCAAAAAAGCCTTCAGCGAACGTACCCTCACGCACGGCGACCGCTGGCTTGCTCGAACCGGCTTTGGCGAAGAGAATTTCGAACTGACGGTTGCCCCAGGGTGCGATGTGGAAGGAAGTCTGCAAGCTCAAGATTCCGACGAGGATGCTTAAAATCACCGCCGGACTGATAATCGACGACATGCTCAGCCCGATCGCCCGGAGCGCCACGATTTCCGAATCGGCGCTCAAGCGGCTGTACGTGAGAAGGACGGCGAAAAGCAGGCTCATCGGAAAGAGAATCGGTAAAAAGCTGGTCGACATATAAGCCAGCATGAGAGCCACGGTCGAGACCTTCACACCGTGGATGAGGACAAACTCAGTCAGCCGCAAAACCTGGAACATCAGGAGAATGAAAATGAAGACGATGACTCCGAGAAAAAACGTCGGAATCATCTCTCCCAAGATGTATCGGGTCGCTAAGAAGGCTCTCATGTCTCTGTTGCGAGGTCCCGCTTAGTACCGGATTTCGCCGACATGTTCGGGCGACTTGATCGCTTTGCGGACATCAATCGCCATCTTCAGAAGCGCTTCGATGTGTTTCAGGTTCAACTGCGAAGCGGCGTCGCACTTGGCTTCCATCGGATTTGGATGGGTTTCCAAAAACAACGCGTCCGCTCCAGCGGCAACGGCCGCTAAAGTCAGATGCGGAACAAAACGCGGCTCTCCGCCAGCCGGATCGGAACTCGAAATTCCGTAAAGACGGATCACGTGAGTCGCATCGAAGCAGGCCGGCACGCCAAGTTCCTGCATGATCGGAATCGAGCGCATGTCCGCGACGAGGCGGTTATAACCGAAGCAGGCACCGCGTTCGGTGAGCAGAATGTTGTTGTTTCCGGTCGAGCGGATTTTGCTGACCGCACCGGCCATGTTTTCAGGTGCGAGGAACTGCCCCTTCTTCACGTTGATCGGACGGCCCGTTTTCCCGCAGGCCAAAACCAGCGAGGTTTGCTGGCACATGTAAGCCGGAATCTGGAGTACGTCGACGTGCTCGGCGACCATGGGAACGTCTTCAACGCGGTGGACATCGGTGAGGACCGGGATGCCGAACTCTTTCCGGACCTCGGCGAGCACCTTCAAGCCTTCTTCCGCCAAGGGCCCTGTCCAGTTCTTTTCGGAACCGCGGTTGTCTTTCTCATAAGAGCTTTTGAAGATCAGGGGAATTCCCACTCTTTGCGTGATTTCAACCAGAGCCTTCGCGGTTTTCATTACGAGTTCCTTCGAGTCAATCACGCAGGGGCCCGAGATGAGCGCGAGTCCGTGACCTTGGCCGATTTTAATTTTCGTCGAACCGGCTTCAACTGTGAATTCGCGGGGAGGAAGAGTCGTCGTTTCAATTCTTTGTTTTTCCATCATGGGAAGACAGGCCTTTCTTTATCAACCGGTACGGCCGGTATTCGCCGATCCGGTATTTGAAGATTTTTTCGAAAATATCGCTCGCAAGCAAATTGAGATCCTTTAGGGTCCAATCCGACAGCCGGCGGGTTGGATCGAAAGTCCAATCCTGGCTTGCCACCAGTTCGTGCATGACGGCCGGATGCGTCCCCTCGAAGGGCTTCAAACCGTATTGACGATCATACTCAAAATTCTCGAATTCGTGATCTCTTTTATTGCCGTGCCACCAACGGTTCAGAAGTTTGCTTTTCACCCCCATCTTCTTCGGTGGCTTGACCCAGCCGTAATGGAAGATGCGAGCTCCCGAGGCGACGACTTTCGGCTTTTCACCATTCACCCGGAAGCCTTGCGCGTCATTGTGGCTGCGGATGCCCGAACTCTTACGCACGATGCGCACTTCGTTGCGGTACCAGCGCCGTGAGGTGGCGATGGTTTGATAGCTGCCGTAGAAGTGAATGTAACGGAACAAAAAACCTTCGACTTCGGGATTATCGCCGTGCTCTTTCAGAGCCTTTTCGATGATCGGCAAATCGTCTTCGTGAACGACTTCGTCGGCTTGGAGGTAAAAGCACCAGTCGTTACGGCAACGATCGAGAGCTTCGTTGGTTTTTTCGCTCAGGATGAGACCGCCTTTGGTTTTTGTCGTATCCCAAAACGCGTCGAAGACGCGAATCTTCGGGTCGTTCAAACTGAGGATTAGGTCTTTGGTCTGGTCGTCACTTTGGCCCACGCCGACGACGAATTCGTCAACGATCGGCAGGATGCTGCGTATACTTTCGAGAACGGGATACCCCATGAGGATCCCATTTCGAATCACGGTAAACCCGCTTATTTTCATCTAATTGCCCCTTATCGGCCCCTTTTACCAATTGGTAGACGCATCACGCAAGCCAATTGCCGGACTGGGAGGACGCATCTATCATGGAATTTTGAAACGGAGTGGGCCTCTCATGCGCAAGGTCATGCTTGTCGTCGACGATTACCAGGAAATGGTCGCGATCGAGAACCTACTGTGTCGTTTGGGGTTCGACGTCCTTTCTCTAGGTAAAGACATTCTCGTCAATGAGGCGCTATATCGTTTCCATCCCGACATTGTGATTGCGACCTCGAAGGGGCATGGGGTCGACGGCTATAAGGTCGCCGAACGGGTGAAAAAGCAGTTTCCTCCGCCGAAAGTGGCGCTCACTTATACGGGGGAGATTCCGCCGGCCTTGACGCCGAAATCGAAAATGAACGTCGATGGCCTGATCGGTACTCCTGTACAGGCGCAGAATTTGATCAAGTTGGTCGCAAGCCTTGGTGACCTCGATTTCGAGCCGCTGTGGGAGAAATTCCAAAAGATCATGAAGGCTCCGATCTCCCCGAAGGAACTGGAATTGGTGCGAGTTTTCGGCACGCCAACGGAGGAATGGGATCCTGTGAAAACTCCGGGCCAAGCGGCGACCATGCGCACGGCGCGCTCAAGCAGGTATGATGAGTTCCTCCGTCGGAACGCGGACGACGTTCCGGAGCAAACGGTTCTGCCGCGGGATATCGCGCGGACGGCTATGGAAGAGCTGAAAGCCGATTCACGCGGCGAGGCGGAGCAGCTGGAAGAGATCCATCGCGAGAAAATGAAATTCGTCAAGACGCTGTTTGCCGAAGGTGCCGCGAAGGCGCTCAAAGAGAAGTGATCAACGGCGTTTCTTAAAGAGCATGCCGACGACGTCGCGCAGATCGCCGTTGAAAATATTCGTCGTCTTCGCCGCTTGTTCCTGTTGGGAGATGATGTTGAGTTCACGGCGGGCGTCGATGAAATCCGGCGCTTCGGAGAGCACGTATTGCAGGTTGCGCTTCGCGCCCGCCAAGTCTCCGGAAGCTTTTAACACCAACGCTTTAACGAAATAGTAGGTCGAATGGTGACGGTCTTCGGGCGGTATCTGGGCCAGTTCGTCTTTAAGCTGCGAGAGTAAGAGAGGATTGCGTTCTGGTCCCGCTCCCTTGATTTGCGACCAGATCCAGAGAAGCCGCATCTCGGACGTTGGGGAAGCCAGCGACATTGCTTTCTCGAGTAGCTCTCGCGCTTGAGAGAAGTCGCCCTTGGAAAGCAGGGGACGGGCTTGTCCCGCCAAAGCCTCCGCCTGCATGACGGCTTCGGAACGCCCTTTTTCCAACTCGAGAAGATATTCCTCTTTCGCTTTTGGATCGCTGAGAACCGAATAGGCGGTGCTGATGCGTTCGAATGTTTCCTTCGCAAGAGTGCGTACATCGTCCGGAGCATCCTGCGGCAGCTTGTCCGGATGGAGGACTTTCGCCAGATCGTGGTAGGCGCGCTTGATTTCCGACTCTTTCGCTTTTTGGCTCACGCCCAAGCGTTCGAAATAATTTTGCGAATCGAGCGACTTTAAGAGCTTCCTCAGGCGTTCGCGCTGGGCTTGGAAGTCGGATTTCGCGACGACTTCGCCGAAGCGGAGAGTGCGGGTCACGATCAAGGCGTGAAGGGCACGGAAGACGTGGTCTTCGGGCTCTTTAAATTTCGTGAGCGCCTCTTCGAGCGTCGGGCCCAGGAGGAGGATTTTCGCGATGTCGGGGACGCGCTTAACGACGGGAATGGAGAAAACTCTCGGCTCGGCATCAGCCGTCCACTCGGGACCCTTGTGCAAATTATATCGCATCCAGGGCGTGTAATACGACTTCAGCCAGTCGAGGGAATACTTCGAAACCAACCACTCGTTGAGAAGTTTCGTGAACGCGTTCCGGTCGGTGCGAGCGTTCACCCGCATGTCCGAGGTTTCAATGAAGTTGATTTTAACCGACGTGTTCTTGATGGTTTTGCTGAGCCGCAGCCCTTGCTGCTCGGCCATCACGATATGGATGGCGTGAGGACTTAAGACGTTGGCGGCCACGAGTTTCTCACCCAATTTCTTCGTCGACTTGGAGGTTCTCATCACCTCGTCCAATTCGGCTTGCGAGATGAAACCGTATTCGACCATGAGAACGCCGAAATACGACTTCGTGTCGTCAAGATAAACTTGGACGATATCTCCTCCTAGGAAGCCGACGCCCGCGACATCGCCTTCGGCCGAAATGATGTTCAAGTGCCCATTGACTTTTTCGTGCATGAGAAGGCTGAACACCCAGGGCAGATCGAAGCAGTGGATCATCTCGGCGTCGTCCACGGCGCGGATTCGCTCTTTCGGCGAGATATCATGTTTCGCGAGGAACTGATGCAGCATCGCAAGTGGTGCGTCGACGAACGGCTTGACGATGTCATTGACAGCGGTGACGAACTCGCTGAGTTCGAAGGGCTTATTGATGAAGGTGACGGCTCCCGTCGATTGCAAAGCGTCGCGTTGGAAGGCTTTATCCTTGTAGATCCCGCTGATCAGGATAATCGGCAAACGGTTGGTGACTTCCTCCCGAAGTTTCTTAGCCAGTTCGACGCCGCTCATTTTGGGCAGCATGCAGTCGATGATCGCGGCATGGACTTGCTGGAAGCGGACGATGTTGATCACTTCGTCCGGACGCATGACGTGAGTGGTCTTGTAACCCTCCCGAGTGAGGGCTTCACCCATGGCGCGTCCCAGATGGGCGTCATCATCGACGATGAGGATGTGGAAGTCTTCCCGTTGCATCGCCATCTTATCGGCTAAACTCGCGACGAAATTGAGTTCTTCGCGTCTTGCTACAATGCGCAATTTTCCTTTGAGGTCTAGACTCTGGTCGGGTTTGGGAGCGGGAGTCGACAAGGCGAATCGATTGCGCTAAAAAAGTGGAGTCGATCTGGACCTTTTGAGGGGAATCTCGCTTCGAGTCGGGACGCTCGCGGCCGGGTCGACAGTTGCGGAAATTGTTTTAGTTCGAATCGAAGGAGAAAAAATGGGAACTCATACGCAGGCAACGACCGACAGCTCGTTTGAACAAGATGTTTTGAATTCCGAGATGCCCGTATTGGTCGACTTTTGGGCTGAGTGGTGTGGTCCTTGCCGCGCTCTTGCTCCGAAACTGGAAGAAATCGCCGCCGAGTACGCCGGAAAAGTGAAAGTTGTTAAAGTCGACATCGACGCCAATCCGAATTCGCCCACGCGTTATGGTGTTCGTGGGGTTCCCACATTGATTCTCTTCAAGAACGGACAGCAAGTGGATCAGATCGTCGGGAATCATCCGAAAGAGAACATCGTCGCTTTGTTGAACAAGCACCTTTAAAACTGGGCCACTTTCGTGGTGATGAACGCCCCCAGCTCGAGCGGGTGTCGGGTCAGGGGGCAAGTCTAAACTGGCTCACCCTAGTGGGGATGAACCAAGTGGCTGAATTGATATGACTCTTCTTCGCTTTGTCGATTCTCACTTCGTGATGGCGACAAACAAATTGAAGACGCCTTAAAAGTCTCGCTTTTGACCACCTAGCCATTCGCTCCCTTAGGCGGTCTTTTTCTCCAAAGATTCGTTGTGATACTGAACGTAGAGTGCTAA
>CALBDW010000014.1 GCA_937927435.1 uncultured Bdellovibrionales bacterium
GAGGAGCCTGGCACGAAACCTCACCACGCCATATGACGGAGAGGGCCCCCTTTCGACTGCCAATTCTCCTCCACTGACTAAAAGCTGAGCGGGAAGACTTTTCTGTTCCTCCTTGTAACCCCCTGAATTCATTAAAGTTCCAGTTTCCCGAAAACCGGCACGAGTTTTGATGGAATCACCCACGTGATTTTAGGACCCCTCTGAACGTGCGTGGAAGGACGATGATGAAGATGAACAACTTGATTTCAAAACTCGATCAAATTCTGTCGGATGTGGCGTCTTGCCGCTTGGATTACCAGCCCATTGAGTTTATTCATCCCGACGATTGGGAAGAAGTCGATCTCGAACGCCTGATGTCGAGCGCTCCCCGCTCGGTCAAATACGTCAGAGGGAAAGGGCCCGATTTGCTTGGTGTCCCCGTGTACATGCACAGTAAGCTTACGGGCCTCGCAATCGTCCGTGGTTCATCGGCGGGCGCTCCCGTAAACCCGGTCCCCATCGCGGAACTGCTTTCCACTTTGATCGAACTCCGTTTAAGCACCGAATCGCATTCGAACGCACTCGTCTCCTTCGAAGAACGCTTGCGCGTGCAAGAAGGAATGTCGGGCAATGTGATCCCCCTTCGCCCAACCCGTTTGTCACAAGTCCGCCAATGGCGCAGCCTCCTCGATGAAGCTGAGGCGAAAGAGAGGGCTGGGTGCGCCGAGAAAGTAAGGGTCGAGGCGCGCTCTCTCCTTATTGATGACGCGTCTGCCGAAGAGGCGAGAAGAACCGCGCTTGAACATCACGAACGTTCGGGTCGCTGGGCTTTCCTTTCGATCACCGATCTTGCCCCGGAGACATTCGAATCGCCCGCGAATTTGGAGGCTCTCGGCGAGGTGACCGTCTTCATCGAGGATCTCGCCTCTGTTCCGGCCTCCCATCAAGCCCGCCTGGCCGAGCTGCTGTCCAGTTCTTCTGATGGCCCCTCGACGATTGTCGTCGCCGCCCTCCGCGCAGAGGACCGGCACAAAGTCATGCCCGCACTTCTTGAACGGTTTCAACCTCTCGAGCGACAGATCAGCGACTTCGGCGACCACTTTATACCCTTTAATGTCCACTTACTCGATCCAGACCAAGCGCCAGTGCAGTGATTGCCTTTTTCCCGCTTCGATGCGAGCCTAGGAGTCATGACTCCGATCACGGAAGAGGCATGCGCCGGCTTCTGGAATTTTTTGAAGCGGGCGCTCGGTAGCGATCAATTCGAAGTGTTCCAGCTCGCCGGAGACGCATCGGCGCGGAAGTACTATCGCGTCGCCCTCGGTCCGGAATCGTGGGTCTTGATGGTCTGGGAACCGTTCGTGGACGATGGTTCCTATCCTTTCCTGAGCGTGCGCGATCATTTCGCCAAACACGGCGTCGCGGTTCCGAAAGTGATCGCCAAGTCTCCTGACGAAGGTCTGGTTTTGCTTGAAGACCTGGGTGACCTAACGCTCGAGAGGAAGTTCTGGGAAAACCAAAATCAGCAATTGGTCGTCCCTTTTTACCGTCAGGCGATCGATGAGTTAATCAAAATCCACTATCACGCCACATTCGACCGCAGCAACTGCACGGCGTTTAAAATCGAATTCGACGTCGAGAAACTTCTTTGGGAACTGAACTACGGCCGCGAACACCTTCTCGTTAAATATTGCGGCGTTCAGTTCACCGACACTGAAAAAGCGGCGCTCGATAAAGTCTTCCTTGATATCTGTAGCGTTTTGCACGCTGAACCGAAATACATCGCTCATCGGGATTACCACTCCCGGAATGTGATGTTGAAACTCGGAAAAGCGCGCGTAATCGATTTCCAGGACGCCCGTCTCGGCCCCGTTCAGTACGACCTGGTCAGTCTTCTGAGGGATTCTTACGTCAATATCGACCCTTCGATCGCGAATTCACTCATTCAGTACTACCTTGAACGAAGAGGCGAACTAAAGTCCCGCTATCCGCTCGAAGATTTTTCGATCGAAAAGTTTATGCACATTTACGAAATCCAAACGATCCAAAGGTGCTTCAAGGCGTGTGGAAGTTTCGCAAGCTTCTACAACCTACGGTCCGACGTCCGCTATCTGAAGTACATTCACCACACACTGCAAACCGTGAAACGAAGTCTTTTGAACTTCAAAGAGTACCAGGCGTTCCACGACATCCTGAACGACAAAGGAATTTTCGAGCGCAAATTCGAGGCGAGTTAAAGCGCCATGAAAGCGATGATTCTGTCGGCGGGACTCGGGACCCGACTCAAGCCGATCACCAATGTTTACGCGAAACCGGCCGTTCCGTTTTTAAACGTGCCCCTTCTTTTTTACTCGTTGGCGATGGTTCGTCAGGCGGGCATCTCGTCCGTCGTTTTCAACACTCATCATAAACCGGAGCAAATAGAGGCCCTGGGAAAATCGCGTGAGTCCGAGTTTCAAGTCGCGTTTTCACCTGAGCCCCTGGCTCCTTTAGGCAGTGGCGGAGGAATTTACAAGGCCCGAAAGCTTCTCCAAGGAGCCGACGATATTTTGGTTTGCAACGGCGACGAGGTCATTCTGCCGCTTAAAGACGGCGCGATGACCCGCTTCTTGCAAGCCCATCGCGAAAGCGCAGCGCTCGCCACGCTCCTCGTTATGGAGCATCCGCACGTAGGAACCCAGTTCGGCGGCGTTTGGGCGACGGACGATCATCGCGTACTCGGATTCGGCAAAGAGCGATCTCAATTCCCTTCAGCGGCCTACGGTTACCACTACACAGGCCTGCTTCTCTTGAACGAACGCGCGTTCTCGTACTTTCCCGAAGGCGAAAGCAATATTCTTTATGACGTGCTTCAATCCGCGATTGCGAAGGGCGAAAAGATCCGCATCCACGTCGAAGACCTCACATGGTTTGAAACCGGAAATCCAAACGACTATCTCCGCGCGACGGAGCAATGCTTAAAACTATTGGGCCCAGACGCCCCCTCCCGCGACGATGCCAAATTTCTCCGAGAAATCTTGCGGACTCACGGCTCAAGAGACAGCGCGATCGCCTTCGGCGAGAACCGTATTGTCATGACCGGAAGGAACTGTCGGATCGACGAACGCGCGAGCTTTTCAGGATTTGTCGTGATCGGGGACGACGCCGCGATCGAACACGACGTCATCCTTACGAATTGCGTTGTGCTGCCGAAGACCGTTGTCAGCGCGGGAATGCGGGTTGAGAACGAAATTCTTTTTTAATTGCTGATGAAAGTGTTGCTGGCCTCTTTGGCTTTATATCGACGCGAAACCATCTCGAAGATGTGATCCGCGGACACGCCAATTTTATCGGTGCCGAAGTTTTTCGTCATTCCGGAGAGATTGGCGGCTCCTTTCCCGGTCGAAGCGCCTCTGCGAACGACATACGTCTTTGAAGCGAAAGACCCGCCGGTGTAACCGCCGCTTCCCACAGAGCCACCGCCGGCACCCCCCCCCAGATCGCCTTCGAGACCGCCGCCGAGCTTCGCCTTATCCGAACCCGCTGACGAAGCCGCGTACTTCGCGGCTTTTTCCTGAGCTTCCGCCAGAGCGGACTGAGCCGCGCTGATTTGATCCGCGGTAAAACCGTTGGACGCCATTCCCTCGGGCGTGACCGAAGACGCGTCAAACGGAACCGTTTTGCCGTCGGGTAACGAAATCGTCTTGCCGTCAGGCGAAACCTCGACACCTTTCTTGCCCAGCTCCGCTCTGATCTGCTCCAACTGCGCATCGACCCCGCGGGAGTTGGTGTCCACGCCTCCCACCGTTGTTCCGTTATTCACGCCTTGCGATTGAAGGCTCGCCGTATAGAGCGCTCCCGATCCTGCCTTCCCAGCTGCGGCCGCTTGCGCGGCCGCTAAAGCCGCCATGACACAAGCACCGGGATTCCAAGAGCTGCAACGGGCAGCGAACGCGGCCGCCATAATGACCGACGCCATCTGTACGGATGAGTCTCTCGCGCTCGCCTGTTGGGCGGCGTTCGCGATCCCTCCCATCGTGTCCGACTGCGCTCGCGCGATCGACGTAGAGCCGACGCCGTAAACAAAAAGCAGCGCCGCCAGTATCATCTTCGTCATCGTCCTTCTCCCGCCTTTACCGATCTTGGATCAAGTTTTGTCGTTGCAGTTGATACTGGTTGCTGACCTTCTCCCAAATCGATGGTCCCATTGGACCGGTAATTCCGTCCTGCGAGCTGATCGACATACCGGCCAACCCGCGTGTTTTGGCCTTCGGAAGGAACTTACTGAGGTCGAACTTCTCGCCCTCGCCTTCGCCACCACCGCCTTTTCCGCCGCCACCGCCGCCGTTCGCGGCTCCACCGTTGTAGCTGCCGCCACCACCACCGCCACCTCCGGCGGCAAGACCTTGGATGACGTTCTTATCAATATCCGACCTCGATCCCCCTCCACGTTCGCCTGTGGGATTATAAACCGCGCCACGGCCGCCTTGAGGGCCGCCTCCGCCACCGCCTTCCGCCGTTTGGCTACCTTTCGCAACCGACGGCTTACCGTCTAACATGAGAGCGTCCGTTCCCTCCGCAAACAACGTGTCGTCATCCGAAAACGATGGAGTCGCCGGGCCCATATCGCCCAAGGTCGTTGTTAAGCCCGTGGGGAACTGTTCCTTCTGAACGCACAACGGGTTCTTCGGATCGGTTTGGCAAATACAAACAATATTATTTTGGGCGTAGGCCGGATTCGTGCAGTCCATCGGAGAAGGAGAAGCCACCGCCATCATCTGTTTACATTGGCTTGCCGTTGCGAGCGCACCCAAAAGCCCCGCGACCGAACCCAAAGCCGCCACCGCACCCGCCGAATCCCCGTTTCCGCAATAAGCATCGGGGTTATTACGGCAAATTTCCTCGCAGTCCTTCGTAGCGGCCGTACACCCAACCCCCTTCAATCCGGCCAACAGCGCCTGCACGCCGTTCATGACGGCAGCCATCTGGCACGCCATCGCGCTACCACCCAACGAATTCGCGCTGCTGTTCATCGCCTGCTGTTGCTGCAGAGCCTGAGTCATCGCTTGTTGCCCCATGGGCCCCAAACCCGCCATAGAATAAGGATCCGAACAGGCGGCGAGCGCTTCCCTCTGGGCCTGTCGACATGTCTTCGGCTTCTCGCGCCCCTTCGAGTACCGGCTCTCGCCCGTCTCGATCTCTTTCTGCGTGGGAACAGCTTCGACGATTTTCAACTCATCGGCTGTCGCTAGGTTCGCGCTCGCGTCCTCACCGGCGAGCGCAATCGCGCTGAAACCAGGTAAAGTCCCCAAACCCAAAAGGTAAACAACCAAGGCTCGAAGGAAGGTTCCCATTTGTCCTCCAGAGAGTCGGTACCGGCACTCCAATGACTTATCGGCAGAACCAGAGACTCACTTTAGGACATAGGTCGGGTTTCATCGTTCACTGTTCAGAAATGAGACAACTGAATCAAAAATCCCGGGGCGGAGGATTCAAAATCGCCCCCTCCTGGCCGCCGTCGCCCCCAAGCTTCCACGTTTCCGCGAGAAGATGGCTCTTGGAAATTAAACGGACCGAATATCCTACTCGCCCGCCCTCCGACAGGCACTGCCCAGGCACAGGCACTTGGTCACTCGCCCGCAATCCACAGTGCCCGAAACGACGACTCGGAAACGTAAACACCTGAAGTTGATCTTGCGCCCACCCGGTCAAAAGATGCGTCCAATCGCGTACCACATAATACAGTTTCGGCAACACCGTCTGGTCAAATCCGCCCTGGAGAGCGATACGGATTTGGTTATCGATGTTGAAGCTCTCCATCTCTTCTCTGTCGCCGAGCCTTCCTCCGATGTCCGGCAACTGGCGAACCGGGCGCCCGAACACCGGCTGCAGATCCAACGATCGATCGGCTCCCAATTTAACGTAAGCGTCCATGTAATTGGGATCGATCGAGTAATAAGTTATGTCGAAAAGATCGGGCGCGACGGCCGCCATCTCGGCGCGCCGGAGAGGGAAGTCATTTGTCCCCGCTTCATTTCTCGCCAGCACATCTCCCGTCGTCGGAATCGCATCGAAATATGAATAGTAAATGAGCTTGAGACGGTCCATTTTGTTCCGAGGGGGACCGTAGGACCGCAGCACGCTATTCTGCGCCCCCATGCTGATCTCGGACTTCAAACCGATCGTGTCGCCCGGATAACGGGAAAAATTCGGCAATCTAGCGAGCGGCGAGCCGCCGTCGAGGCCACCACCGGGGAGAAGACGTGGGGTCGTCAGCGGATCCACCCGGTCTCCCTCATTCGACATCGCCGAACCTCGAGTCCAACGCTCGCGGTACCACGGACCGATGCGCCCGCCGAACGGTTGCGCGAACGCGCGCGCCTCAAGTTCGATGGGTTTTCCGAGTGGCGCGAACGGTTTCGATACCCGCGTACGGGCTTTCACGCCGACGTAAGCCATGCACCACGGGTTCTTTTCGAAACCCAAAGACGAGTGCCACGGGCTTGTCGGCTCCGGCTCGCTCTTCGCCAGGCTTTGCATCAACCCGTTCGGATCCCACCTCCGTATTTCAGCGGGATCCAAACCGTCCAAGATTTCATGCGCTACCATGTACGCTTCGCTCCCCTCGTCGCAGAGATAATTCACGAAAAGAAGCGACGGCGCGATACGGATTTCCGGCAGAACGAACTCCCCTCCATCTCCACGGTTGCAATCAGGGTGGGCCAGGCCGTTGATCAATTCAAAATCGGGAGAATTTAAGAAACTCTGCCGGTTCGCATACGTAAGGTTTTTTTCGATCGTGACACGAACGCCTTCTCGCACCAGCTCATTGTTCCGGTCCCGGAAGTTGGGATCGATGAGATTTTTCCGAAGCTCCCAAATGAGCTGCTTCCGCGCGGCGATCGCAAGCTTGTAGCCAAAGATCATGCGCATGGTGAACGCCCAGTTAAGCGGGCCTGCACGCCGGCACGAAATTTGTTGAGCTCTTTGCGCCATCTCGGTGAACGCCGCGGTGTCGGAAACTCCGGGAACGAACGGAGCAATCGTCGGCAACGAAGGAATTTTCGGGACTCGGGTGTTGTATGGGGTAAAGCAATAGTTCTCGTCTTGGCTCGATTGCGCGACCATGTCCGTCCACATGTTGTTCGCGACGCATACGGCACTCTCTTCCTCTCCGTAACTCGGGTTCACCCATGGTTTATCTGAAAGGGCGCCTGGGTTGCTTTTACGCGCGGGAGGCAACGTCGCCTCGGTCGGGTTCGAGGTGTTACCGTGACGTCCCAAAGTTCCGAGAACCCGATAACGCCAAGCGAGCAGCTTGTAATCCTGACGTATTTGATAATTAATATGGGCGATCTCGTTCAGAAGTTCCGCTTGCCGCTGAGCCGCGTAGTAAGCGCCTAAATCAACCGCGTTTTGCAGGTTGATTTTGTCGTGAACCAGAAGTCCAACGTTGATGACCATCGCGAAGAATACAAAAAGAACTTGGAAAATGAGAGCGACGAAAATGGACATCTGTCCCGTTTCGTCGAAAACAAATCGATTTGGTTTACACGCGTCTTGGTGCCGAACCGCTCGGTGATCGCTCATACCTTTCGAGTCTATCACAGTGACGGCGGCTTCCGAGTTCCGACTGAGCGAAATCGGGCTTTTCCGGACCGCGATCAGGTAGACGGGAAGACCATTCATTGTTATCCTGCAATGGCCATTCCGATTCATCATCGACTGGAGAGGCCGACCATGGTCTTGTTTTCTTCCCGAACCGAGCGGCTGAAGGTGAAACTCGCAACATTTGCATTTTGGGCGGCCGTTCTTTGGTCAAGCTTCGCAAGCGCCGAAGTTCTCTTTGAAGGCTACTCAAAAGTTCTGCTCGACGGCGTCCACGTCGGATACACCGTACAACGCTACGAGTTCGATCCGAAAAAGAAGGAATTCTCCACCTCTTATTTCCTTAAAACGAACCAACTCGCAGGCAATATCACGGAAAGCCTTACGGCGCGCGCAGCCGCGGACTTCAAGCCGATCTCGTTCCAATTCACCGAACTCGTCGGAGACAAGCCGCGCACCATCGACGCCCAGTTTTCCGGCGACAGCATGACGGCGAAGATCACCCACAACGGCCAAACGCAAACGATTCAGAAGAAAATCCCTAAAGGGACCTTTCTTTCGAGTTTCCTAGCCTACGTCATGTTGCAGGGAAAAGAAGGGATCAAAACTGGAGCGAAATACACATATAACGCCGTCGCCGAAGAAGATGCCGGCGTATATAGCGGCGAGGCTTTCGTGAGGGGCGAGGAAACCATCAACGGGATCAGCGCCTTCAAGATCCTCAACACGTTTAAAGGCGTCCAATTCGTCAGCTACAGCACTTTCAAGGGCGAGGTCATCGCGACGCGCTCTCCGGTGCAGAAAATTTCGACCGAACTCGTCGCCACCATTCAAGAAGCGACGGCTGGACTACCCGTGAATTCGAAAGCTCTTTCCCAACTGTTCGGGAGCGTCCCGAAAGGTGCCGACAACCCGATTTCGCGCCGGACCTCTGATTCCGTGCAAAGCGAAGCGCAAGAGCAGAAAAAGAAAACCCTTGAGTCGCAACCCGCTCCGGGTGCCTCTCCGAAGAAGGAAGGTGTGCCTGGAGGAAAAGGTATTATGATCAAAGACAGCTCGAGCCAACCAACGACGGATCCTGAAAAATGAGGTAACCGCCGTGCGAGAGAAAATCGGTCAACAGCTCATTATCGGAATTCAAGGGCTCACTCTTTCCCCCGAGGAAGCTGACTTTATTATTAAAAACAACATCGGCGGCGTTATCTTGTTCAAGCGCAACGTCGAATCGCCCCGCCAAGTTTATGAGCTGACCCGCGAGATTCAATCTCTTCGCTCGCGAATGGCCGACAAAGCTCCGCTGTTTGTGAGTATCGATATGGAGGGAGGTCGCGTTCATCGCCTCCCACCGCCTTTCACACAGTGGCCCGCCGCCGCGGCACTGGGGAGCATCGACTCCCCGTCCGTGGCTTTCAGGTTTGCGCAAGCCATGGGTGACGAGCTGCGTGCGGTCGGCATCAATCTCGATTACGCTCCCTGCATCGATATCCTGACCAATCCAGAAAACACGGTTATTGGCGACCGCGCTCTCTCGACCAACGCCGAAGCCGTGGCCCGCCTCGGATCGGCTCTCGTCCGCGGTTATATCAAAGCCAACGTGCTCCCGTGTGCGAAACACTTCCCGGGGCACGGAAACACTTTCCTCGACAGCCACGAAGCCCTGCCCATCGAAGACAAAACTCCCGAAGAACTCGAGCAAGTCGAATTTGAGCCGTTTAAAAAGGCGTTCCGCGCCCGCATCAATCTGGTCATGGCGGCGCACATCAAGTTTCCAAAAATCGATCCGGAGTGGCCGGCGAGTTTGAGTGAAATTTTCCTGCGTCAAATTCTTCGTGACCGCTTAAGATACCGGAACCTCGTCATCACCGACGATCTCGACATGAAAGCGCTTACGTTGAATTACGACAAAGGCATAATCGCGGTGCGGGCCCTCGCCGCCGGAGCGAACATTCTTCTTTATTGCAACGAGCCCGAAAGCCCGCGGATCGCGCTCGAAGCTATCGAACGTGCGTTGAAAGAAAACACGCTCGACGCCGCGATTGTCGCTGACAACCACAAACGCGTGCTCGAACTGAAAAAAAATACGCTCGGCTCACTCGAACACCCCTCTTTCGATGAGATGAGCCGAATCGTGGGGCATCCCGACCATCTGCGCTTAGCGAAGGCGATCTCCGAGGGTGTCGTTCCCGCCGACTTGCTCCCTCAGGCGGAGAAGCGAGAAATTTCAGACTGATTGCAATAATCACAAAAGACGAGCGCCCAAACTTTATATAAACGGGCCTGATGCGCCGGAAACCTGGCCCGGAATTTGATTGAACGTTTTAGGTTCGATCGATGCCGGGAGGTTTCAATGGAACACGATTCGCGTCTCCATCAACGTTCCATTGCTTTTATCTGTTTTTCATTCCTCATCCACATCAGCCTGGTTGGATTCTTCGTTTACGCCGACTCGGAGAGCGGAGGCGGTTCCGATTTCAAAGCGGCAGCTGCCGGGGGTAGCCAAGGACAAAACGGGGTCGAGGTTCAAGTCGCCGCTTCGGAATCGGAAACCGCTCCCGCCGCCTTGCCATCAGCGAAGGCGCCTCGGCGAATTCAAGTCCAATTACCTAAGAAACCTTTGGCGGCTCCGGTCGACGAAAGCGACGTCGAAATTCGCAAAGCCCTCGAGATGGCCCGCCAACAGAGCGAAACGGTCGTCACGAAAGAAGAGACCAACGACGCTCCAGAGTCTCTGTCGCCCGAGATTGCCGACGCTCCCGACGTGACTCCGGCGAACGAGCTGGAAAACGCGGAAACGACCCAGGCTCCAGCCGCTGTAACCGACGACGATTCGGCCGCTAGCCCCGACGCAGGCGGTGACTCGACCGGAACCAGTGGCAACGGAATCAACATGGGTTCCGGGTCAGGCTCCGGCTCAACCGACGGTGACGGCAAAGGCGAGAATCCGGAAGGCGATGGTGCAGAGACCAACCTCATTGTGATGAATGCCAGCGAAAGGCGTCCCTTACCGGGGAATCCCCTCCCGATTTATCCCGAACGAGACCGCTATTTGCGCCATCAAGGTACGACAGTCCTCATCGGTCGCGTCGGGAGCGACGGGGTCGTCTCTGATGTGAGAATTGAAAAAAGCTCGGGCTCGGCGACCTTGGATCAATCATCGGTCACTGCGTTCAGCAAGTGGCGCTTCGAGCCGGGGCAGGAAACTCTGGTCCGCAAATCGTTCGTTTTCTCGTTAAAGGGCGAAGAAGAAGTCCTTCCGGCGCGCTTGGGACGGAAATACCCCTCTCAGAACTAAAAAAGCCCGGCCGTTCATGCCGGGCTTTTTTCTTTATTAAAATCAAACGAAATCAATCGCCGAAGAGCTCTTTGCGGGATTTCGTTGTCCCTTTCGTGCGAAGAGCCGCCTTGCGCTTTTTACCGCGGGTCGTAACTTTGTTCTTACGGATAGTTCTAGTGCGTTTAGTTTTAGAAGCCATGGGTCCATCTCCTCGATTCCGTGCGGCATATCAAAGCGTTATCCACAAGTCAATGAGGTGTCTTTCGCTACCCCCCGTGCGGACATCCTTTTGAAAGCTATAGTCCAAACTCAGGCGCGGGCCGAAATAACCGAGTCCAGCCGTAAAATAGGTCCGATCCGCCGTCTCTTGCCACTTCCCTCCCACTCGCACGACAAAACTCTCGTTCACGAAAGTTTCGATCCCCGACATCACGTCGATCCGTCGACCCTCGTTCATGGTATCCGGCCTGACCAGATCCAGACGCGCCCGGAACCATTTGTCGTAAACATAGTTGAACCCCAAAGCGTGCGCGGGAATCAACCGAACTGACGACGGCAACGAGTCGTCAGTCGGCCATACGTCATAAGCCACAAAGCCGAGCCCGAAATTTTCAAACGGAACCCAGAGAACACCGAGGTGGGCGTTTATCTGGCTGTACTCGATCCCGCTTGAGCCGGGCGACATTATTTGGTCCGTTAAACGATGACCCGCGATCCCGATTGCGACACGCTCGATCGGCGATCCCGCAAAAGCGATTTGCAGATCCTGCTGCATCCGGCCCACGCCCGCGTTCCATTCACTTTGCTTTCTCAGGTACGTGACAGCTCCGGATACGATATTCCCCGGCATGCCGTCGGCCAAAGACAGCCCCCAGAGATGGTAATCATCCTCTCCCGCGCGGCGGCCGAAATCGTAGTAGGCGGAAATATTGTATCTTCTGATCAATGCGATCGAAGCGGGATTCAAGAACGCCGATTCGCCGAGATCAATAGCGGCCCGTCCGGCGCCGCCCGCTCCTGATGCCGCGGGCCCGGTAAAAAACTGCGCTTGCGCTCGCGGCATGTTGAACACCGATACGACGGCAAGAAACACAACTAAGACACAAGCGAAGCGAGTCATATCAGAGGACATGACATCGTAAATCGCCCTTCATGGCAAGCGCCGACTGATTTTCAGTTCGTCCGGTAACAGATGCTGACCCAAGCGAGACAAGCCTGACTGTTGTAACTGTTCGTTTCCTTCGTCGAGTATGGGTCACAACCAGGGTGGGACTGATAGTTGTATCGCACGTATAAAAGGTCGCCGTAGCAACCCCCCAAATCTTTTTTGGGAATAACACATCCGTTTTCGAAATCAATGTACCAGTCTTCCACCCGCAAGCTATTACGCGCGATTTTAATGCGAAGAGCTTCGTTCGGGTTCGTGACCTTACTTAATTCGGGATCCGGCGCGCGTTTGCAGTTGGCATCAGTTAAATCGGTTCCGTTCCGAACGATCCGGAAGCGCAAATTCGTCGGACAAACCCACGACCCCGTGACCACGCCCGGATTCAACAGATCATACTCCTTTACGTCGTAAAGGATGTTTGTCGGATACGGAATAACTTCGGTGTTCGGTTTCGGCTGCCCGTTAGGGCCGTATTCGGGAAAACCCTTCGCCCCGTCGGGCTTAGTGAAAGACAAACGGTACCCCTTACCGTACGCGGTGTCGTACCGGAGCGGCTGATCATCGAAGATAAGTCCCGGTGTGCGGACATCCGTATTGGAACCGCTTGCGGATGCGTGCGCGTACGTCAACGCGAGAACGGCCTTGCCCGTATTCAAATATCCGTCACGCAAGCTGCTTGCGATCGACTCGGAGCTTCCGAAATTCAAGTTCCCTTCCATACGCGCGCCACGGAGGTAACCGGAAGCCCGCATGTACTTCGTGCGCACGCCCGTAATGGCGCCCGTGACGGGATCGAGCCCCGTTTTCACAAGATGAGTGTTCGTTTCATAGTTGCCCAAAATGGCCAAAAGATTCGCGTAGTCGATGCCCGGCCGCGGATTGCCCGGGTTCTTGATAACGGTGTTGAGGGAACCAACTTGGCGGATCGCCAACTGCATGACCGTATTGCTGTTCGCGGGGCTATCGTGAAGAAGTTCGATCAACCGCTCAGGCAGCTTCTTCGAGTACGTTTGGAAGAACTCATCTTTGAGCTTCAGTCCGCCCGTCCGATAGGCTCCGGCGCGGATGCTGAAGTAGGCGTCCGGGTCCGCGTTGTCTTTCAACGCGGGACACGACATGTAAGCGATTTGGTCAAGAGTCGCATCATAAGCAAAATCCATTTTCTTCGCGAGTCTGGAGTTCGCGCTCAGACCGTCCCCTTCAGGCAATTGGGAACAGTTCTGAAACGGAAGAAACGCGCAAACCAAGACGGTCAGTGCGGAGATTTTGCGAAATACCGATCTCGATCGCAGATTCCAACTCATCGCGACACCCTAATAAGGAAGGATTTGCTCTTTCTTCGCGTCCCCTCCCTTATCGGATCAAAGTGAGTAAATCTTTTGGCTTAGGACGAAAATCTCGTCTCAATTTTTATGATGTCCCGAAACGAGACACCGTGACGCGCAACCTGATGCCCCTTCCCTTGCCAAAGCCCCGTTCGGTGTGGCTTTGTATTACGGATTCCCTTCCACCCATCTCAATTTAAGACGTGGAAGGACCGGGAGAAGACATGACATCCGCGACCAAAGTCAGAAAGGCCATCATTCCGGCTGCGGGACTCGGCACCCGTTTCTTGCCGGCGACCAAAACCGTTCCTAAAGAAATGCTCCCGATCGTGGACCGGCCGATCATTCTCCATATCGTTGAAGAAGCCGTCCGGTCGGGCATCGAAGACATCATCTTAATCGCCGGCCGCAATAAAACCGCCATCGAAGATTTCTTCGACGTCAGCTACGAACTCGAAGACAAGCTCGAGCGCGAAGGCAAATTGCATTGGCTGGAACAGCTCAAACAAATTCGCTCGATGGCGAACATCATCAGTATCCGCCAAAAGCAGCCGCTGGGCCTGGGGCACGCCGTCCTCTGCGGCCGGCCGATCGTCGGCGATGAGCCCTTCGCCGTTCTTCTCGGCGACGAGATCATGATTTCGCACCCAGGAGAGGAGACAACCACCGAAACCCTGGTGAAAAATTATGTTTCATCGGGATTATCGACCGTCGCGATCATGGAAGTGTCCGAGTCGGACGTTTCAAAGTACGGGATCGTCGAGGGCGAGCCCGTTGCGGGCGGAACAATTCGCCTTCGCAACGTGATCGAAAAACCTTCGCCGGATCAAACCAAAAGCCGATGGGCGCTTCCGGGAAGATATGTTTTCAGCCCCCGTATTTTTGAGTATCTTCAAGAGACCAAGCCGGGGAAAAACGGCGAAATCCAGCTGACCGACGCGATGACAAGATTGGCTCAAGGACCCGGTTTGCTTGGGACGGGCTTCACCGCCCGGAGATACGACGCAGGCGACAAACTCGGCTTCCTTCAGGCCAATATCGAAATGGCACTGGAGCATCCGGAGTTAGGTTCCGAACTGCGCCGTTATCTGAAATCGCTTGCCGCCAAACTATAGTGGAGTGATTCGTAAATGCGTGCGATCCGGATAACCGCTTTTCTTTGCGCGATTCTCTTCGTCGTTGAGAGCCAAAGCTACATTCCCCGCAGTCAAACAATCGCCGATCGAGTCGCGCAATCGCACGGTAAAGGCGCTTACGTCATTGAACAAGACGTTCAATTCCGGACCGGCGCCGACACAGTCTTTTTGCGGGAACGGTGGACCATCGTCGACTCCGATTCGATGCGAGTTGCGGTAAGTCTCCCGGCCGGCAAAGCTTCCGGCGATAACGTGCATTTCGAAGCCCTCTATCAAAGCGGCAAACGCACACTCACGGACCCAGCCAACGGCCAAATCACGACAGCCGCACTCAGTCCCGAATTCATCGAACCGTTTCTGCACGCACGCAGCGGCCGCAGCTTTTTGAATCTGCTCGTCCGCGCAAGGATCATACCCGCATCACTCTTGAACGAACGGCCGCGCATCCAAAAACCCGAACAGGCGAACCACGCACCCGAACCTCTCGTTTGGCTCGGACGTACGTCCGGAGTCGTCGCTTGGATCTTCGGTGAACCGTCACCCGTCAACGGGCCCGCGAATCCGGCTGTCTGGATTGAACAAGACGCCTTTCTGATACGCCGTTTGAGATTCCCCTCGGAAGCCGAATTGTTCGCGGACAATTACTCCACTTACGCCCGCGATCTGAAATTTCCGAGGGAGCGGACCGTGAACTGGAAAGGCGGCTCGGTCCACATTCGTGTCGTCTCCGTGCGCTCTTTGGCGAACAATGAAGCCGCAAAGGCGCTCAATTCAAAAACCACTCCGCTCAAGCCGGGCCGCTTACCCGACAGTCCGCAAATCAAGGAGTTCTACACGAGGTTCAGATGAGTTCCGTCTCTGAACCCTCGCCAACAACGGCCGCCGAAGAGGCTCCGGCGTTTTGGCAGATCGCCGTTGAGGCGCCGCTGCCGACCACGCTCACTTACCATGTGCCGGATGAGTTGCGCGGAGATCCGCGCCTACGCCGCGGCCAGTGTGTCACCGTGCCGCTCGGCAAGCGGAAAGTCAGCGGGCTTCTTATTTCCGGTTGCGACGATCCGGGGCCGTTTCAAATCAAGGACATTATCGCGATCGACGAAGAACGACCCTGCCTGCACGAACCGTTTATCCGCTGGCTCGAGTGGCTGGCCCGTTATTACGTTCATCCGATCGGCCAAGTGGTGGAAATGGCGTTCCCGCCTCTTGCACGCGCCAAATCGGCGCGCAACAAGTCGCGCAAATCCGCGGTGGTTCCAGAACGTGAAAAAACCATCCCGCCGGAACTCACCGAAGAACAGCGCGGGGTGATCGAGGCCATCCAATCCGAGCCGGGGTTTCAAACACACCTTGTCCACGGTGTGACCGGATCCGGAAAGACCGAAGTCTACATGCGCCTACTCGAAAAGGTCATTTCGGAAGGGAAGCAAGGGATCGTTCTCGTACCGGAAATCTCGCTTACGCCCCAGCTGATCGAACGCTTCACTCGACGTCTCGGAAACGCCGTCGCGGTGATCCACTCCCATCTGACCCCGCGAGAGAAAACCGACCAGTGGTGGGCGATGCTGGAAGGCCGGAAGCAAGTTTTGATCGGCGCACGCTCGGCTCTCTTTTGCCCGCTTCCGCGCTTGGGCATGATCGTCGTCGACGAAGAACACGAATCGAGCTTCAAACAGGACGAAAAGCTCAAGTACCACGCGCGGGACGCCGCCGTCATGCTCGGCAAGTTCAGCGACTGTCCCGTCGTCCTCGGTTCCGCAACGCCTTCGCTCGAAACATGGCATAACGCCCAAACGGGCCGTTACCGGCTGCACCAACTCCGTTCCCGCGTCGCCGACCGCGAAATGCCGTCCATCGAAGTGATCGACATGCGGGCCGAGCGCGATATTCGCAAGCAAAAAGATATGAACGACCTCCCATTTTGGATGAGCGGAACGCTTTTCCAAGCGCTGCAGGATACGCTCGAACGCGGGGACCAAGCCGCCCTCTTCCTGAATCGCCGCGGAGTCGCGCAAGCCGTTGTCTGTCCCGCCTGCGGTTACGTGCCGGAGTGTCCGAACTGCGCCGTCAAACTCACGCTTCACGGGAAGAGCCACTTGCTCTGCCACTACTGCGATTATCACGAAACATTGACTGAGCAATGCTCGAATTGCCCGGACGGCGACCCGAAACCGATCGGACTCGGGACGGAAATGCTCGAAAACGATCTAAGCAAACTCTTTCCCGAAAAGCGCATCGCTCGAATGGACCGCGACGAAATCGCCTCTCGAGAAGATCTCGAGCGCATGATCGCGGAAATCGAAAACCGCGAAGTCGATTTACTTGTCGGCACGCAGATGATCGCAAAAGGTCTCGACTTCCCGGGTCTCACCCTCGTCGGCCTCGTGATGGCGGATGTCGCTTTTAACCTGCCGGATTTCCGCGCTTCCGAGCGCAGCTTTCAGTTGCTCACCCAGGTCAGCGGTCGTTCAGGCCGCCATCTTGACGAAGGAGCGGGGAGGGTCATTATTCAAACCTACAACCCCGAGCATCCGAGTATTACGTTCACGTGCGCGCACGATTACGAAAGCTTCGCCCGGTACGAGTGTAGTTTCCGCGAGGCGCTCGGGTACCCGCCGTTCGGCCGCCTCGCCAGCTTCCGGATCCAAGGCCTCGATCCCGAGAAAGTCAAATTGACCGCGCGACAACTGCGCGCCCGCGCCGAAGCTCTCAAAGAAAAATCGGCGCGTTTTAAAAGCCTGGAAATTCTCGGACCCGCACAAGCACCTCTTGCGAAACTGCGCAACCAACACCGCTGGCAGCTTCTGGTCAAAGCTCCGGACGCCGCCACCATGGGTGCGTTCTGCCGTCCGCTGGCCGAAAACCAGGATTGGGTCCCATCAGCCGTGAAAATCACCGTCGACATCGATGCGATTCATCTGCTTTGACGCCCTCATCACGTCTTAAAGTGAGGCAGGAAGCTCAGGTTTCCGAGGGAAAGATCCGATAGATGCGGAGCCATGGCATCGCGAATCTGGATTTTCGTCGCAATCATCGCTTTCAGCGTTGTCGGACACGCCAACAACAAATCCGAAGTCATCAAAAAACGCGTGCAAGAGTTCATCGCGTCCATCGCTCCGTGCGAAAAATGCAAGAACCCGCTCACGCGCGAAGCGGGTGAACAGCCGCTAGGCCAAACCACAATCAAAGACCTGCACGGCGATGACATACCCATGACCGTGATGAACGACGAATATGTTTTGAAGCTCTTCCAGGAAATGACCGTGCAAAGAAAAATTCCCTTCGGTTACCCCGAAGACGGTTGCTACGCCCGCGCGCATGAGATGGCGTACCAATTCGACCAAATGGACATTCACTCCGGAAAGGTATTCGCCACCGGCGTCTTCAGAATCGAAAACAGCAAGGCGAAAAACGGCGTCATCACATGGGGTTTCCACGTCGCGCCGTTCGTCCTCGTCGACGACGGCAAAGTGAAAAAGCCTTGGGTGATCGACCCATCCCTTTTCTACGAGCCGGTCCCTATCGAAAGATGGCTCGAAAAGCTCACTGAGCATCCGGCGGCGAAACTCAAGGAAGTCTTTCTGACGAATCGTTACATTTATCACCTGCGCCACAAAGACCGGCGCCTTCAAGACTTTGATCCTGAGGATCTGCGAGCGGCCCGCAAGGTCATGAAGAAATACCTAAAGAAAGACGACAAGCGCACACGACGGGCTTCGGCCTTCCCGTGACAAGCCGATAGGCGTGTCGTCCCGATTCATTTTTAAACAGTGAGTGTCACATTCATTCTTCTCCGATAAAATAAGCGAAGATACTTTGAACAGGACTCGCTCCAAAGGATGACTTGTGGCCGACTCTTTGACAGGGGCCGATGAAATCATTACCTGCCCGTACTGCGGCGATAACGTCTCATTGCTCGTACCGGTTGAAAGCGGTATGAGACTTCGCCTGCAGAAAGAGGCGCAAATCATCAATGTTCCCGAGCGGGTTTGCGAAGGCTGCATCAAGCAGCTAGCGAAATCGATTTCACGAGGAGCGGTTCTCCGCGCCGAGCAGCGGGCTAAAGAGCAAAACCGCCTCATGCTCTGGCGCAACCGCGTGAAACTGGTTAAGCAAGCGAAAGCTCACCTTTCCCAGAAAAATTATTCCGACGCAGCGATCGCTTACGAAAAGTATTTGCGTGTTCTCGAAATCGTCTACGAGAAGAAATCCGGCGAGCTCTCTCCCGATTTGTTCAAAGGCGAAGCTCGGGCCCAAGAGATGACGGTCATCGCTTCGGTCTATTGGGATTTGATGCGGATCTACGACACGCACGAAAAATACAAAGACCGGCAGATGAAAGCCGCCCAAAAATTGGCCGAGTTCGCACGCTTTACACCGGCTTTTCCACACATCATGAGGCGTGCTGAATCGTACGTCCGCCAGGCGAAAAACCCCGCCGCATTCAAGGCGTTTCTCCGCATGGCTCGAGCTTCGCGGCCGCGCTGCTTTATCGCGACAGCAGCGTTCGACGGATACCGCCATCCTGTCGTTGAAACGCTCTGCCAATTTCGCGATCAAAGACTGAAGACGAATCGCATCGGACGCGTGTGCGTCCGCGTTTACTACCGGCACTCGCCGAAAATCGCTGATTTTCTCGACACACATCCCGCCCTCAAACCGGCCACCCGAAAGGCTTTGGGATATTTGGCGTACTGGATTTCGAAGTGCGGTTTGGTGAGAAAGGGCTTTACTCCCTGAATCGCTTTAGCGATTCTTGGGGTCTATGGCTCAAAGCAGATCGTTGAAATCCGATGAATTTGACAGCTTGGTAATTGGAGGCGGACTCGCCGGTTTGATCGCGGCCCATCAGCTGGAAGGAACGGGACGCAAAGTTGCCCTGATCGAGGGCCTCGACGGCCTCGGCGGAAGCTGCCGCCCCGTGAGTTCCCGCGCCGGCATCATTGATAACGGCCTCAAATTCTTTCCCGATACCGAAGAAGCCCGCGCCTGCTTGGAGTGGCTCGGAAACGTTTTGGGCGAGTCGATCCACTATACAGTGGTGGAAGCCGCTCCCGTCACTTTTGACGACGGAAAATTCAAACCCTTCATCGGCTTCGGCGACCAAAAAGTCGCGACCGTCAGCGAGGTGAACGTATACGCACAAGAGAGATACCTTCGCCTGGAAACGACTCCGAAAGAGTGGGTTGCGCGATTAACAGAATCGTTCACTGGAACAACGATGATGCAGTCATACGTCACAAAGCTCCATGTGGACGACACTTTCGTCATCAACGCGGTGATCAATGGCGCAAAGCATCTTTCGGCGCGTGAAGTCTTGTTCTGCGCTGCCCCCCAACAATTAACCAGGCTTCTACCCGATTCCCACGTTCCCACGAAAATCCGCCAGCGCTTAATGAGAGGTGAGTTCTGGACCTCCGTATCCCTCGATCTCATTCATAAAGGAGTGGTTTCGGAGTCCGAAGCCATCCATATCCTAAAAGGAGCGAACGAAGAGCCCTGCGTCGGCGTCTTCCATAAACCCGTGCAACTCGAGGACGGCCAAACCGCCCAGCTTTCGCAATGGCTCACCTTGGTTCCGCGCGATATCACGGACGATCCGGAACTGGTCGGTGGAGCCCTTAAGCAGATCAAGCGCCAGGTGAAGCGCGCCTACGAAAACAGTCTGGACGGACTCATCCAGGAACGAATCATCGTGAATCCAACCAGTCATGGCGATTTCACGGGTTTCCTGCCGCCAGATGGTCTCTGGCCAAAGCTGCAGAATCTTTGGGTTATTTCGGGTTTCTTGGATCCGGCAAAAAACCTCGTTGGTGCTCTTTGTCAGGCGCGGAGAACACTGGCCTCGGTCGCGGGAGAACCCATCGAGCCCATGGCCCTCGATTCCGAGTCGGCTGAAAATTCGGCACCTCAGGCCAACGCCTAATAGCCGACTCTTGCCGTCCCTGGCGCGCTATGCTAGACGTCAGGGGCAAATTATAGCTGATTACGATCAGTTGATTTGGGTGACCTTCCCATGGGGGGAAGGCTGCCAACTAACGACACACTTCCCGAATTCCGCTGGTCCTCGGAAATGAGGGAGCTTCGAACAAATTCGAGGCAGTCGGGAAGGAGGCTAAACCAGAGGAACTCTCGCTCCAGCACCGCCGTTCGGCGCCTTTGAGACGTTCCCCTAAAAGCTAGGAGGATTCATGGCACAAGTGACCATGAAAGCTATGTTGGACGCTGGCGTCCACTTCGGCCACCAAACGCAACGGTGGAATCCTAAAATGAAGCCCTACGTGTTCACGGCTCGGGGCGGAATTCACATCATCGACCTGCAAAAAACGGTCGAACGCGCGAAGATCGCTGCCGACTTCGTTAAAGAAGTGGCGTCAAACGGCGGCAAAATGATCTTCGTCGGAACGAAAAAACAAGCTGTTGAGCCGATCCAAGAAGCCGCTAAACGCTGCGGCCAATACTACGTCACGAAGCGCTGGCTCGGCGGAATGCTGACGAACTTCGCGACCATCAAAGCCAGCATCGACCGTCTCCGCAAAATCGACCAAATGCGCGAAAAAGGGGAGCTGGATTTCTTCTCGAAAAAAGAACGCGCCCGCATCGAGAAAGAATACAACCGCTTGGTGGAATACCTCGACGGTATCCGTGACATGAAAGATGCGCCCGCGGCGATGTTCGTCGTCGACCTTAACAAAGAACACATCGCGGTCGCCGAGGCCCGCCGCTTGGGTATCCCCGTCGTCGGCATCGCCGACACGAACGTCGACCCCGAGCTCATCGACTACCCGATCCCGGGCAACGACGACGCGATCCGCTCGATCAAACTCTTCGCAAACTTGGTCGCTGACGCTTACCTTGAAGGCGCTCAAATCTACGAACAAAAACTGCGCACTCAAACCGACAAAGCTTCGGATGCCGAGAAAGAAAAAGCTGACGAGGCCGTTTCCGAAAAAGGACGTCGTGCACGTGGCGCCGCTGCCGAGAAAAAGCAAGCCGGCCCGGCCATCGTTAAGACGACCAAGACGCGCAAACTTGTCGCTGCCGGCCTGGCTGACGACGTCGAAATCGCTCAAGAGCTTGAAGAAGGTTCGGAAGAGAAAAACGAAGAAGGTGAAGAGTAAGCCTCTTTCACCCCCGGACAAGGGAAGTCTGGTAAGGTCTAAATGGGCCGAGAACGGGCTTCCCTTGGCGGGTTAAGATGCGCGTTTTTGAACCAGTTAATTTTTTAAAAAAGGATTTCACGATGACGATCTCCGCTTCAATGGTCAGAGAACTCCGCGAAAAAACGAACGCGGGCATGATGGATTGCAAAAGAGCTCTCGAAGAAACCAACGGCGACTTCGAAAAAGCGATCGATTGGCTCCGCAAGAAAGGCTTGAGCTCGGCGGCGAAAAAAGCCGGCCGTGTCGCCGCTGAAGGTTTGGTCGAATCCTACATCCATGGAGAAGGCCGTATCGGGGTTCTTCTCGAAGTCAACTGTGAGACCGACTTCGTCGCCCGCAACGAAGGCTTCCGCGAATTCGTCAGAAACGTCGCCATGCACATCGCCGCGACCTCTCCGATCGCGGTTAAGCCGGAAGATGTTCCGGCCCACATTCTCGAGCGTGAGCGTCAAGTTTTGACGGAAAAAGCGCGCGAACAAGGCAAGAAAGAAGAGATGATTCCGAAGATCGTCGAAGGCCAAATCAACAAATGGATCTCGGAAAACTGCTTGCTCGAGCAGGCCTACATCAAGAACCCCGACATCAAGATCGGCGACTACCTGAAGGAAACGATCGCGAAAACGGGCGAAAACATCGTCATCCGTCGTTTCGTTCGTTTTGAACTTGGTGAAGGCATTGAGAAGAAACAAGAAGACTTCGCGGCCGAAGTCGCAGCCCAAATCAAGGGATAAAACGTGAGTTCGAACGACCGCCCGTCCTATAAACGCATTTTGCTCAAATTGAGCGGCGAAGCCCTGGCCGGTGACCAGGGCTTCGGCATCAATCCCAAAATCATCCAAGACATTGCTAAGGGTATCGCGGCGGCGCACGAAGCCGGCGTACAAATCGGCATCGTGATCGGCGGCGGCAACATCGTGCGCGGAATGGCGGCTTCCGCTAACGGCATGGACCGGGCGAGCGCCGACTATATGGGAATGCTCGCCACGTGCATTAATGCGCTGGCGCTTCAAGACGCCCTTGAAAAGGTCAATGTCTACACGCGCGTTCAAACCGCGATCGAAATGGCCGAGATCGCCGAGCCCTACATCCGGCGACGTGCGATCCGTCATCTCGAAAAAGGACGCGTGGTCATCTTTGCGGCGGGTACAGGCAACCCGTATTTCACCACCGATACAGCGGCAGCACTTCGCGCCATGGAAATCGACGCAGAAGTCATCATGAAGGCGACGAAGGTCGACGGCGTATACGACAAGGACCCCCAAAAGTACCCTGATGCCACCATGTTCGACGAGTTGAGTTACATTGAGGTTCTTAACCGGCGCCTCAATGTCATGGATTCGACGGCGATCAGTCTCTGCATGGACAACTCGCTGCCGATCTTGACGTTTAACTTGAAGGACCCGGCAAACATCCTCCGTGCCGTTCGCGGAGAAAAAATCGGCACGCTGGTCAGATAACCGCTTCACGAAAG
>CALBDW010000015.1 GCA_937927435.1 uncultured Bdellovibrionales bacterium
GATTACCAAAAACGCTTGATCCCGTTTAGACCTGTACTTTGCTGAGCGCTTACAATCTTTCCAATCAATCAGAAAGCATCAGAGAGTTTCATTAATTCCAAGCCGATTGGATTGTCCCGTCGGGCTGATACATTCTGACCATCTATGATTCAATTCAGGAACGGATCTCCTTGGGGAGATGTCGCCAAAATCGCCAAAACTCTCCTCCCTCTCTTGTGGCCATCGCCTCGCTCCTTTGCTGTCAAAGAATGATCGAAGCGATGGGTTAAGGTTTTGTCGCCGAAACCCGAATGACGCAGTCACTCATTGAGGCAAAGGTGGGTCAATTTGCCCGAAATGGGTGGGTCAATTCGTTTGAAAACAGGTGGGTCAACAATCCTGAAAACGGGTGGGTCAATTAAAGTGAAATCTGGCAGGCTGCAAAACAAAATATGCGCTATGACCCCAATGGCGCCAACGACGGTTTTTTTACAGACACCCGCTCAGCCACATTCAGTACTCGACCTCAGGCAACCAGCGCACAAACACCGGCAACCTCAGCCAAACGAACTTCGACCTTGTTATCCTCTGGAAACTTGGTTGCTATCGAATTAAGCAACTACGAAGGGAAGCAAGAACTTACATTCCAGGCGGTGGGGGCCCGGCACCATGGGCACTCAGTCACTCGGGGTCGAAACCACCTTCTCGCTAACCTAACTTCCTCAAGATTTCACGGGCCATTTCAATTTCAACAAGCTGGCCGGTGACATATTGATGCACAATGCTTCCCGAAAGCGTTTGATAGTCCCGGGGGGGCATATACACCCCTCCTTTTTCAAAGACGGCTAAATAGAAGTTGAGTTTCATGGATTCTAGCGTGTTCAACGATTGCCAGCAGATGGAGTTCGATACCTGACTCCTGCGTGTACCAACTTGAAATGCAGAATTTATTTGTGCTGCTTCAGATTGAAACAGTTGGCGAGTCACGACAGGGGCGAGTTGAAAACATAATTTTACTCACGAGCTTCAAAATCGAAAATTCCTGAATCATTTCATATAGGTAACGAAATGTTGCCGGGTACTAAAGTTATCAGGGAAGCGGCCCGATTAAAAATTTAGTTAATTTAGTCGAGGTGACCGCGGGCGTGCAGCTTGCGAGCTTGAGTTAAAAGGAGGACGTTTGTGCGGTTGAACTCAAATCATCCGGCTCGTCATAGCGTCAAGCTTGCACAGGTTAAGGTGCATGCACCTCTTTCTGAATTCGTCACCGGATTAGTCTTCCCGAATAGGCTTTCGCTCCTCGTTTTTCTTGCAGCCCTTCTCTTATTTAGTTCTGCATCGGCAAATTCAAAACTGACCTATCATGGGCGCATCGTGAAACCTGATGGCACACCAATGGAGGGCCAAGTTGAGTTTAAAATCCAGATTCGGACTCCAGGTCCTGAGAACTGTTTGCTTTACGAAGAGACTCAAGAAAAGCCCATTATAAACGGCGTCTTTGCTCTGAACGTCGGTGAAGGCAATCGTCAGAGTGGCAGTTTGGATCTTGAAAGGGTCTTTCAAAACCGCGGGACGTTTTCAAATTTATCAAATTGCGAAGGGGGTTTAACGAGTTACACGGCTGAAGAGAACGACGGTCGAAAGCTCTTGATTTCATTCCGTGACATCACGAACGGCCCTTCGTCATGGGAAAACCTTCCCGAGACAACAATCAACTTCGTGCCCCTTGCGATTGAAGCGCAAAGTGTCGGTGGCTTTAATGCCAAGCACTTGCTTCGCGTCGTTGAAGACGGCGGAAGTGAGACGCCTCATGAGGTGGGTGCACTTACGAAATCACAATTTGACACTTTAATGGATTGGCTCACGGGCGGGTTACCCATTGGCGGTGGTGGCGTTGGCGTGACGAGTGTCACGGCGCAAAGCCCACTTGTTGTGGGCGGGAGTCCTGCAACTCCTCAAATCTCTATTCCGCAAGCTGATGCGAATACCGACGGTTATCTTTCACATGTCGATTGGCAAAGATTTGATTCGAAGCAAGATGCCGGAAACTACATTACGGCCTTAACTGATGATGTTGTGGCCACAGGTCCGCCGGGATCAGGCTCTGCAAGCGCGATCATTCAACCCGGTGCCGTGACCACGGGTAAAATCGCAAATGAAGCTGTGACTTATGAAAAAATCCAAAAAGTTCAAAGCGGTCACCTTCTCGGTCGCGCCGAGGCAACGGACGGGACGGTTCAAGAAATCAAGGTTGGGGCGGGCCTAGAGATTTCAAACGGAGAACTGATCGCGACAGGCGGTGGCGGCAGTGCTGGCACAGTTACAAGCGTGTCGTCGACGAATGCTTATCTCACTGTTATAAACGGTACAACAACGCCGCAACTCACATTGAATGTTGGAACGGGAGTCAACACGGTTGCGGCCGGCGATGACACACGCATTGTGAATGCCGTTCAGAGAACGGGCGACACGATGAGTGGTCCGCTTGAGCTACCGCAAGATGGGCTTAAGGTTGGTGCGGATCAAATCGTTGCAATTGATGGAAAAGTCGGTATTGGAACGAATTCGCCAAGCGTGCTTCTTGATGTCGCGGGTGCTTTGAGAATCGCCGGAGATGGCAATGAGGATTGCGGAACGGTTGGCCCCGGTACGATTCGTTACAACAGTGGCGCGCTTCAGTTTTGTAATGGTTCTTCGTGGCAAACGCTTGGCGTGAGCGGCGCGGGACTCACGACACTCAATACCTTAACAAGCCCGGTGCAGAAATTTGCGACGGGAACGTCGGGAACGGAGTTTAACATAGACTCTTCCGGTGACACGCACACGTTCAATATCCCGATGGCGTCAACTGGAGGTGTGACGGCAGGTCTTCTATCGAATGCGGATTATCAGGCATTCAGTTCAAAGCTCGGTACAGAGCTCGACGCTGGCCACATTTATATCGGTAATGCCTCGAACCAGGCGACGGCAGTCACGCCAGGTGGCGATGTTTCGATGAGTAATGCTGGTGAGTTCGCGATTGAGAAACTCCGTGGACATACGCTGAGTGCGGATCCTCCTGTTGACGGCCAAGTATTGAAATATGTTGGAGGCGGAGTCGACGAGTGGCGCCCGGCGAATATCACGTTCGACGACATTAAGAACGGCTTGGGCGGTTCCGCTTTCAATATTGCTGGGTGCGATGCCGGACAAATGATCAAGTGGTCGTCGTTGACGGACACGTTCATGTGCGAAGACATCTCGATCACGACTGCGCAAATCAGTGACATGAGTGCTGTGGGAAGAGATCTTGCGACATCGGCTGATGCCGCTGTGGCTCGTTTGGCGATCAATGCAATGGAAGCCGTTGCTCCCGGTGCGAGCGGCGAGGTTTTGCAAAGTGACGGCACGAATTGGGTGAGCGCGCCCATCAGCGTAAGCGCTTCAAACTTTGGCGCCCAAACACCGAACCAGGTGCTTGCGGGTCCGGCATCGGGCGGAGCGGGAGCCCCGTCGTTCCGTGCTCTTGTGGAGGCTGATATTCCGGGCCTCGATGCGGCGAAGATCACGAGCGGCACACTTCCCATCGCACAGGGCGGTACGGGTTCAACCACGGGCTCGATCACGGGAAGCGGAGCTTTGACTTTCGCGGCCGGTGGTACAAACCAAAACGTCACGCTCACCCCCAGCGGTACGGGATACACGATATTAAACGGCAACGTCGGCATTGGCACGACGGCGCCAACAGATAAGCTGGTTGTCCAAAGCACGGAAGTTCGTGCGGCCATCGCAAGAAACACGGCCGAAAAAGAAATGGATGACTCTTCGACGGGGGGTGGGGTCGAAATTTTTGGTGGCGATATTCATCTCGTACGCAGTTCGGATGATCCCGTGTATTGGGATACTGCATTGCGAGCCTACAACTATGGCGACGCCACAGTTGGCTCTTCCATCTCCCTCAGACGGGCGCGCGGAACCCGTGCTTCTCCAAATTACCTCCAAATTGGTGACTCAATTGGCGAAATAAACTTCCGGCCTATAAGAATCGATGGAGCGACCTACGTGGGGCAGGCTATAGGTGGCGCGATGATTTCGGCTATTGCCGCCGAGAATCACTCAGCATCGGCGTACGGTACTCACTTGAGATTTTTGACGGCAGATCTAGGAACTACCGATCCCAGCGAACGATTGCGCATTTCCGCTAACGGCAACGTGGGGATTGGAACCACATCGCCCGATGAGCGCCTCGTTGTTTACAATGGTTCAACGACCGGAAAGTACACGACTGCTGGTTGGACTCACTCTTCGGATATTCGATTGAAACACGACATTGCTCCGCTTAAGAATTCGCTTGATAAAATCCTCAAACTTCAAGGGGTTGAATACAAGTTCAATGCTGATCCCAATAACGAAAAGCAGATTGGTTTCATCGCTCAAGAGGTCGAGCCGGTTTTCCCTGAAGTCGTGAAGACCGACCAAGACGGCTTCAAATCGATGGTTTACAGCAACCTCGTAGCACCGCTCGTTGAGGCCGTTAAAACGCTCTACGACCGCATTCTCGGTATCGAAAGCCACCAGAGTGCTCAGGACCGCGAGATTGCCTCAGTTAAAGCCGAGAATGCGGCCATGAAGGCTTACCTCTGCGAAAAAGATCCATCGGCACCGTTCTGTGAAAAGGCTCACTGATCTCCCGTGTCGCCTACCCCTGTCCACAGGTGCGCGGCACCTTGGAGCTTGAGTCGCGAGCGACACGTCTTGGGAGCGAGTTTTGCTGTTCTTGATTCCGAAATTCTCATCAATTTCAAATTCTTAGCATACGTGAAGCAAAAAAAGTGACTCCTCAGTCATCCGGTCGTTGCCAAATCGAAAACAAACACATTCCAGCGTCAAGACGGCATAGGTTTTGATGGTAAATTATCGTTTTTAACGAAACCACTTCCCCTAGGTAAGGATCGGCTCTTCTCACTTAACTGGACATCGTTTCAAAATTCTTTTGTAAGACAAGCACTTAGGGTTCTCAGTCGGTAATTTCGGAAGCTCTTATATC
>CALBDW010000016.1 GCA_937927435.1 uncultured Bdellovibrionales bacterium
CGACATATGCGGAGACAAATGGTCGTGGGGGTTCTGACCGGGCTTTTGGTTTTCGATGAAGTATTGCGCATGTTCGATCTTGCCGATGTCATGATAATAACTCATCACCCGGGCCAGCAGCGGGTTCGCTTCGATTTCCTCGGCCGCCGCTTCCACCATTGAACCGACCACCAGCGAGTGATGATACGTCCCGGGCGCCTTGACGATCATCTCGCGCAACAAGGGATGGTTGAGGTTCGAAAGCTCAAGCAACTTCACGTCCGTCGTACAGTTGAAGACGGATTCCAGAAGCGGAATCAGCATCATCGTGAGCAGCGACGAGAAAACGCCGGAAAAGAATCCCGCGGGCACGCTCCAGAGAATCTGGCGCATATAGTTTTCCTGGCCATAGAACTGGATCGTGATGACCAACAGGACCATGAGGGCGTTGACCAAACCCGTGCGCACGCCCGCGAAATAAATATCGTTCCGAGTCTTACATCCGTGCACGCCTCGAGCGGCCGCAAGGCTCCCGACGATCGTCGTCAGCATGAAGCCGAATTTCATGTCGACCATAATGCCGAGAACAACCGCCAGAAAGAGCGAGAAGATCCAGACGATTTCTCCAGAGGTGATCAAAAGGCCAACGAGCATCGTACCGGTCGCAACCGGAGCAGCATAAAGGATCGTGGACTCGGGGATGGTCGCGCCGAAGCGGCTCATGAAGGCGGCATCCATCAAGAACATGAAGAACTTGGTGAAGGCCACGACGAAAACCATGACCACGCCCATGATCGCGAGATCTTTTTCGCTCGTCCGCACCCGGTTCAAAGTAAACCGCCGGAGATACGATGCGAAAACCAAAAGCATAACCACGAACATGACGGCCGAAACGAAGGCGAGCATGTTCCGGTTGCGGCTTGAGCGCTGGTTCTCGATTTCGTTTAGGAGCGCGACATGAATCGGCTGCACGATCGCGCCTTCGGGAACGATCACTTGGTTTTTCTCAACCGAGATCTCGTGAGGCAGAACCTCGTCGCGCGCCTTTTGACGGCGAGCCTGGGTTTCCTGCTTGTTGAGCGTCACGTTCGGCGTGACCAACGAGCGGACAAATTCCTCGAACAAGCGGTGATCGACGGAGCTGAAGTTCTTCATGCCCGTCCCGCGTACCACCGGCAAATCTTCGCGCCGGTTGATGTCCTTCAGCTCGCGGATCGGGATGGTGAACTCGCGCGGACGAGCGTCGCCGCCGCGAGTGATTTCGCGCGCGATAATTTCCTTTTGGCCGGCGGAGACAAGCTTGTCGACACTTTCCGCGATCTTGTACAGGGACCAGCGGTCCAAGGTTTCCATGACGAGGTTTTCGATACGCGGAGAAAAGCGGTTCGTAATCAACCATTCAAAGACTTGGTTCGAAACCCCACGCCCCAAGTAGGTTTCAAACGTCGGTTTCAAAGCCAAAAGTTTTTGCACTTGGTCGAAGTGCTCGAGTTCGTCGCGCGAAAAGACAACATTCCGCATCTCTTCCCGCATCTTCCGAAACGCGGTATAAACACGCCCGTACAAATCCTCGAACGTCGACCTGTCATAGTCGAAAACCATGGGAACGGCGTTCTCCGCCGCCCGTCTCTTTTCCTCCGTTGAAACTTCGTCGATGAGTTTAAAGCTGATCGGGGACTTGATGTCGTGGGTAACTTGCTCGCCGATTTGAACGGAGTAAGTGAAGTCGAAATCGAAGAAAATCAGTCCGGAGAGAATGATTGAAAACGCGCAAAGAGCGGCCAGACGCTTCAGCCGGAACATTTGGTCAAACTGTTGGAACTGACGACCGAGACGCGTCTTCTCAAAGCCCAGTTCGTTGACCCATTCCAAAAAACGCAACGAATGGTCGATGTAACGCGAACGGTGCTGGATCGGGCCGCGGCCCCCGCTCTTGGAAGGGTGCGAAAAACCCGGAAACTTTGACTTACCCATGCTGGCTGACTCTGTCCGCCTTTCGGTTAACCCGGTGAATTCTCACAAAATTCACATCAGTTACCATATCGGCTATTTCCTCGAAAAGCCCCAAGATCTGTGATAAATCCTGACCCATTCGCGCCTTTTGACCTGGTCCTTTCAGCTCTCCAGCTAGACGAAAGTCCTGGCACAAGCTGAGATGACGGTCTTGCATCACATTCATTTCGAGAAGAGGAAAGGGGATTGCGTGGTTCAGCCTCCGGAACATTTGGATCGGTTCGAGTCTCTTCTACAAATCGTCGAAGCCTTAAGAGGACCGGGCGGTTGCCCTTGGGATAAGGAGCAAACCCACCGCAGCCTCACGCCCTACGCGATTGAAGAAGCCCATGAACTCGCCGAAGCCATCGAAACAGGGCAGGAAGACGAAATGATTTCCGAACTCGGCGACCTTCTGCTGCAAGTCGTTTTACACGCGGAAATCGGCCGCCAGAAAGGACGCTTCAATATCTCCGACGTCATCCGCGCGATTTCGGAAAAGATGGTGCGGAGACATCCGCACGTTTTCTCGAACGCATATGTCGCGGATTCGAAAGAAGTGCTTGAAAATTGGTCGAAACTGAAAGCCCAAGAAAAGAAGTCAAAACAAGCGCCGACAGACCGCTTTGACGTCGCCCTCTCGTTGCCGGCCCTGGCGCGCTCGCAGAAGATCGGCGAGAAGACCAAAAAGTTCCGCTTCGACTGGGAGTCGGCCGAAGGCGTCTTGAAGAAAGTCGAAGAGGAACTCAACGAACTCAAGTCGGCTATGGCGAAAGCCGACCAGGCGGAACTCGAGCATGAAATCGGCGACCTGCTGTTTTCGGTCGTGCAACTGGCGCGCCACCTGAATCTCGAAGCGGAGCAGTGCCTGAGGACGGCGAATACGCGCTTCGAAAAAAGGTTCTTCCACATGAAAAACCGGCTGGAAGCCGAAGGTAAAGAACTTCAGGCTTTTTCCCCGGAAGAACTTGAAGCAGCTTGGCAAGAAGCAAAGAAAGCAACGAATTAAAGGCCCGCGGGAATTGTCGAGATCATTCAACTCTTTTTCTATAATCTCGTCACCGTTTTCGGCGCGAATCGTCTTAGAGTGATGGTCTCATCATTGAATGCTTCTACCATTCAATCCTCTTCCTCTTTACGTCCCGCCATGAACCTGAGCCGGTTTCCGAAAGGAAATCGGCCGCCCGCCTTGCGACCTCAATGCAATTCACTTCCGGGCCGTTCCGAAGCGGTCAGCGGATAAAGCTGCACGGCGAGATGATAGACCTCGGTCCGCGGGGACGTCGAAAGTTCGTCGTTGAGGTTTTCAAGAAATTCGCGTATGCGGCGGGACGCGACCTCGATCTTGCTCGCGTCAATCGCCATGGTCATTCCCAGAAACAATCCCTGCTCGGGCCCCGTTTTCTTTAAAGAATGAAGCGCCTTCTTCATCGCACGCTCATGGAGGTTTTGCCGGACCTGCTTCGTTTTCTCGGACCCGGCGGCGACCCAATATGAATTCACACTCATAAGCCGGCCGTTTTCCGTCTTTAATAGGCCGACGTCCACCAGCCGCTGGATGAGTTCTTTGGCTTCTTCGGCAGGAATCTCCAGTCGCGCGGCGATCCATTCCGGCTCGGACCGGAAGTCATCGGTTTGCGTCAGCTCAAGAAGAGCCAACGCATTCAAATCGGCGACCTTCTCGAAAACATCTGGGCTGATATATGCCGGAACGGGCCTTAGATTCGGGGACGAAACGACTCGCCCGACCCGCGCGGCTTCGTTACGCCGGCGCCCATCAATCAGCGAGAGCAAAAACTTCCGTCCCTCGTCGTCGGACATCTGTAGGCGTTTGACGATGGAGATGCCGGCTTTCACCGACAACTCCTGTTTCCCGGCGAGGATCCGGCTCAAAGCACTCGGATCTAAGTTCAAGAAAGACGCATAGGCGCGCAACGAATAGCGCGGGTTTTTAGCGGCCCGCCGCTTGTATTCGTTCATGATGAGCTGCAGATGATAGCTCATTTCGTCATGAGTGCCGAGCAGGCCACGCGCTTTCCCCTTCCCTTCTTCGGTAACGTATTCCGAAAAAACAGGCGGCTTCTGTTTATTCAGCTCGAAATCAAGACCGTGCGATTCCAGAACGCCGGCAAATTCTTCGTTGGCAAAATCTCTCGTCATACGCAATTTCCGTTCGTTAGGAGTGAACCAGTTTCGAAACGACCCGGACCAACCCGTCGCGGCTCACCGGCTTTGCGAGATGTTCGTTAAAACCGGCGCTCAAACAGGCGGCCACATGCCCGTCGTCCGTGTGACCAGTCATGGCGACCACCGGTAGCGCATAACCGCGCTTACGCAACTTCCGAACGACCTCGTAGCCGCCTAATTTCGGCATCTCGATATCCATTAAGATTACGTCATAGGCGCCGCGCAGAGCCTTTTTATAAACCTCAAGACCGTCGTTCGCCGTCTCAACCGCGGCTCCCGAACTTTGCAACAAGCGACCGATCAGCTTCTGGCTTTCAATTGAGTCGTCGCCTACCAGAATCTTAATCCCCCGAAGCACATCAGCGGCCGCGGAAACGACCGCATGAGCAACGGGGCATGCGCGGGCATACGAAAACTCTTTTTCGAGATCGACGATATCGAAAAGGACGAACTCGAATGTCGTGCCCTGTCCCGGCTGGCTTGTCAAAATCCTCAGGTTCCCATTCAACGAAACCGCGATATCCCGAGAAATAGCCAGCCCGAGCCCCGCCCCCTGGCGACGGAGCCGGGCCGACCGAGCATACTGGGAAAAAGGCTTAAACAGATTCCCCATCTCATCCGGGGCGATTCCAGGCCCCGTATCCCTCACCAAAAACCGCAATTTTCCAGGGTTACCTTCGTCCCATGCGACCGTAAGCGCGATCTCTCCCCTTTCCGTGAACTTTACGGCATTCCCGAGCAGATTCAGCAGAACCTGCTTTACGCGGCAGGGATCGCTGTAAATCTGCTTCGGCACGTTTTCACCGAACTCAACCCGAAACCCCAGTCCCTTTTTCCGAGTTTCCCCAGCGATGAAGTACTCGATATCTCGAATCAACGGACGCAAATAAAACGCTCGCTTAACGACCTCGAATCGGCCCACGCCCATTTTGGACATCTCAACGAGATCGTTCACAAGCGTCATCAGTTCGCTGCTGCTCCGGGTGATCCCGTCGATGATCTCCGCTTTCACCCGCGGATCGTCATTTTCAATCTTCAGGAGTTCGGAGTAGGCGATCACTGGTCCGAGCAAATTACGGATTTCATGACTGGCGTTAGCGACGAAAAGAGCGCTTGGATTCATTTCAAATTCAGACCGCACTCCTGCCTCGCGCAATTGAATTGGTGCGTTCCCGAACGCCTTAGCAAGTTCAGATTCTTGAAAGTCGAGCGAAGCAGCGGTCTCAATCTCGAACCTGCTTTTATTCCCGGCGGCTGATGATGAATCAGTAAACCGTTCGCCCATCGTGGAAGTTCCCCACGTCGGCGCCGAAACGACTTTCGAACAACTGACAACGTTCAACTGATAACTGTTCATTCTCAATTATTCCTCCATCGCGAACGCGCGCTTTCGTGTGCGAACAATCCGGCGGAATAAATAAGATCAGACGAGTCGTTTGAAAATAAAAAATATTGAGTCGACGAACCCAAGCCTAAGCGAATTCAACTGTTTTTATTGATACTCACCATCGCCGACAGCATTTCAGAATCCGTTAATGACAGAAACTTATGAGCGAGAAATGCGCAAAAGCGAGGGAGAAAAACGTGCGAATCATCCGAATAACGCTCGAATAGCGGTTGGATTTGGCTACCACCAGTCTATTTAAGATTTAAACAGTTCAAGCATCTGCTTAGAAATTAATCACCATCTCTACCGTGAGCTGCCACAAAAAAACCGGTTTTTTTCAGCTTTCCAGCCTTTCACGGTCCCTTTTCCGACCCTGTCGATTATGCGGAATATTTTTTCAACACTGGGCAAAAATGCTTGAACTGAGTCACTTTTCGCCAGATTGTCGACGCCCTTCTTTTAAAATCCGGTCGAGTTTACGGGAAAACGCAGTCACGGTCTCCCGAAACTCAGGAACGCGAAGAAGAGCGGCCGACAAAAAATAAGCAGTCGCCGCCAAAAAGATCGCCGCCGCAAGCGCTAGTTCCCGGCCACCTCTAAAGCGCCCTGCCAACGCTTGATGAAGGGGCCCGTGCAAGTGAACCATGACCGCAAGCACAAGGCTGCACACGGCGAATTTCCCGAGACTTACCAACATTTTTTTCGCTTCAAAGCGCCCGATCCAAGAATTGTAGGCGACCGCCAGCATGAAGAAGTGGACGATCGAGCTCAGCACGAACGCTGCCGCCAATCCTTCCAGACGGAACGACCGGGTTAAAGCCCAGCAGAACAGAACGTGGGAAACGAGCGCCACACCGCCCGCAACCGGCGGATACCACAAGTTTTGAATGGCGTAGAAACCCTGCGAGAGAATCCGCGCCCCAGCCCAGAAAACGAGCGCGAACGAATAAATCCGGATCACCTGGGCTGTCGCCAAAACATCGTCGTATTTGAATTCGCGCCCCAGGAACAGAGTTTCGCAAATCGGTTGCGCCAACATAAAAAGTCCGATAGCGGACGGAAGTGCGAGGAAAACCACCAGGCGGGCGATATGGTTGAAGGTTTCACTCATGGCTTCCCTGTCCCCTTTTGACCACTGCTGCGAAAGCGTGGGCAAAAGAGTGGTTCCAAGGCTGACCGCAAAGAGAGAGAGGGGAAATTCGAGAAGACGTTCCGCGAGATAGAGATAGGAATGCGTGCCGCTCGCTAGATCGGCGGCAAAACGGGTGTTCACCAACACGACAAGTTGCGGAATCGCCAAGCTGAAAAGCGTGGGACCGATGAGTTTTAAGAACTGAACCACTTCGGGCATCCGCCAGTTCCAAGACCAACCGGGTAATTGCCCTTTCTTGACCACGACCGGCAACAAAACCGCGACCTGCAAGAACCCACCGAGTAAAACCGCCCAGGCAATAATGAATTCAGGAACGGTACTCCCCCTCGACAACTTCGCCGCCGCGACAATCGCGATATTAAAGAAACAAGGGGCAAACGCGACGGCAGCGAATCTCTTGAGCCCGCTCAATATGGCCGCGAAATAACCATAGAGACTTATGAGGACGAAGAAACCGAACATGATGCGCGCCAAGCTCACGGTGAGTCCGAACTTCCCGGGCACGTTCAAATAAACCGAACCCGAAAGAAGAAAGCGCATCACATCGTCCATGAAAAGAATCAGTAAAAGAGAAACCGTGATGCTGAACGAAAGCAGGACGGCGAAAGCCGCCGAACGAAACTCCTGAGCCCGTTCCGGTGTCCTCGCCTCGATTTGTGCGTGAACCGGCACAAAACTGGCCGACAAACCACCTTCAACAAAGATCCGCCGAAACAAGTTGGGCAAACGAAAGGCGTTCAAAAAGGCGTCTCGAACATCTTCGCTGAGGTAGCGTGCGATCAGGGTATCCCGGTAAAGACCGAGGCCCCGGCTCAGCAGTGCCCCTACCAGGAAAACCACCGCTGAAAGGGTAACAGAATGCTTTTCCTGACGTTCTCGCCGCTCCGGAGAAACCTCCTGCTCCCGGTTTACCGCTCCGCGGCCGCCGGCCTCTCCGGCGCTCGTCGCCTGACTCAAAAACCTACTCCTCACAAGGATTTAGAATCAATTAGCCCATCCGGCCATGAACGGCCACGCCCCTGACACCGGCCACCGCTCGGCCCCTCTGGATCGGCCGATTTACTTTTTTCTGGTCAATCTCGGGGCCCTATGTTAACCCATCGTCTTTACTAGACGTTTTGAAGGTAATTTGGAGGTCTTCTCTTGGCAAACCATAAGTCTGCGGAAAAACGCGCACGCCAATCTATTCGTAGAAACAAGCGCAACTCGATGACGAAAGCGGCCGTTCGCACGTGGGAGAAAAAGTTACGCGCAGCAATCGCGGGCGGTGATAAACAGGGCGCGCAGACCCTCTTGAGCACTTACATGAGCAAGATCGGCAAGGCAGCTGCGAAAGGCATCATTCACGCAAGAACGGCAGCTCGCAAAATCAGCCGCCTTTCTCAACGCGTCTCGAAGATGGCCGCTCAGTAAGCTGGCCTCTTGAACCTAATAGCAGAATCTAAAGACCGGAACATGCTTCCGGTCTTTTTATTTTCAAACTGGCTCACTATCGTGGGGATGACAAAAGCGCTGAAAAACCATTGTTGATTCGCACACTTAGGATCATCAACATTAAAGTGAGCCAGTTTGCTTATCCTTCGTCGCCGATTCGGCCTCGGCCTCGGCTTCTGCCTGAGTCTTGGCCGTGACGTAGTTTCGAATCAGACGGCGAAGATTTAGAGGAAGGCTTTTGAAACGGACCCCGATTTGCCGAAACGGCGGCGTGTCCGGTCGTTCGTAAATCACCTCACCCCGCGTGACGATGACGTCACCACTTCCAGGAAGCACAAGAGAAACGACGATCTGACTTTTTACCGGGAGCGAAACGCTGGAGCGGAAGAGCATGCCGCCTTCGCTGATTTGCAAGCCTCGAGTGACCGCGTATTGCCCATTCCATAAGACACCGACGGATCTCGTATAGACCCGACGAGGCGTCCGCCGGCTTTCCCGTCCTTCTCGGGCAAGGGAAACTGGGGCCGTCGTCTCATGATTATTGGTTTCGCTCAAGTTTTCAGCTGACGACATCGAACTTCCTCTTACGAGGGTCTTATCGGAAAACTCGAGTCCTAGGTAAAGTCGAGTCCGGCCCGCTCCGAAGTTATTGGATTTATTGGACTTTTGACCCGCCGTCAGCGGCTAAGTTCGCACGTATGGACGATGAAGTTTTCAAGCCAGATATGAGCCGCGACCGGAGACGATTTGAGCGCCCGATCCGTATCGAGAAGCGCCTGGAAGGTTCGCTCGATCTTCCGGTCGGACCAAGCGCGCGCCTGTTCAACATATGACTTGAGGAAGTACGGCGAGATTCCCGCACGAGCACTGAGCTTCGGGCCACTCAAGCCTTCTTTGAGCCCTTCATGGATGAGCTTCAAAATACGGATGTGGCGAGCCACCAAAGCCAGAATGCCGATCTCGCTTTGACCGTTATCCAAGAGGTTCACAAGACAATAAAGAGCATGCGCCCGATCCCCTCTCCCGATCGCGTCGGTCAAATCAAACACGCTTTCCAGACGGACCCGAGACACCGCTTTCAAGACGTCGTCAACGCTCGCCTGTTTCTTGGTACCCAAATACTGCCGGAGTTTGATCAGTTCCGCGTTGATGTCCTGCAGGTTCGAACCGACGAGCTGGTGAAAGAGTTCCACCACCTCGCCCGACATTTTGATTTCGTGACGTTTTGCAAGCGTCCGGATCCAATCGGGAATTTGATTGTCGAAGGGACGTTTAAACTCGACCACGACGCCGCGCTCGAAGAAGCGCTTGATATGTTTTTTCCGTTTATCGATCTTGCTTGCGACGCAGATGAAGGCCGTTGTGGGAACCGGCTCCTCGATCAACGGCATGAGCTGTTCCCACTCTTTATCGGAAAGTTCGTGCGCGTCTTTCAGGACAACAACCCTCACTTGCGACATCATGGGCAAAGTCTCGACCGCGTCACGAATCTCCGCGACGTCGGTTTCGCCCCCATAGAGAGTGTTGAAGTTGAAATCCCGAAGGCCGTCCCCCAGGGCGCATTGCTCGATGGTCGAAAGCGCCTCCTCGATGAGGAAGGTCTCGTCACCGAAGAAAAGATAAAACGGATAAATTTCGCCCCGCTGAATCGACTCATTCAAGCGCTGCGGAGTCCATCCGGCTTCCGACATCAAAAATTCTCCGTCAATCGGTCATGCGCTTCCGCCATCATGTCATTGGCGATGGTTTCGATATTTTGATAGCGGGCGCTGTGATTGTAAATCGCATTGGCCGCGGAAAGCTCTTCGATTTTAATTTGCGGCGAGTAGTACTGTAACTCTTTTTGAAAAGCGGCTTCCCATAAAACCTTCTGGTCGGAATTGCGCCGCAAACGCAAGGTTGTCCGCGCGATGATTTGAAAGGTCGAATTCAAGACCGACGATCCCGGGCCTGAAACGGGAGCGCCACCGACGTATTCGATACTGTCAACCGTGCCCTCGAGAGTGACCTGCGCGTCTTTCCGGTCGGTCACTACCCCGATCCGGGCGCGTTCCAGCTCGCGGATCATCGCGTTCGTGAAATACACTTCAACGCCCGCTTCGTGAGTCATGTTTTTGAAAACAGGCACCGCCACAGTCCGATAGCCCCCAGGGATATGGCGATCGCCATAACCGGCGCGATAAGCGCAACCACTGAATAACGTCATCGCGGCAAGAAGCGACAAAATCCAGCAGTGGCCATAACTTGAGGCAATTGATGAGCTTACGAAGTGCATCTCTGGGGCGAGGTTATAAGGCTTACTAGCCTTTTTCAAGGAGCTTTCAAACCATCGCGTTGAGCCGCGACGCGAGGTTGCCTGATACGGAAGGGCCGTCTAGAATCGGCAAATCATGACGACGCCCTACACACTGATGACTCCCGGGCCGGTTCCGATTCCTAGCGAAGTCCTCGCGGCGCTGGCTCGCCCGATGGAGCACCACCGCACCCCTGAATTCATCGAACTCTGGCAGCGGGTGCTCGCCAACTTAAAACGCGTCTTTTCCACGCAAGAATCCGTCTTCATTCATACGTCGACCGGTTCGGGCGCGATGGAGTCCGCGATCGCCAACTGTATCTCACCGGGAGATAAAGTCATCGCGATCGTTTCCGGTAAATTCGGTGAGCGTTGGGCCGACATCGCACAGGCTTACGGGGCGGAAGTCCTGCGACTCCACATTCCTTGGGGCCGGGTCGTCCGCATCGAAGAGGTCGAAGAGCTCCTTAAAAAACATCCCGACGCCATAGCCATTCTTGCGCAAGCGTGCGAGACTTCGACGGGCGTCCTTCATCCAATCCGGGAAATCGCGCAGCTGACGCGCAACCATCGCGCTCTTCTTATGGTGGACGCGATCACGGCTCTGGGCGCGATCCCGCTTCCGATGGATGAATGGGGCATCGACGTTCTGGTGGCCGGAAGCCAGAAGGCCTTCATGCTTCCGACCGGGTTGTCATTCATCTCACTCTCTCAAAAAGCATGGAAAATCGCCGAAACGGCGCGAAGCCCTCGATACTACTTCGATTTACGCCGCGAACGCGAAGCCAATAAAAGAGGAGAATCGTACTTCTCGGCGGCGGTCACGCACGTCCGCGCTCTGGATCTCGTACTCGAAATCTTCCTCAGCCAAGGCATGGAGCGCGTTTACGAACGCATTCAAACTTTATCGCATGCGACCCTCACGGCCGCACGTGAACTGGGGCTCAAAATTTTTCCGGAAGTCCCCTCCCCCAGTCTCAGCGCGCTTTGTGTTCCGGATAGCATCGACGGCCAAAAGCTTCGCGCCGATATGGAAAAAACGGATTCGGTCGTCGTGATGGGCGGTCAGGACCAACTGAAAGGGAAAATCATCCGCATCGGCCACATGGGCGCCATTTCCGACCGGGATCTCCTCGTGACCCTGGAAGCGCTCGTGAATTCAATCAACCGTCTGCAACCCAGCACCATCGAAGAAAACAAAATCAAAACGGCACTTGAAAACGCCCGGACGATTCTGGAAAAGTGCCCGCCCGTCGTCATGAAAGTCTGATATGGCTTTTCGCGTACTCGTCGTCGATCGATTCGATCTCAGTGCTTTAGCTCTCCTGCGAGGCGAGCCCTCGGTTGACGTGACATGGGTGCCCGATCCCGTGCCGCCCGACGATTTGCTGGCCTCATGCGAAGGCCTCGTCATCCGTAGCCGAACTCGAATTGACGAAGATCTTCTTAATAAAGCGCCGAAGTTGCGCGTCGTCGTGACCGGGACAAGCGGCTTTGATCACATCGACTTCGCGGCTCTCGCGAAGCGAGGGATCGTGGCGATGTACACGCCTGGAGCGAACGCGGCCTCGGCCTGTGAAATGACGTGGAGTTTGATTCTCGCCTGCTCCCGCAAAATTGTGGAAGCGCATGCCGCCGTCAAAGCAGGCCAGTGGCGGCGCGAATCTCTCATGGGCCGAGAACTGAACGACAAAACTCTCGGAATCGTCGGTCTTGGAAGAATCGGCTCACGCGTCGCCCGAGTCGGAGCCGCGTTCGGAATGAAAATCGTGGCGTTCGACCCCTACAAAGAAGATGCCCATTTTTCAGCGGTGGGGGCGCAAAGGGTCAGCTTCGATGAACTTCTGAAACTCGCCGACGTCGTGACGTTTCACGTCCCAGCTACCGATGAGACCCGCTTCATGCTGTCACGTGAACGGCTGAAGTCAATGAACCGCCATGCGATTCTCATCAACGCTTCGCGCGGCACGGTGGTCGCCGAGCGCGACCTCATCTACGCGTTAAATGAGAAGTGGATCGCCGCCTGTGGACTCGATGTCTTCGAACGTGAGCCACTGCCTCAGGACTCACCTCTGCTCAAGTTCCCGCAAGTGGTTTTTTCTCCTCATCTCGGAGCCACGACCGCAGAGGCATTTGCCGCCGCCTCTCGGGAGGCCGCCCAAAAAATCATCAGTTTTGCTACGGGCGGCCAAACCAGCGACCGTTTGCCCCCCGAGGAGGCCTTGTACAAGGCCGGTTTTTCCGCCCCAAAAGGGAAGCCCACAACCTAAGCCGCCTTTCGTCAACTCTTGCTTTGCGCTGCAGTTTCGGGGAGCTTGAAGCTTCGGTTCAATTGCATCGATCGCCAATTCGGCGGCATGGAAGGAGAGATCACCCGTGCCCGGAATTATCGTCGTTGGTTCCCAATGGGGTGATGAGGGGAAAGGTAAAGTCGTCGACGTTTTCTCCGCCCAAGCGGATTACGTCGTTCGATATCAAGGCGGAGCAAACGCCGGACACACACTGGTCGTAAACGGCGTCAAAACCGTCTTACACCTTGTCCCTTCCGGAATCTTGCACCCGAAAACCATCTGCATCATCGGCGCGGGTGTGGTGCTCGACATCGAAGAAGTCGCAAGCGAAATCCGCTCGCTGCGCCAGGCGGGGCTCATCGCCAATCCCGAGCAATTGCGAATCTCCGACCAAGCGACGGTTTTGCTCTCCTACCATCGTGCTCTCGATCAAGCTCGCGAAAAAGCTGCTGGTCACGAAAAAATCGGAACCACGGGACGTGGGATCGGCCCCGCTTACGAGGACCGTGCGTCCCGCAAGGCGATTCTTTTCGGCGACATTTTTGATGAAACGAAACTTCGCGAAAAACTCGAAGCCGCGATCAAAGAGAAGAACTTCCTTTTGAAGGAATACTACAAAGTCGATCCGATCGACGTCGACGAACTTTACAAGCGGATTCTCGAACTCGCGAAAGAACTCGCGCCCTACCGTTGCAAAGACGCCTCCATGCTGATTCATAAAGCGCTTCGCAGCGGGAAGAAAGTTTTGTTTGAAGGCGCACAAGGGACGATGCTCGATCTCCTGCACGGAACCTATCCCTACGTTACCAGCTCTTCGACGATCGCCGGTTCCGCCTGCATCGGAAGCGGTATCGGCCCCCACTCGGTGCAAAAGATTATCGGGATCACGAAAGCCTACACCACTCGCGTCGGATCCGGTCCCTTCCCGACGGAAATCACCGGAGAGTTGGGCTATTTGATCCGCAAAAACGGCCACGAGTTCGGAGCTACCACAGGCCGCCCGCGCCGTTGCGGCTGGCTTGATCTGGTCGCGCTGAAGTACGCGATTCGCATCAACGGTATTACGAACTTGGCCCTCATGAAGCTCGATGTCCTAAGCGGACTTGAGAAAATCGAGGTTTGCACGGCCTACAAGCTGGACGGCCAGGAAATCAAGGACATGCCGATCTCGACTTCGGAACTCGCGCGGGTCGAACCCGTCTACCGAACCCTGCCGGGCTGGAGCGAAGACATCAGCCAAATCCGTTCGATTCAGGAACTCCCGCAGGCGGCCAGGGACTACATCCACTTCGTGGGTACGGAACTCGCGACCCCAATCGACGTGGTTTCCGTGGGCCCCGGACGGGAACAAACCCTGTGGATCAAAGCACTCTTCCCGTAATAGCCTCTTTACCGCAGTTTTAGGCTTGGCCCGCGGGCTCCTCAAGCCTCGCCCGGCCCGGCCTGCCCTCATTTTAAGCGTCGGCTGCATAGTTCTTAATCAGAGCACCAGGAAATCGTGTACAGACAGGCTGAAACGTTACAAGAATGACAAAAATTCTCAGGCAAACAGTTGACAGTTCGCGAGTTTTCTCTGAAATTGGCAGCTCTTTGTGAGTTCGTCTTTGAGGGAGCCGCTAGCTCAGCTGGTAGAGCACATCCCTTTTAAGGATGGGGTCGAAGGTTCAAATCCTTCGCGGCTCACCAATTCCTTAAAGCCGAGCGAAACGACAGCCCACAACGTCCCCATCGTCTAGTGGCCTAGGACACCACCCTTTCACGGTGGATACAGGGGTTCAAATCCCCTTGGGGACGCCATCTCCCGCGAAATCAGGATCTCCGCACTTAACAGGGGCAGTCGAACTGGATCTCCGGTTCATGTCGGTTCATGGTGGGTGATCCCGCGTTTCCCTTTCAGGCACAGG
>CALBDW010000017.1 GCA_937927435.1 uncultured Bdellovibrionales bacterium
GACGAACGGTTACGTCGACGACATTCCGGAGAGCGAGGTTCGCCGGTACGAAGCGGAAGTGCTCCAGTTCATGCGTCAGAAGTACCCGAACATCATCGAGCAGATTTCGAAAGATAAAGCGATTAAAGACGAAACCAAGAAGATGCTCACTGACGCGTTGAAAGAGTTTGCAGCCGTCTTTGAGCCGAGCACGAAGCATTGATTAGGGATCGGAAGTATCGATGCCGAGTTTGAAGGACATCCGTTCGCGGATTGAGAGCACGGTTAACACGCAGCAGATCACGCGCGCCATGAAAATGGTGTCAGCGGCAAAACTGCGTCGTGCGCAACACAACATTGTTAATTTACGGCAGTACGCGAGCAGCCTTCTTTCGATGATCGCCGATATCGCCGTGACTCAGCGGGTGAGCCATCCGTTGCTTACGCGTAAGAGCGATCCGAAGAAGATTCTTCTGGTTGTTCTCACGAGTGACCGCGGCCTTTGCGGAGCGTTCAATACGAACATTAATAAGTTCACCGAGCGCTTCCTGCGTGAAAACCGCCATCGCTTTGAGACGATCGACTGCCTCTTTATTGGTCGTAAGGCGGCTGATTATTTCAAAAGCCGCAATGTTAAGCCGGTCGACACGATTTTGAATCTGGCCCGCGATGTTTCGTTCGATATGGCGGCGAAAGTCGCGGAAAGACTGATCGAAGCGTATACGGCGGGCCAGTACGACGAAATCCGCTTGGTGTACAACGAGTTCAAGTCGGCGATTCAGCAGAACGTCGTCTGCGAGACTCTTCTGCCGATCGACATTGAATCGGCGGCCACTTTGAACAAAGGTACGTCGGGTTTCCCGCCGGACATGATTTTCGAGCCGGCTCCCGCGGAAATCGTCGAACACCTGATCGTTCGCCACTTTAATGTCCAAGTTTACCGTTGCATGTCCGAGAGTGTGGCGGCCGAACACGGCGCTCGTATGACAGCAATGGAAAACGCGACGAAGAACGCTGGCGAAATGATCAACAAGCTGACGTTGACTTACAACAAGCTTCGCCAGGCATACATTACGACGGAATTGATCGAGATTACGAGCGGCGCAGAAGCCCTGAAAGGTTGAGAGAATGGAAAACGGAATCATTAAACAGGTCATGGGCCCGGTTGTTGACGTCGAATTCCCTTCGGGAGAGCTTCCGGCGATCAACACAGCGTTACGTGTAACAAATAAAGCGATCGACGATCGTGAAGGTAATCTCGTGCTCGAGGTTGCCCAGCACTTGGGAGATAAAACCGTTCGCACGATCGCAATGGACTCGACCGACGGTCTCGTTCGCGGTCAGGCTGTCGTCAATACCGGACAGATGATAACGACTCCGGTTGGAAAAGAAGTTCTCGGACGTATTTTGAACGTCGTGGGCGAGCCGATCGACGAAAAAGGACCTGTTAAAGCCGAACAACGTTGGGAAATTCACCGTCCGGCTCCGAAGTTCGAAGACCAGTCCACGAAAGCTGAAATGCTCATGACGGGTATCAAGGTCGTCGACCTGCTCGCTCCGTACATGAAAGGTGGTAAGATTGGTCTCTTCGGCGGTGCGGGCGTCGGAAAGACGGTTTTGATTCAAGAGCTCATCCGTAACATCGCGACCGAGCACGGTGGTTACTCGGTCTTCGCGGGTGTCGGTGAGCGGACTCGTGAAGGTAACGACCTCTGGCGTGAAATGACCGAGTCGGGCGTTATCGAGAAAACGGCGCTTGTCTTCGGTCAGATGAACGAACCGCCGGGAGCCCGCGCTCGCGTTGCATTGACCGGTCTGACGATCGCCGAATACTTCCGTGATGTCGAAGGCCAAGACGTTCTTCTCTTCATCGACAACATCTTCCGCTTCACGCAAGCGGGTGCTGAAGTTTCGGCGCTTCTGGGCCGTATCCCGTCGGCGGTCGGTTACCAACCGACGTTGGCGACGGACATGGGTGCTCTCCAAGAGCGGATTACATCGACGAAAAAAGGTTCGATCACTTCGGTTCAGGCGGTTTACGTTCCGGCGGACGACTACACTGACCCCGCTCCGGCTACAACGTTCACGCACCTGGACGCTACGACGAACCTCGACCGTGAAATCGCGGCGCTTGGTATCTATCCGGCGGTGCACCCGCTCAACTCGACTTCGCGTATCCTCGATCCTGCTATTGTCGGTGAGGAGCACTACCGCACGGCGCAAGACGTTAAGGCTCTGTTGCAACGTAACCGCGAGCTTCAAGACATCATCGCGATCCTCGGTATGGACGAACTCTCTGAAGAGGATAAGCTTGTCGTCGCTCGCGCACGTAAGGTTCAGCGCTTCTTGAGCCAACCGTTCTTCGTCGCCGAGCAGTTCACGGGTATGCCGGGTGTTTACGTCGACATTAAGGATACCGTTCGTGGTTTCCGCGAAATTCTCGACGGTAAACACGACGATGTTCCGGAACAAGCGTTCTACATGGTCGGAACTATTGAAGACGTTCTTGAAAGGGCGAAGAGACTCTAATGTACACTTTAACGATCGTGACCCCAGAAAAGCGGCTCGTGGGCGGCCAGGAAATCGAAGAAGTCTTCGTTCCTGGCTTCCGCGGAGAACTCAATTTTCTTCCTGGGCATGCGCCGCTTTTGACCACGCTGGGAACCGGCGTAGTGAAGTATCGCCTGAAAGGCGAAAACCAACTGCGCTACGTCGCTGTCAGCGGTGGTTACTGCCAAGTGCAACCACAAGGCGTGAATGTTTTGGCTGAAATCGCCGAGCCCGCGGAAGATGTTGACGTTGCGACTGCGGAAGAAATGCAAAAAACGGTCGAACACCGTTTAGCGACCGAGTCTTTGGAGCCTGAAGAAATCAAGAAACTTCAAGATGAGCTGGCACGCGCGAGAGCGCGGATCGATGCCGCTCGCGGACTCCGTAAGGAGTGAATTTGAACGGGCGACTGCTAAGTCGGCTTCAGTTCAGCGAACCGGCGAAGTTTCAGACAGAAACAGTCGAATACTCAATGCGGGGGCCGCTTTACGCGGCCTCAGCTGTTTTAAGCAGGCGCGTTTTGTCCGCTGATCGGCGCCTTCTCGAATGCCGGGCTCGTGTTCAGTATCCCATCAGGAAAAACAAAGAGTTTGAGTTGCGTGCCGAGACGGAGGCGAACGGGGTTCTGCTCTGGCAAGAAGAGATCGATCTCACGACTGGGACGAAAAAACTTTGGCAGCGAACCTCGACGAACGAGTACGAGTGTGATGGCCTACGCACGTTCATAGCCGATGGGTCCGTTCAAAGTATAATCGGATTGTTTTTCGCGCTGACCGATCACTTGTCCGCGGGGCGTTGTGCGGACGTCGATCCTGTGTTCGTAGTTGTCGGTCGTAATATCTGGCGAGTGGACTGGCCTGTCGCGACTACACTTGAAGCTTCACGCTTCCTCGTCAACGACGGGCGCCAGCGTGAACGTTATCGGATCGATTTCGAATGGGATCCGCAAGCGAACCTTATTCGCGAACTATCGATCGGACTGCCGTTTTTCGGGCGTTTGCGAGCCCACGCGGCGGGATACCAACGACAATAGTTAGAAGATTATTTCTTCGAGGTCGCGACTGCAGGCGCACGCAATGTGGCTGCTCTTTTTTGTTCCCGGAAGTATCGCCTTGCAATGAGGCTGCCCAAAGCGGGATGTCTCATGAATACCGATTTCACGTACCGGAAGTTGTCGATGTTGGGCAGATGCCCAGGCGGCTCGACCGTGACCAAAAGCATGCGGCGGGCGACATCGTCGCCGATTTTAGAGGCGATACGACCGATCCGATAACCGGATAGATAAAAGACGCCAAGGGCGTCTGGATTCGCGCGCATAATCCGGTTGACGTCGTGCGGGCGCCCAACATCGAGTTTAAAAGTCCGTACGTTGTTGCGCTTCGAAAGGCCTTTGAGAAAGCTCGTTGTAAATTCCGGGCTCGACGAAAATACGAGCACCGGACGATCAGCGGCATATGAGCGAAGTTCTTTTTCATCTCCGTCGATCGCGCGGGAAAAGGTGCTCACGAGAGTCGCCGCAGCGACCTCTTTCAAATCCGATGAATTTACTGCCATTTGGAGTTGATAAGGGTTCGCAAGCTTATTATCGGTCGCGAATTTTTTCTTTGCTCGAAGAATCCGCTGAACACTTTCATCGATGCGTTTTTCTGAAATACGACCGCTTCGAACGGCGCGCTCCACAATCTGCACTAATGAACGCTGCCATTTGGAGTTCCATGCGACAAGAATCATGTCAGCGCCGGCTTCGATTGAGCGAATGACCCGTTCATCGAAGTCTTTTATCTTCTCCGCACCCGCCATGGAAAGGTCATCGGTAAGTACAACTCCGTCGAAGCCCAGCTTCTCCCGCAAAATACCTTGAACGATCGGCTTGGAAAAAGTGGCCGGGTCGCCCGACGGATCGATTTTCGGATAAGAAACGTGCGCTAACATGACGGCCCATTGGTTTTTGAAACGCTCTTGAAGCTTCGCGAACGGAATCAAGTCATGTTTCATCATCTCATCGAGGGTTTCATTCTTTTCCGGTGTCAAAAGATGAGAGTCTTCACTAATTCCGCCGTGGCCAGGAAAGTGCTTTCCAGTCGCCAAGACACCGGCGTTCATAAGGCCGGCGGCGAAGTGCGAACTCATCATTGCGACAAGATAAGGATCACTGCCATACGTTCGGGTTCCGACGAACGTCAATTTCTTGGGGTCGGAAACATCGAGAACGGGGGCCAAATTCATATTGATCCCCAAGGTTTTCAACAACCTGCCGGTCGCGAGGCCGGCTTTCTCAGCGATCTCGGGTTTTCCGGCTTGCCCGATCGCCAACGGGCTTGGAAGTGCGATGGCGGTTTTAATGCGAATGACGTTTCCCCCTTCTTGGTCCGTCGCGACCAAAAGAGGAACGCCGGTGGCCGCAAGCGAAGCTTTTTGGGCCGAGTAAATGAGTTCGGCAACTTGCTTCGGGGTAGAGATATTGCGTCCAAAAATAATGATTCCCCCCGGTGAAATCGCCTTAATGCTCGCGCCGAGACCTTCTTTAAGAGTTTGTCCGCGGAACCCAACCATGAACATTTGGCCGATCTTTTTTCTGAGCGGCAGCTTCTTTAACAGTTCCTCATCGAAGAGATCGGACTCCTGCGCGTATGCCTGCAGGCAAGCGGACAGGACAAAAAGAAACGTCACGAGCGCACGATAAAAAGACATAGCTTTTATTTTATCGGCGCGGATGAGTTTGTCCTATAGTGCCTGGCTTTTTAACTTTCTCTGGACCGGACGAAGATGATGGTTGCGGACACAGCCGGTCGAGAATCATGAGTTCGTCATAGATGTTGGGCCAGTTGATGTTCTCCATGCGCACGATCAGGCGCATATCGGGCGTGAGCGAGTATTTTTTCGGCTCACGGGTCGCCAATGCCACGACTTCGGTAGGAGGCAACGGTGTTTTGTCCGTAAAGGCCAACGAAATGGATTTCGTTCCCGAACTGAGGTCGCGTACTCCGAGTTTGCGGCAGTGATGGCGGATAAGCATAAGACCCATCAGATTGATAACCGGCTCGGGAAGCTTGCCGAACTGGTCGTTCAACTCTTCCTCAAGTCTTTCCATATCGTCCGGCGACGCGATTTCACTCATTGTTTTGTAGTAAGCGAGGCGGATCCGGATGTCGGGGATGTAACTGTCGGGAATGAGAGCCGGAATTCGCACGTTGATTTCAGGGTCGATCGTTTCAACGATCTCCTCGCCTTTAACCGTTCGGATCGCCTCATCAAGCAGCTCGAGATACAGCTCGTACCCGACGGCATCGATGTGCCCGGACTGGTCTTCGCCGAGAATATTTCCGGCGCCCCGCAGTTCCAGGTCGTGATGGGCGATACGGATACCGCTGCCGAGAGCCGTATTCTCCTGGATGATCTTCAGGCGCTCCTGCGCTTCCTTGTCGATGCGTTTATTGGGTGGGATCAAGAGGTAGCAGTAGGCCCGTTCTTTGCTGCGCCCGACCCGACCCCGCAATTGGTAAAGCTGGCTCAAGCCGAGTTGGTGAGCGTTGTCGATAAACATTGTATTTGCGCGCGGGTTATCGATACCGGATTCGATGATCGTCGTGCAAACGAGAACGTCGATTTGATGGTGATAAAAAGCGACCATTACCTTTTCGAGCTCGTCCTCGTCCATTTGCCCGTGCCCGATGCGTATGCGGGCGTTAGGAACGATTTCGCGTAACTGATCGGCGACTTCGTAAATGCTCTGCACTCGGTTGTGCAGGAAAAAAACCTGCCCGCCGCGCTGGATCTCAGCTTCGATCGCCTTGCGAATCGTTTCGCGGTCGAACTTCGTGACAAAGGTACGCGTGGGTAAGCGGTCGACCGGCGGCGTGTTGATGATACTCAGGTCGCGCATCCCGACAAGGCTCATGTTCAGCGTGCGCGGAATGGGGGTTGCCGAAAGCGTGAGAGTGTCGACTCCGACCTTCATTTTCCGGATCTTCTCCTTGTGAGCGACGCCGAACCGTTGTTCCTCGTCGATGATCAGAAGACCCAAGTTTTTGAACGTGACGTCTTTGCTGAGAAGCCGGTGGGTTCCGATGATGATGTCGATCTTTCCTTCGCGAAGCTCTTCGAGAATTTTCCGCGCATCCGAATTGGAGACGAAACGGTTGAGCGCTTTGATCGTGACCGGCCAGACCTTGAAGCGCTTTTGAAACGTTTCAAGATGTTGGAAGCACAAGACAGTCGTCGGCGCTAAGACGGCGACCTGCCGTTTACCTTCGATGGCCTTGAAGGCAGCGCGCATAGCCACTTCCGTTTTACCGAAACCGACGTCGCCGCAAACCAGGCGATCCATCGGTCGGTCGGACGTCATGTCTTTTACAATATCGTCGATCGCTTTTAGTTGATCTTCGGTTTCATCATAGGGAAAAGCTGCTTCAAAGCTGGCGAAATCGTCGTCATTCGGCGGAAAAGGCAGGCGATTGATCTGGCTCCGCTTCGCGTAAAGCTGCAAGAGCTCGGCGGCGATTTCGCGCAAGTGGTTGCGCACTTTGATTTTGGTTTTTTGCCATTGGGTTCCGCCAAGCTTGTCGACAAGGTGAACTCCCCGCGGTCCCGAATATTTCTGGATTTGGTTGATCCGGTAAATGGGGAGGTAAAGCTTATCACCGTCTTTGTAGGAAAGCGTGATGAACTCGGCTTCGATTCCGCCGATGGACATCACTTTCAACCCTTCGTAGATGCCGATTCCATGTAGGACGTGGACAACAGGATCGCCCGGCTTGAGGTCCGCGAAGCTAACGGCTTGAGCCCGTTGTTCCAGCGTGCTCGATGTCTTATGTTCTCTCGGTCGCCGTTGCTTCTTTCCGAAAAAGTCTTCATCTCGTAGGAAAACGAGCTGTTCGTCAGGAAGCCGCAGGCTTTCTGATAGTCCGCGCGGAACAATGTGAATCAGATTCGGGTCTTGGATCTGTTCTTCAAACCAGTGCGGGAGGGCGTAGTCGTCTTCATCGACGATTCGCGGTTGAAAGTGGCTCTTCTCCAAGAACGCCGCCAATCGTTGGCTTTGAGCGACCGTGCCTGCCGCGATCAAAACAGCTGCCCCGTTTTTCCGCCAATCGTGCACGCGGGAGAGTGCTTGGTCCATCGCTTCGTTGGCGGTTGGGGCCGGAGGAAATTTGATCTCTTGGATAGAAGCGTGGATGCGTTCGTCCGCCGATTCCTCTGCTCCGGGAAAATCTTGAATCTCGATTTTCGAGAAGGTGACCGTTCTTCGGGCGAAGTCCTGAGGGAACTGGTCATAAGTTAAGAACAGGTCGCTGACGGCCGGGCGGATGGCCGCTCCTTCGGATTCAGCGAACTCTTTTTTCATCCGCTCGATAAGGAGATCGGCTTCGCGTGCGATCTCGATCGGGTTGATCAGCCAGAGGTTCACATCACCGGCGGCGAAATGTTCGACCGGTGACGCGAAGGACTCGTAAAAATCGCCGATTAAAAACTCGACTCCCGGGAAGAAATTGCCATGGGTCAGCGATTGTTGAATCGCATCTTTATCGAATTCATCGACGGGACGGCCCTCGACATTTTCGCGGTAGCGCCGGGCGGCTCGAAAACGCGTTTCGTCATTGTAGAGTGTTTCGCGCGGCGGAATGATTGTGAAAGAGTCGATCTCGAACTCAGACCGTTGCGTCTCGGGATTGAAATGCCGCAGAGATTCAATCGTGTCGCCGAATAGTTCAATCCGCACCGGCAATTTGTGGGCTGGCGAATAGATGTCGACGATCCCCCCGCGGATGGCGAACGAGCCT
>CALBDW010000018.1 GCA_937927435.1 uncultured Bdellovibrionales bacterium
AAAAACTAAATAAACATTGCATGTACTATAAAACCATCAGGAGGGGTCGCTGTGCACAATGTACTTCTAGTGGAAGATTCGTCAGACGCTTTCAACCTTGTCAAACGGGCGCTTGGAAGCTCTGTTCATCTCGAATGGGCGAAGTCGCTCGCGGAAGCATCTCGTGCGCTTCAGAAGAAAGCGTTCGATTTGATTCTTCTCGACGTCATGCTCCCCGACGGCGACGGATACCGTTTATGCTCGATCCTGCAGACGGACGATCAGTTGAAAAATGTACCGGTCATTTTCTTGACCGCAAAGAACTCGGTCTCCGACAAGGTGCTCGGCTTCTCCGTCGGCGCGGACGACTTCATCTCGAAGCCTTTCGACGGCCTGGAACTCAAAGCCCGCGTTGATTCCCGTCTGCGGAAGCGCGACCGCGAGAAAATGGAATCCGATATCCTCAAGCTCGGCGATATCGAGATCAACAAGAGCACACAGAAGGTTCAGATCTTCGAGAACGGACAGGCGCACGATATCGACCTCACCCCGATCGAGTTCAAGCTCCTGCTTTTCCTCTGCAAAGAGGTCAACAAGGTTTATTCGCGGGATGAAATTCTCAATTCGGTCTGGGGCGAAAGCATTCACGTTTACAGCCGGAGCGTCGACACGCACATCAGCAAGCTCCGCAAGAAACTCGGATCGAAGGCGAGTTACATCGAATCGGTGCACGGCAGCGGCTATCGTTTCGTCGTCGACGAATCGTCGAAAGCCCCGCGCGTGGAACTGGCGCCCCACCCGTTACGTTAACCAGCCCTCTCCTCTAACGTTCGGAAGGCGCCGACGTGGCGCTTTCCGTTTCCGTCGGCTCCGGACGTACCCCTGGGGCTTTGAGGGCCGGAGTCATGAAATAAACGAACACGAACAGAACCAAAGTTAATACCATAAACGCGAGAATTGCCTTAAAGAACCACTTCATCTTCCCCTCCGGCTTCCCTTGATTTTATGGGATTTCGTGCGCGCCCGCGGTGTGTAGAACGCTGAAACACCCCTTGGATTAGAAAAGGCCGTGCTTTCGGCGGTCATTCCCGCCGCGAGCCCTTAAATTCGATTTCAGCAATGAGAGGAAGATGGTCTGAAGCCACCCGGGCCAATGGGTCAATGACGACTTTGCAGTCTATGCGATCCACATCCCCCGAAACGAAAACGCGGTCGAGCGCGAAACGCGGCCATTGAGAAGGAAAAGTCGCCATTCGTTTTGAAAAAGCGGAGAACGAACGCTCCAGGCGTAAGTTGTTACCCGTCCACGGCAGCCATTCATTAAAATCGCCTGCAACGACGACGCGTTCGCTTTCGTCCCAGATGAGCCGCGAAAGCAGCCGGTCGACCTGAAAAGCTCGTTCCCAATACTTAAGACCCAGATGCGTATTTACGACGCGGACGGGGCCACATTCATGCCGGAGTACAATCGCCAAGGCGCCGCGCGGTTCGAACCTGCGGAAACTCAAATCGTGCTCTTCGCATTGAAGAATTTCGTGGCGCGTGAGGATCGCGTTACCGTACGCCCCGTAGTCACTGCGCAAGGTCGGTCCCATGACGGCTTCCATTCCCAGCTTGGAAGCCAAATACTCCAGCTGATTCGTCTTGGCGTCGACTAAAAGTGACGAGTCCACCTCCTGAAGCGCGATAACGTCGGCCTTAAGCGACTTCAAAACGCTCGCGATCCTTTCGGGCCTATATCCTCCGTCCAGCCCGATGCAACGGTGAATATTCCAGGTGATGACTTTCACACGGCGATATTATGACTTTTCTAAAAATTCGAGACCGTCGTTCCCACCGGTTCGGCCTCGCCTAAGCGCGGGAAGAAAACTCCGCAAAAACTAATAGGACTCGCCCACCCGAAAAGACGCATGATGGGAAGGTGTGGCGGCGTCTATGCCCCAAGGAGGCCGAATGGATTGGATCGTCATTTTGGTCCTGGGCGTGATCGTCGGACTTCTGGCTTCTTTCATCACAGCTGAAGCCGGAATGCCTCAGATCCTCACGTTGGCTTTGGGAGTCGCGGGCGTCTTTATCGGCGCTTTTCTCAGCAAGTTAACGGGATTCAACGCCATCGGACCAGCGACCATTTACATCATGGGGACCGTTATCGCCATCTGCATTTTAGCCGGCGGGACCCTCGCATACACGCTGACGAAATAACGGCATCATGTCGGAGAGGGCTCCGGTCGCATCGCAAGATCACGGACTCTCTTCACTCGCTCGAGTTCCGCTTCGTATGCTTCTTCCTCATGATGCCGCCTGACGGCTTTAAGCGGATTCGGAGGAACAGCTCCCGGCCACGGCCCCAGCGCCACTTCCATCAGCTCGTACGATTTCGACATCTCCAGCCAGCGCTTCTGACTGAACACGATCGCCATAGCAATACCTGCTGCCAGCATGAGCAAAATGCCGATGCCGGAGGTCAGGACCGCGAACGTCGTCGGTTCAAGAGGCGCCAGAGCTAAAAGTCCCATGACCAATAGAATCACTCCCGAGACAAAAAGCGCCGCCGTCGCGCCGAGCGCGACCAAACCCATCAGACCGAGGCGCGCGAATTCGACGGCTCTCAAATATCCTCGAACCGCCTGCAAAGAACCGCGTCGAATCTTCGCTTCGAAAAAGCGAGTGTAGACGGCCATAAACAAGGCTCTAAGAAATCGATTGACCATGTGGCCCCCTTTTCATTCAGTGCCGATAACCGGAGTCGGTTTTCCGTTCCGGGCGACGTTCTGTGCCGACAGCAAGACCAAGCAGGAACGCCCCCAAAGCGACTCCCCCGATAATGGGCCACGGGTTGGCGCGCATTTTCGAGTCGACGTATTGAAAGACTTCGCGACCGGAACCCATTGCATCCTCGATGGATTCCATCGCTTTCGAACTGAACTCGCGAAGCCCTTCAACCGCATCGGCCGACATTTCCGAAACGGCCGACTTTAATTCATTAAAGCCCGCGCTCCGCGAAAGTGCTTCGTCCACCATCCGAATGGCTTCCTTGATGCTTTCGGGACGTTTCGACGAACCGGAGCCGTAATTCATAAGCCCCTCCTTGGCGATGTCACTTCCGTCGTAAAAAGCCTGATGGATTTCCTCCTTGGACGCCAACGGCAAACGCTCTTGTTGCGATAATTTGAAATTCAGCGTGCGACCTCTTTTCGCTGCTGTCGGGGTCCGCCTCTGGCCGCGTCAGAATTTCCCGCAACGAGCCGCATGGAAATTTCGATCTTTTCTCATTATCCGCGATTTCAGATGCGGACCGCGGGCAAGTAAGCTCTCTTCAGATGACATCCGGGCGTCGTCCCGGGAGGGAGGAAGCGAAATGCTTTACTGGGCTCTTATCTTTTTCGTCGTCTCCATCGTCGCCGCCTTTTTCGGCTTCAGCGGCACAGCCTCGACGTCGTCCGGAATCGCACAAATTTTGTTTTACGTCTTCCTGGTGTTCTTTATTGTCACACTGGTCGCCGCGTTTTCGAAGGGAGGGCCGCGCCGCCGGACACGCTGATTTTAAAAATCGGCGGAAACCATGTCTCATCCATTCCACACTTTTTAAATGGACGAGAAAAGAAAAGCCCAAATCTTCATCGTAGGTTTCAAGTCACAGATTCGGGGCGTTGCGCCCGCCGCGGCCCGGTCATGAGCAGGCCCGGCACAGTTAAATCATCTGAGGAGGTCTCATTAAATGGAGATCATCAGCAAAACCGGAAAGGTCTTGTTCGAAAACAAGTCTGTCGAACGCTTTCGTGATCTCGTTGAAGAGGCCGTGCAACTTGGACTGGATCTAAGCGACGCCGATTTGAGCCATCAGGATCTTTCCTTCGCGGGACTCGCAGAAGCCCATTTGGTCGGCGCAAATTTCACCGGGGCGAACCTCGACGGCGTTATCTTGGACAAAGCCAAGCTCAACGGCGCATGTTTCCGCGGGGCTTCGCTCAAGGGGGCGCAACTCTCGGAGGCGTCACTGATCTGGTGCGATTTCACCGAAGCGCAACTCATCAGGGCGGATCTCTCACAAGCCCTTTTGCAGGGGGCGACTTTCCAGTGCGCCTCTTTGCAAAAAGCCGATCTTTCGCGCGCGAATCTCTACGGCGCACATTTAAGCGGGGCTAACCTCATGTGGGCGAATCTCTGCGGAGTCGATTTGTCGGGAGCCGATCTTTCCGCGTGCGACCTTTACGGCGCCTTTATGGACATGCAAGCCGTCTTGAGAACGAACTTTCGCTCCGTCAATTTGCAGAACACAATGCTCGCCAACACGCTTCTCCAGCTCTCGCTCCCCGTTTGACGCCCGCAGCGCCTTACGAAGGCGCTTACCGGATGGCGAAAACCTCGTTCGTACGGACCGTGAAGCTTTTAAAGGCGAACACTTCGCCGTTTTCGTCGATATAAAAGAAAGCGCGCCCCAATTCCATATTGTCGAATTCAATGATTTCTGAGGAATCGAGTTTCTCGGGGACAAAAACGAAAAGAGGGCCGACCAGAGTGATCTCGAGTCTCAGCAAATCCACGCCGCCGAATTCAGCGTCGACGTAAACGAACTTTTGGCCGTTGTAGGCCTTAAACTCGAGGGCCCGCACCGTCACGATGTCGCGAAAACGCACGTGTCCGTAACAAGCCTCGACAATAAAGAGAGGCTCTTCGCTTGCGCGCGAATTAGAACCACACCACTCCGCGGTAAAGCGGGACATCTCCGGCGGAGGACTGCCGGGAATGATCGACTCGGCATGCGCTGAGGGCAAAAAACCGAGAGCGGAAATGAACGCGATGACGAAGAGCATGCCTCTCCTTTAAGCGATAGGGCCTAAAGTCACAGTATTTTTTAGCTTTTGGCAAACGATTTTCATTTGATTGCGGCCCGTCATAAAAGTGCCGTGGCGGCGAGGAATAAAAAAACGGGACCCGTTCCCGAGTCCCGTTTTGCGAATTTGCGTTCAGCTCATGCCAAGCGATTACTTAGCCGCGGCTTCGCGAGTGGTCGTCGCCTGAGCGAGCGCGCCGCTCGAACGGATCCGCATGCCGTAGAATGAACGGTAGACGAAGAAGAGACCGATGACGAAGAAGATCAAACCGATGATCGTCGTCGTCATACCGCCGTCCGCACGCATGCTCGCCGCGATTTCTGCGGCCAAAAGACCGAAGAGCGTCGTGAACTTGATGATCGGGTTCAGAGCGACCGACGAAGTGTCTTTGAAGGGGTCACCGACCGTGTCACCTACGACCGTTGCGGCATGGAGTTCCGTACCTTTTTCCTTCAAGTCGACTTCGACGACTTTCTTCGCGTTATCCCAAGCACCGCCGGCGTTCGCCATGAAGAGCGCTTGATAGAGACCGAAGACAGCAATCGAGATGAGGTACGCCGTGAAGAAGGTCGCGCTGAAGAACGCGAACGCGAGCGTCAGCGTGAAGATCACAGCGAAGATATTGAACATACCTTTTTGCGCGTAGATCGTGCAGATCTTCACGACCTCTTTCGACGATTCAACTGAAGCGGCTTCCGTCGTATCCAGCTTGATGTTCTCTTTAATGTACTGGACGGCACGGAACGCACCAGTCGTCACGGCCTGCATCGACGCGCCCGAGAACCAGAAGATCACGGCGCCGCCCATGATCACACCCAGAAGAACGTGCGGATCAAGGAGCGAGAGCTGGAGATTCAAGAGCAGGATGATCGAGAAGATCATCGTCGTCGCGCCGATAACCGCCGTACCGATCAACACCGGCTTAGCTGTAGCTTTGAAGGTGTTACCGGCCGAGTCATTCTCTTCGAGGTATTGCTTGCCGCCTTGGAAATCCGGCTTGAAGCCGTATTCTTTTTCAATTTCCGAAGAAATGTTCGGCAAGAGTTCGATTTGCGAAAGCTCGAAGACCGACTGCGCGTTGTCAGTCACCGGGCCGTAGGAGTCGACCGCGATGGTCACGGGACCCATGCCCAAGAAACCGAACGCCAAGAGACCGAATGCGAAGACGGCATGGATCGCCGAGAAGTTCGCTTCAGCCGACATCGGGATGAGGCTAATCAGGTCGTCGTGGTTAGCGGCCCAGTAAGAAACAAGCATCAGGACCGCGATCGCGAGACCTTTCCAGAACGCCGAGAAGTTACCGGCGACGATACCCGAAAGGACCGTCAAGCTCGCACCGCCTTCACGGCCCGAATCGACGATTTCAGAAACGTGACGGCTGTGAGCCGACGTGAACACACGAGTCATTTCCGGGATCAAAGCAGCACCCAAGGTACCGCAGGAAATGATCGTCGAGATACGCCACCAGAGCGAGTCGTTAATTCCACCGAGCATCATGTGCGTGACGGTGAAAGTAACGATGATCGAAACGATCGAGGTGATCCAAACAAGCGACGTAAGCGGGATCTCGAAGTTGAAACGTTTTTTGTCCCCGAACATCGCTTTGGCGACACCGTTATTAATCCAGTAAGAGACGATCGAGGTGAGGATCATCAAAACCCGCATCGTGAAAAGCCACACGATGAGGGTCGCCTGCATCTTCGCGCCTTCGGGCGAAGTTTCATGCACGCCGCCAGCGCCCAAGCTGGTGCCGATGGCGAGGATGATGAACGTGATGAGGGCGACACCCGTCACGCCGTAAGTTTCGAAACCGTCGGCCGTCGGACCAACCGAGTCACCTGCGTTGTCGCCCGTGCAGTCCGCGATAACGCCGGGGTTACGAGCGTCGTCTTCTTTGATGTTGAAGACGATTTTCATCAAGTCGGACGCGATATCCGCGATCTTTGTAAAGATACCGCCACAGATCCGAAGAGCCGATGCGCCCAAGGATTCACCGATCGCGAAACCGATGAAGCAAGCACCCGCGCTTTCAGCAGGGACGAAAAGGAGGATCGCGATCATGAGCAGGAGCTCAACGCAGATCAAAACAACACCGATCGACATACCAGCGCGGAGCGGGATGTCCATCACGGGGAACGGCTTACCGGCCAAAGACGCGAAAGCCGTGCGGCTGTTCGCGTACGTGTTGATCCGGATACCAAACCAAGCCACGCCGAACGAACCGAGAATACCGAGCACCGACCACAAGAGGATCAGCAAAACTTTGTCGGCGCTGAACTGGTTAAGGTAGCCGAAGTAGAACACAATGCAGATGCCGATCGCGATCTCAAGCAAAACGAGGAACTTACCTTGTTGCAGGAGGTACGTTTTGCAGGTCTCGTAAATCAGGTTCGAGACGTTCAGCATCGCCTTGTGAGCCTTCAAGTTCTTAATGCGCGCAAACTCGAAAAGGCCGAAGAGAATACCGAACACCGCGATTACAAGTCCGCCCATGAGAATGGAGCGGCCCGACATCGTCGTGCCGAACATATTGATGTCGACACCGAGGTCCGGCATCACAAGGTCGGCTTCACTCGCCATACCTACTGCTGTGAACAAAATGGGAAGGACGAAGGCCGCTAGGCGCCCCAGGCCCACCCAGGAAATCAAACGACTCATGCGCATAATTAATTTCCCTCCGAGCTGTCTCAGCTCAGTCGATAACGGTGGTTTTTGACCGTACTTGTTCAATATGGACTCGTGACACTTAGCGCACGAAGAAACTGATGTCACGACCAAAGACGGAGTTTTTAAGTTGATTATGGCAGTTTAGTGCAGCGCAGCTTGTTTAAAAATTAAGCTGATCAAAAAAACGGCATTGAACCGTCCAAACTGGCTCACTCTCGTGGGGATGAGCGGAAAAGCTCAAAAAACAACAGTCAAGACGAGTCTTTAGGAGCACCACCATGAAAGTGAGCTAGTTTGGCCGTTGGCTCAATCCTCGTCCCGAAAACGACGATTGCGCTTTTTCTCGCTTTGAATCCTTTTGGCTTTTAAACGCCGCAACTTTGACCCGACTGTCGGTTTCGTCGGGATTCGCTTCTTCGGCGGCTTCGCGACAGAGGCGATCATCGCACGCAATTTCTCCATGCACTCGGCGGCGTTGCGCGCCTGATCCCGGAAGCGGTCGCTCGTGATCAGAAGGTCTCCTTCACGGGTGAGCTTCGCCCCAAATTTTTCCAGGAAACGCTCGCGCATTCCACCGGTCAGTACGCGCGACGAACGCGCGTTCCAACGAAGCACGGCTTTGCTGTTCACTTTGTTGACGTTTTGACCACCAGCTCCAGAACTGCGCACGAACGTGAAATGCAGTTCGTCTTGGGGAATTTTGATCGACGGAGTCGATCCCTGGGATTCTTCCGCCATGACGAGATCAAGCCATTTCCATTCCGGACGACTCTTCGTTCAGCCTCGTCAAAGCTTCGGTTACCGCGAGAACCGCCTGTCCGCTGCCGCCCGCTTCGGCCCATGCTCCACCCCCCGAATCCCGCCAAGCGTAAATGTCCAAATGCGCCCACGGAAAATCACGGACGAACGATTCCAGGAACAAAGCAGCTGTGATGGCGCCGCCAAAGCCGCTTTCAGAGGAGTTGTTGAGGTCCGCGAAAGTCGATCGCAATTGCGAACGGTACGGCTGATAAAGCGGCATGCGCCACATGAGGTCACCACGCGCATGTCCCGATTCACTCAACAATTCGGCCAAATGGTCACTATTGGAGAAAAGACCCGCAACCTCCGAACCCAAGCCGACTTTAATGGCCCCGGTCAGGGTCGATATATCGATCACGGCCTGCGGCTCATCGGCCCCTTTCTGAGTCACGGCTACGTCGAGAGCATCCGCCATAACCACGCGACCTTCCGCGTCCGTATTCCCGATTTCGACGGTGGCTCCACTCCGGGCGACGATGACATCTCCGGGACGGAACGATTTGTTGCTCACGGCGTTTTCAGCCAGACTCAGATAAATATCGAGAGGCATGCTGAACCCCGTGCGTTCCGCCCATATGGCGATCGCGAGGGCTGCGGCCGATCCCCCCATGTCTTTTTTCATCCAGCGCATCGCACTTGAGGGCTTGATATCGAGACCACCAGAATCGAAGGTCACGCCCTTGCCGACAATAGCGACGGGCTTGGCCAACGAATGTTCCTTGGGACGGTAGCGCAAGTGCACGAGCCGTGGGCCCTCCGCCGCTCCTCCGCCAACAGCCAAAAGAAGGTTCATCCGTTCTTCAACGAGGCGCTCTCCTTCCCAGATCTCCACGGATGTCGTGGAACTCTTCGCGAAAAGCGCGCGCACGCTTTCGGCATAGGTACGCGGGTTGAGTTCGCCGCCGGGGATGTTTGTGTAGTGACGGGCGATGTTCACGGCCAGTGCGAGTTCCGCCGCCCGTTCGATCTCTTCAGTTGTCAATGAAAACTGTTTATATAGCAGCGCGGGCATTTTTTTCCGTGCTTTCGGCGCCTGCGGGCGGTTTTCCTGATAGGAATAGGACGCCATTTCCAGCCCGATCAGGATCGCCTCTTCTTCTTCACGGGTAAGGCCGTAGCAATCGAGGATCAGCTTATCAGGCTTGTAAACCGAAAGTTGCGGCACGATCGCGCCAGCCAGGTCGCGGAATTTGGCGAAATTCAGTTTTTCGAGAGAAGATTCAGGAGCCGAATGACCGGATTTCTTCTTTTCCGGCACACGCAGAATCCAAACAGGCCCTTCGGTGCCATGGAAGAACTGACTTTCAGCGCTGCTATCCAAGCAATCTTGCAGTTGCCACTTACGGAGGTGACTTGCGACGGCCTTACGCAAGTCTTTCACGCCGGCGTCAGAAAAAGCGAAAACGAAGGCACGTCGCCCGCTGCGTCCTTCGGTCCCTCTCAATTTCCGGATCCCTCCGACCCAAGTCTTTAGCGGCAATCCGAACGCCGTCACTTCAGTTGATATCACCTTCCCGGTTTTCTTCGTAGCGCCTTTCTTGGTAGCTTTCGCCATGATCACAACTCCTTAAGGCCCAACGCTATCTGATCGGATTCAAAAAAGTCACCTTCCCATTTCTTGCTGTTCAGCGTTACCGCACCTTCAGTTCATAGCGGAGACTTCGCTCATCCTTCACGATCCCCTGCTCAGAGTGAAGATCCACGTGCGTGAAGCCGACAGTGATATGCGGATAATAGTCGGCGGCGACGAAGTCTTCCTTTTTCCCGCCCCGCGCGCGGAATAAATTTTCGACAGTTTCGCGGATCCTCATCAACCGCTTCGATTTGACAATAATGTAATAAGTTCTCCTCTCGCCCCCATCGTCATCAAGCCGTCCTTCCCCCAGCCCGAGAATTTCCAAATCCGCCTCCTGGATCTTTTCCCGAAGCGCGATTTCCTCGATTTCTTGCATGCGCAAATGGTTTTTAAGAATCGCGAATTCGGGAGGAGTGATCACGGTCACGTGGGCTTCTCCACGACTGAGAAGCTTTAACCCCGTACTTTTTTCGAGACGCTTGCGCAGCTTCCGGACCGGCTCAAATGGAACGTTCAGAGCCAGAAAGTCATCGTGCCGGAGAAAAGGCTGTTTATGGACGTCGAGAACCTTCCGGCTGACGACCAAAGACTTCCCTCGAGAGAAGAGAAACCCGCTGATTCCGGAAAGCGCACGATAAACCAATCTCTTGATCATGGGATCCGCTTTAGCACGGACCATCGTCGAGCGGAAGCCCAGCGCCTGGGAAACGAGACTCGCCCTCATATCTGCGCTCTGGCACAATGTCATTAGGTACGCATAACGGCAGCCGGATCTCGTTCGACGATGTTAAAAACGCTTTCCATTCTCCTGACATTGTACGTTTATTCGCCCGTGGCCGCCGCCACACCGCCGGTCGTGCCGCCGACGTCTTTGAAAGGGGCGAAATTCGCCGCTCCTGTAAATCTCGAAAACGTCGTCAAAAACGACCTCACAGGTCTTGATAAGGAGGCGAAACAGGATCGCGAGCGCCTTCTCAACCAAGCCCGCACCTATATTCGCCTCCGCTCAGGCAGGATGCCCAAAGACCAAGCGGCCAACTGGCTCGCGGCCTGCTTGAAAAGCACCCCTCAAAAAGCAAAAAAAAACCAGGAGAATCCGTATTGCACTTATGAGATTTCGCGCCGGGAGGGCCTGCCGCGAGGCCGGCCTCAGCGCACAAACCGCAACTCCGTCCGTGCGCTCGTGAAAGCCCTCGAAGAAGGGCGGTTTTCGGCAGCCGCCGAAAATTCCGTGTCGGAAGCCATGGCCGCGGTCAACCAGCTTGAATCCAGCGGCAAACTCGGGAGCTTGACCCAAAAGCTTCTCGGTCAGAAGTCCTGCGCGCCCGCTCAACTCACGTACGCGCTCGCTTACAAAATCGAAGAGCGCTTCCCCGACGTAGATGCCGTCGAACAGGCCAAGCGACTCTACCAAAGCGCTTCGTCCTGCGCCCAGGATCTGGCGGCCGCCCAAGCGAGCTTCCGCTTGGGACTGATCCACATCTGGCAGAACCAATGCTCTCAAGCTTTTGCACTCATGCAAAAAGTCGAAGATATCGCCGAGGCCTCCGCATACCATTCGCGCGCGAAGTTCTGGCGCTATCGTTGCGCAACGGGACGTTCGCAAGAAAGAGTCCGGAAAGAAATCAAGGAATCGCTTCTTAAGCACCACCCTCTCAGTTTCCATACGCTCGCCATCGCAATGGAGGACGAGTCGCTGCTCAACGACCTTCTCCAGCGGGAGGAGCCGCAAGTCGCGCTTCGATCCGTCGTTCGGCCGGATCTGAATTCCCTCTTACGCGCCAGCGAAGCCTTGGCTCGCGCCGGTTCTCCGCATCTGGCGGCCGAAATGCTTGAGCGCAACGTGAACCAAATTTCTTCCCTAGAGCCTGGCGTGAGGCTCTACGTTGGAGCATTTCTCCACCGCATCGGCTACGCGCTTCCGTCGTTTAAAGTGCTCGGCGAACTCTTTCTCGATGCGCCTTGGACCGTAACTCCCGCGACTCTGCGCCTCTACTTCCCTCTTTGGTATTTCGAAGACGTCAAAGCCAAAGCGGAAGACGTCGACCCGCTTCTCATACTTTCACTCATCCGGCAGGAAAGCGCCTTCAACACCCAGGCCCGGTCGCCGGCCGGCGCGCGCGGGCTCATGCAAATCATGCCGCAAACCGCGCGTTCGGTGGCCAGCGTATCCGCGCGGCAGCTTTTCAACCCCGCGATCAACATCAAAGTCGGATCAAAATACTTCTTGAAGCGTCTGCGCCAGTACGAAGGAGACGTCGAATACACCCTCGCCGCGTACAACGCCGGCTTCAGCCGCGTGGATCAATGGAAAAAACGATACCCGACCGACAATAAAATGCTCTTTATCGACTTCATCCCCTTCCGTGAGACGCGCGACTACGTCGCTCTGATTCTGCGTAATTACTTCTGGTACGTGAGTTTGTATGAGGTGCAGACAAGCGCGTCGCTCATCGCCGCAAACGATGCCGGTAGCATGACGTCCCCTATGGCCAAGATTTTATCCATTGTGAACGCGAATGCGGGGCACGCCGCGGCGGCCAAATACATTCCTCAGATCGAAGAATCAAAGTAAACGGGCGTTTGACTTTCTCGGCTCCGGATCTGAATCTGTTTTTAACGTGCAATTCCCGATGATGTGAGGACACCGGCATCATGCGTTTCGTCGCTTTGATTTCGATTCTACTGATCTCCCTGAAAGCTCCGGCCGAGGAAAAGACCACGAAAGACACGCCGGCTCGCTTCACGGGCGAAGTGGCCCAGTACTGCGAGAAACACTTCCCCGGCTTGATCCAATCGGAAGTCCGCGCCGCCTGCGCTTCGAGCGCCGAAGACCATCAAAAGCTCGGGCGGAACCTCGTTGAAACCAGATGCCGCCTCAACTACGGAGACGAACCCCGCCTGGTCATGGCGTGCCTGATCGGCGCAAGCATCGCGGACGATCTCGCGAACGGACGCGAAGACTTTAAACACAAGCTTCAACTGTGCGCCGAAGCCTACCCGGTTCACAATGAAATCGACGCCTTCCTGCAGGAGTCGTGCATTACGGGCACACACGTCCCCGAATTGATGAACGTCGAGAACAAGGCCCGTTTCGAAGCTTGCGCGAAAATCACACCCGAGCGTTCCTTTATCGGCCCGTGCGCGGTCGGCCTCGGCCTCGTTCTCGAAGACAAGGAGTCGAGCGTTCCGCCGGTCGAACAAAACAAGGCCTGCGAACAGTATTTCAACTTAAAGCAGTTTCATAAAGGCTATCGCGCCTGCCTGAACGCGCGCAGCCTTGTCGTCGATCCTAAAAGCGGCATCAAGACTTTGCTCAACGACTGCCGGAACATCTTAAGTGATAAAAACAACGAAACGGAAAACGCCGCTTGTCTTGTGGGGCTCGCGATCCACCAGAAATTGCTGAAGCGCGAGGATATCGCCCGGCGCTTCCAGAAGTGCGGCGAGAACAAGGTGACCTATCAAGACCGTGATTTTCTCGCGTGCCTCACGGCCGCCAGCTTAACCTATTTCACCGACAAGAAATCCGCCCAAAACGCCTGCCGCGAAATTTATACCAACGCAAAAAGTCGAAGTCGTAACGACTGCCTGAACTCGCTCAACCTTTTCTAAGGCCGTGCGCGACTAGAAGACACCGTTTTTTTCAGCCCGCGCGATCGCCTCCCGGGCGGCGCGGGCGACTTCCTCCGGCCCGTACCTTTCGGCGTCCTCAAGAGCCGCGCGGACCGTCGACCGCAAAGCCGGATTCCCGAGCGCTTTTTCGAAAGATCGAATTGCGACGAGCTGCGGGTAAACGAGTGTAACCGAGCCAGCCGAGGCGGCATGCTCATCGATGGCGCCTGCCTGTGGAGCTTGAGTGCAGTCATCAAGGCTTAAACACCGCTCTTCTTGCACCACTTCCGAAAGAAAGGCGACATCTTCTTCCGTCTTGAGTTCCCGCCCAAGCAAGAAGATGATGAGCCCCCGACCCGCACGGTCTTCCGGCGCGAGGTCATAATACTTCTCTCGCAACTTCTCTTTCAGCGAATCGGACAAACCACGCAGTTCTCGATCCAGCCGAGGGTCGTTATCGTTCTTCGACGCCAATACCTCATCGAGGAGCGCAAGTTTACGCGCGTCTTCTTCGGAAAGGCGGTTTAAGAGAACAGGATCTTCTGCCCCTCGTTCGACCTTTTCTCTGACAACCGGAGAAGAGGTTCCCCGCGCGACGCTTTTTCCCGACACTTCGCGCTCGGAAGACTCCAGTGGCGCACGGGTGCGCCAGAACGCGACAATCACGCCCGCAAGAAGAATAACGGCGAACAATAAAGTGGCTCTAGAGCGCAACATGGAGATCTTCTTTAATTTGCTTAGCGGCTTCGCGATTGATCACCCTCTTCAACTGATCCCGGGCGTAGAGTTCAGCATCAGCTCTCACCTTCTCCGTGCATGTTTCGCAATAAAGAGAAATATTCCCCAACATTATGACCGTGGACGCATACGCTCCACCGATCTGGCTGTCGCACGCGCTTTCACCCGCAAGCGGCAACCCCGTCCAAATACTTTTGATTTCGCGCCCCGCCTCGTCGACAAAAAGCCTCGGACACCGAGAATGCGGCCAATAGGAGTTCTGCCGCTCGGTATGGCGGGCTTCGTGAAAAATGATCATGAGTCGAGCGATTTGCGGATGAGAAAAACGCGTGTAGTTCGCCGTGAGCACAATTCGCGACGGATCGGAAAACGGCGATACATAGGCCACGGCTCCGCCCACCGACGACGAATCATATCCGACCCTGAGAACCCGCGAGCGGAACCAATTGGAGTAAACGCTCCCGTCCACTTCCCCGAAAACAGTGGTGTGAAGAGCGGAGGCCGTCGCCCCGTAAATCCCTTCAAGCGACGCGAGATCCGAAGTTAATTGTTCCTGCGTTTCCTTGGGCACGTTGCGATCGAAAGTGAGCGCGTCGGCGTCGATTGCCGCCATCAGGCCGCACGCCCACGCACTCAAAAAGAAGCCAATCCGTCGGCTCATATTCCCTCTCTTCCCTGATCTGGAAAAAATCGCGACGATTCTTCCCGCAACGGAAAAATTTTGAACCAATGCGTGCAAGCGGTCGAATTATTTTTGCTGAACAACCGAGAAGGATTCTTCCACGTTATCTCAGAAATTCCCGTTTGAGCGCTCGGGCTCGTTGAGCGCCTTTATTCGTGGTATAAGCGGAAGCGAATGGTGGTGCGAGAAGTTCACGAACCCGAAAACCCGCTTTCTTCACCCCACTTGCTGCTGGTGGTGCTCGCGGCGATTCAATTTGTTCATGTTCTCGATTTCGTCGTCGTCATGCCACTCGGCGCTCATCTCATGAAAGCCCTTTCCATCGGCCCAACGTCGCTCGCTGCTTTCACTTCGGCCTATAACTTCGCAGCAGCTGCCTCAGGCTTAGCGGGCGCCTGGTGGCTCGATCGTTTCAACCGCAAAACCGCACTTTTGGTCACGCTGGCCGGCTTCGGGGTCGGCACACTCGCCTGCGCTTTTTCCTTCAGCGCAGAGACGCTCACCGCGGCCCGGTTTGTGACCGGGTGCTTCGGCGGCATCATTCAGGCCCTGCTTTTCGCGATCATCGGCGATTCGTTCCGCGAAGAATATCGGGGGTTCGCGACCGGCATCGTCGTCTCCGCGTTTTCGCTCGCATCCATCGCCGGCGTGCCCATTTCACTCTGGTTTGCCGAACGTTTCGACTGGCGCTCGCCTTTTCTCGGATTGGCAGCTTTGACGGCACTAATCGCTGTCGCGACCTGGCGCCTCTTCCCACGCGTTCCCTCTGGAGTCCAAGCTTCCTCAGGAGCGACGCTAAGCCCTCTGGGAGAAAGCCGCTCCACTTTGCAGCTCATCTTCGACTCCAACTCGATGGTCGGATTTCTTCTGATCATCCTGCTCATGTTTTCGGGCTTCACCGTCATTCCTTTCATGAGCGCTTATCTCGTAACGAATGTGGGATTAAACGAATCCGATCTCCCCCTCGTTTTTCTGGTCGGCGGTTTCGCAACACTTTTTACGTCTCAGCTTGCCGGAACTCTCTCCGACCGTTTCGGAAAGCCGACCGTCTTCGCTTGGCTCGCGGGCCTTTCCATTCTCCCGATTCTTGCACTAACTCATCTCGGTCACACCCGCTTGGTGTGCGCCCTCGCCGTGACAACACTCTTCACGGTGCTGGTATCAGGCCGCTCGGTTCCGGCGCTGGCCATGATCACCTCAAGTGTGGAGAGTTCGTCACGGGGCCGCTACTTAAGCCTTACTTCCTGCATTCAGCAAATCGCCAGCGGGCTTGCCTCGCTTATCACCGGCCTGTTTCTCACGCTCAATCCGGACGGGACCATGGCCAACTACGAAAGGGCGGGCGTGTTTTCTTCCGTCTGTGCCGCTCTCGCAATCGTGGTTTCACGAAAATTGAAGCAAAAGGAGACCGGACCGCGAAGCCTCTCAAAAATCTAGACAGCCGTTTGCCGAAAAACGGCCGCTTCCGAAACTTAAATAAAAAAGAACGGCCGGTTTCAGCTTTAACCCGTGGCACGGGAATTGGACTCTAATAAACGTCGGAACAACCATGGAGCTAAAGAGCCATGAAACACGCAGTTCTCAGCCGGGAGCGGCTCATCACCATTCTTTTCGTGTATATGTTGGCTTTACTCGCTTCGATCGCGGCGATCGGCTCCCCCTCCTCGCCGCACTCTGCGGGCCTTAAAGCGCCGCCGAACACGAAAATCAACGGACGCTGACCTTGAACTTCTCCACCGCCGCCATGAGCTCTCGGAGAATGCCGGGCTCGTCGAACGAGTGGCCGGCGTCGGGAACGATCTTCAGTTCCGCTTCCGGCCAGGCCGCATGCAGATCAAAAGCGTTTTTCACCGGGCAGACGACATCGTAGCGCCCATGCACGATCACGGCCGGAATATGGCGAATCCGGTGCACGTCCTCGATGAGCTGGTTATCGCTACGGAACCAGCAGCCATGGACGAAGTAGTGGCATTCGATGCGCGCCATGCTGATCGCCCGGTCGTCTGAAGTGAATTGCATAAAAGTTTCTGGATCCGGAAGAAGATGCACGGTCGATGACTCCCAACCACTCCACGCGGCCGCGGCTTCAAGCCGGGTCTTTTCGTCTTGGCTTGTGAGGCGCTTATAAAACGCTTTAACGAGGTCGCCGCGTTCCTCCGGCGGAATCGGAGCGATGTACTTCTGCCAAACGTCCGGGTAAATCCAGTGCGCCCCGCGCTGATAGAACCATTCGATTTCCGATTTCCGGCAGAGGAAAATTCCGCGCAAGACCAAGTGGCTTACCGCCTCCGGATGAGTTTCCGCATAGGCGAGCGCAAGAGTGCTCCCCCATGAACCGCCGAACACCATCCACTTCTTGATTCCGAAGTGCTCACGCAGTTTTTCGATATCACTCACAAGATCCGAGGTCGTGTTTTCTCTCAGTTCCGCGTGCGGCCGGCTCCGGCCGGCGCCCCGTTGGTCGAAAAGAATGATGCGAAAATGCTTGGGATCAAAGATCCGGCGGTGTTTCGGGCTAATACCCGCGCCCGGTCCTCCGTGCAGGAACAAAACCGGTTGTCCTTCGGGGTTACCCACTTCCTCGACGTAGAGCTCGTGAAGGTCGGATACACGGAAATAAAAGGCCCGGTTCGGTTCGATTTCAGGAAACAACCCGAGATTGCCGTCCATTTCAAGACTCCTTTAATAAGACAGAACAACTATTCCAATAACTCGGGACGCAAACGTTTTGAAGGCGCGGCCCCCAACTCGCGCAAGCGATCGATCTTGCGGAACACATTCCCAGGACCGTCGCGCAGCTTGCGTCGCGCCTCCTCGTACTGCTGAAGCCCGTTTTCGAAAACACGTCCGATTTTTTCGAAGTCCTCGTAGAAGCCGACGAACTTGTCGTAAAGTTTGGCCGCCTCAAGCGCGATTTCCTGCGCATTGCGGTTCTGGTGTTCCAGACGCCAGATGCTGGCGACGGTTTTGAGCGAAGTAAAGAGCGTGGTCGAAGTGACGATCGCAACACCTTTGCGCCAAGCCCTCGTCGCAAGCGTCGGATCATGGCGCATCGCCAGGACATAAGCCGCTTCAATAGGAGTGAAAAGAAATACGAATTCCGGCGTCTTGAGTCCCTTCAAGCGCGGGTAATGACGTTCGGCCAGTTCATTCACGTGCCGTTCGATTGAGGCGACATGCTCGCGCAAACAGCGCGTGCGCTCTTCCTCCGACGCATCGGCACCCAGACGGCAATAGGCTTCATACGCCTTAAGACTCACCTTCGAATCGATAATGATTTGTTTTCCGTCCGGCAGCAGAACGAGAACGTCCGGTCTCAAACGGCCCCCGTCGTGATTTTCGAGGGACTTTTGCAGTTCGTATTCAAATCCTTCGCGAAGCCCCGACTCTTCGAGGATTCTCTCAAGCACCATCTCGCCCCAGTCACCCTGAAATTTTGAATCGCCTTTCAGAGCTTGCGTGAGCTGATTGGTTTCGTTGGCCATCCGTTCGTTGAGCTGCACCAAACGCTCAACTTCGGTTTTCAGGACAAGGCGCTCACGGCCTTCGGCGAGATAGTTCTCCTCGATGCGCTTTTCGAACTCCAACAAGCGCTCCTTAAACGGAGAAAGAAGTCGCTCCAAACCTTTTTCATTCGTCTCGCGAATGCGCGCCGATTCTTTTTCGATCAGTTGCGAGGCTAGCTGCGCGAATTCCGCTCGCGCCGCTTCTATCAGTTTCTCCTCGTGCTCCGCACGCTCGGCAATCCGCGTTTCGAGCAGCTTCACTTGTGTTTCAGCGAGAACTCGACCGGCTTTTGCTTCGAAAAACTTCCAGAGGAGAAAGGCGGAAAGTGCGGCCAGAGCGACCGTTAGAAACGTCAGGACATACAACATGCTGCGTTTACCTCAAGCGTTGAACGGGACGAAACGCCTCAGGCTAACATCGTCGGCCGAGCCCCGCAACGCCGGCCCAAAGACGAGACAACGTAGCACCGACTAGACCTAAATTATGACGCGATATAGTTAAAACGTAGAAAAAAACCGCATTAAATGAGGCAAATTCTTCCAATTTTTGAAATTTTGAATGATGCTCCCGGTATAGAACACCATCAATTAGAGTCGACGATGGGTTCAAGACCATCGTCATAACATCTAAGGAGAAACAGAATGGATTTCTTCGGCAAACTTAAAATCGCGGTGCTGGGTGCAGCCATCGTGTCTACGTCTGTCGCATCTGCACAGACGGATTGGAAAGATCGCTTTAGCGTGGGTGGAGACCTCCGTTATCGCGTTGCACGCGAATTGGTTGGTGCCCCCGAGACAGAGACTGTGGACGACATGACAACCCGCCTTCGCGCACGTTTGAACGTTGCCGCGAAAGTCAACGACGCACTCACTGCTCATTTCCGTATCGGTACCGGTGAAGGCCCGCAAAACGGCTATACCCTAATGGATGATTACAGCAGCACAAAAGACTTTGGCCTTCTCCTTGGCTACCTCGATTATCAAATGACTGATTCGTTCAGCTTCCAACTCGGTAAAGCTCCGAATCAGTTCTGGTCGGCTGGCCAATCCGCTATGGTTTGGAGCCCCGATATGAACTTCGAAGGCATCCAAGCGAAGTGGAACGGCGACATGGGTGACTTCAAGCCCTTCGTTACGTTGGCTTACGCTACGATGGACGACCAAGGCGGCAACAAGGCCGACATCAACATGTTCGGGGCCCAAATCGGTACCGGCTGGTCGATGGAGCCCTTCAACATCGGCGTTGCTGTTGGCATGTTCAGCTACAACAGCCTCAAAGGAATGGACACCAATGGCAACAGCGTCGACGCTGAGTTCAACAACATCCTGAACGCAGGTCTCGAAGTCGGCTACGACCTCGGCTTCGCACCGGTTTCGGTCTTCGTTGACTATGTTCAGAACTCCGACCCGTCCGAGAACAATAAAGGTATGCTCGGTGGCTTGGCCCTCGGTAAACTCGAAGACGTTGGTTCTTGGATGGTTCGCGTGAGCTATCGTGACCTCGAAGCTGATGCAACTTTCGACCGCTTCGCTGATCCGTACTTCTTGGGCGGTGGTACTCAAGTCCGCGGTACGGAGCTTTCGGCCGCTTACATGTTCCTTGGCAACACTTCGGTTGGCCTCACTTGGAACAGCGGTACTGCAGCTAAAAAAACGGCTGAAAACTACTACCTCGACTTCACGACGACGTTCTAATCGAACGCTCCGTCTGTCGATGGAAAAGAAAGGGCTGGTCACCGACCAGCCCTTTTTCTTTTTCAAACTGGCCCACTTTAATGGTGATGCTCCAAAAGACTCGTATTCACGGTTGTTTTTCGACCTTTCCCGGTCATCCCCACGATAGTGAGCCAGTTTGTTTCTTTTTAGTCCTGAAGAAGTTTCGCAATCAGCCAGCGGCGAAAGTGCTCGGCCTCGGCTACCTTCCCGATCCAGCGCGCGCGATCCAAAAGCGTTAGAGCCGCCACCAAGATGTGATGTTGACCCGCGCGATCGCGGCGAGACTCGAATTCGTTGTACCGAGCCTCAAGAAGTTCCACACTTCGTCGGGCCACGTTTTCATCCTTAAATCCCAAGCGACCTGCGACGTACTTTGAGTACACATTCATCGATTGCCCGGAACGCGTGTAGAGATCGAAATAACCTGAGAGAAGGCCTGAGTCCTGAAGGACGGAGGCGACATAGCTTGGTTTTGTATCGACGAGGTCCGCGATTTCTTCGATGTCGGTCACCCCGCTCATATAGAGCGTGAGAATCCGATCCTTCTTCGTCCCTCGCAAGCGGCGGGGTTTGAACTCTTGCGCCGATAGGTCTTCATAGGGGGTGATCGGGACATCCGCCATAGGTAGCTCTCCCCTTAGCAGCCGAATTCTATCGCCTCTCGGGAGGGGCCGATACCGAGCCCGGGTAAAACCTATCCGACCATCAAAGTGACGTTTTTCGGGCCTCGATTTGAAGGCCTTTCGTTAAGGCCCCGCCGTTTTAAATGAGAGAATCACACGGCAGCCTTCTCCCTACTGGCACCCCCATTGCTAAAAATTCGCATTGCTTAAGCCCGGCAACGGGACAGACCGCTCTTAAGGACGGGTATGGGGAAAGGCCTTTTAAAACGTATCAGTTCTCCCACTCTTCTCATTGTTTGCCTGGCCGCTTTGGCTGGTTGCGGGCCCGGCTTTACGCCCTCCGAAACCCAATTCGCCCAGGAACCCGATCTAGAAGAGTCGCCCACAAACCCGTTGCCCCTTCCCCCTTTAACCCCCGAAGTACCTTCGCAAGACATCGAAAGCACAGAAGAGCAAAAAGAAGATCCGATCGAGGAGAACGCGAAGCAAGGGCTTCCCCCTCAACCTTCGCCGACACCTAGACCGACGCCGACTCCCGCTCCCACACCGCGGCCATCAGCTGAAGCTCCTGCCGCGACTCCGGTTCCCACTCCGGCGCCTCGGCCTTCATCCCAGGCGGCTCCTAGTCCTACGCCCGCTCCGACGCCGCAGCCCCGGCCGGTCTCAAAGAGAAGCTATCACGTGCTCAAGAACAAGATGACGGCCTACGAAGCGAAGAAAGGTGTACTCGAGCCCGTGCAAGTCTTGCCGCCTAAAACGATCGTCGAACTTCTTCCCGGCTACAAAATTCTCAGCCTGCCTTACCGGGACGAGAGCGATACCATCAAGCGGGCGGCAACAGGATTTATCACGCCGATCCGCCTTGTTCAGGTTCCGGATCTCTCGGAAACCCGCCGCTACGAACTCAATCAAACGGAAGGAGGCCTTTATCTTTCCGCCTCTCTTTTACCCACGGTCGAAGGCACATTCGCGCCACTTAAAACTTCGGTCTCGATTGTTCCCGACTATCTTGAGCTTTTCGAAGAGTCCGGCAAGCCCAAGTTCGCCTTTGAGGATGGTCTTAAACGCCGCTTCGGTTCGGCGCTGAATCAAGCCGCCGCTCCGGACGCCAAAGCGAAGGCGAAATCCCTCAAGATCATGAACGAAATCGTGCGCGCGGTTTCGCGAGAGACAGCGGCCCCCAAAGATCTCATGTTCATGAACCCAACGCTTGCGCAATTCCATTCGCAGGAGTACGAGAGCTCCGGCCTTATCGCAACGAAAGGTGCCTGGACGATCGCCGTCGCGAACACGGCCGTCCGCCACGGCTTCGCCAAAACGCCGTGCGCAGAATTCGCGTCGGAAGTGATCCGCCAAGCTTACCAGCGCGCGGGCTACGACCTCACCGAAGATTTCAATCGCCAAAAAGAGAATCCGCTTATTTGGCGCACGACCGCCTCAGTTGCCGGACTTTCGCGCGCGCTCTTAAAAGCGGGCTGGACGGTTTGGAGCACGAAAGAATATCGGCCGCCGGTCGGCGCCGTCATGTTGCACGGAATCGGTCAAACGCCCGGCCACGTGTTCTTTGCCGCCGGCCTTGATGGCCGCTGGATCGTCGATAACGAATCACCGCAAGGCCGCGATCTCCGTCATATGAGCTTAAGCGGTTTGAAGCTCGCCTATAAAGCGGGCGCTTTCATGCTTCCACCGGGAATTACACCTCAACCTTGGTAGAGCTTTAATTTCGCGAATCTTGTGCAATGTTTGGTCGAGTTCAACGAACAGACAGAATTCGCGAAATTACAAACTTGTTTCATTTCGAGAGTTTAAAGTAAATCCAAATAGTTGATGCCTTGCATTACATATTTAGGCCATGCCTAAATCAGGTCTCGCGTTTGCAATTCGTAGGTTTGAGATGGGTGAATTCACACAACCTCAAACCGAACGAGTTGAGTTATGAAAGTCGTCGCGAAACATCCGGTTGTCCGTTACCTGACTGCCGCCACGGCGGTGATGGTTTTGGCGAACTGCACTCCTCAACGTTTTTCTCCGGCGATGCCTTCCATCGAGGAAATCGGGAGTGTGACTCCTCCTCCGATTGAGCCGCCGACAACGGAACATGGGAAGCTCTCGGACCTTTTGCTTCATACACAAATGAACGTCCCAATTGAATTCACCCCGCAAGTGACGGGCCCTGAGGCCGTTGAACGCTTGATCGCGACGGGCGCCGACGGCTCGCTGTGGGTCCTCACCCCGAACGGTCGCCTCGATGTTTTGGATCCGAAAACCCTCCGCATGCGCTACACACCGAACAAAAATTTCCGTGGAGAGGACTTCGGCTTGGTCTTCCTCATTGAAAAAGGTAAGCCCGTGAGCACCGCGGTCGTCCGCATTCAGGTCGACAACGCTCTCATCGGTTTGAAACCGGCTCTCGCCGTGCGCGGAACGGGCTGTATCATGTGCCATGCCTCGATCAGTTCGAACGTCATTACTGACTTCGGCTACGGCGATCCCTATTTCTTCGGTGGTCCCGAGCTTCCGCCGGTGGACCAAACTTCGATCTACGCCGACGAGAAAACCGACCCAGCGTGGAAGTACATCAAGAAACTCGGCGAGGAAGTCATCGTTCCGCGAGCTTCGACCGCTCATCTTGCGAAGGTCGGTGCTCCGACTCTCGCCTCTTATATCTCGGGAGTTTTGTCCTCGTCGCCTTACCCTGAGGTGAATTCAACCCGCGTGACGGAAGTGAACCGCGTCTACATCGGTGCCCCCACGGCAGGCAAGATCCTGCAAGCTGCGCACATGACGCCCGGTCTTGAAGCTGTGAAATACATCCCGGACTTCAACCAGCCGGCGACTCCGCCCGCGTTGATCCGCAAATACGGATCCGGACTCGATCATTACACGAACGATCCCAACCAAGAGTTCGTCTGTTCAGGCGACCTCGTGGTCGACGGCGTCGTTCACTTGAACCGTCCCGTGATCCGGAGCGAAACCGGCTGCCGCATCTACGCGACAGGCTCGGTCTTCATCACAGGCCCGATCACCTACAGCGCAGGAAACGTCGAGCGCCGTAACCTCCAAATCGTGAGCGCGCGTGCGATCAATATGGGTCTGGGCCGCAACACGTGTAACGCACAAAAAATCGGAACAGACAGTTTGATCAACCGCTTACAAAACGAATACCGCCGCAAGTACTTCGAGACCCGCGGCGAACCCACCAAGACGGTCCAGGAAAAACTCGACGACATCATCGCCGACTACAATAAGGTTGGATCTCTCGTGGACGCCGCTTGTGATTCCCTGGGGCGCAATGTCGGCTTTGAACGACTGATTCTCAACGCCCCGATCGTCTTCAGCCGCTACACGGGCGGATTTAGAGGATCGGTCATCGCCGAAATCGCCCTGATGAGCCTGGACCAATTCATCTTCGAGTTCGATCCGGTCTTCAATAAAGAAGCCGTTCTTCCGCTCTTAAGCCCGGACGACTACCTCGTGGTTGAATAATGGCGGGAAAAATGAGATCGGGTGACCGCGCTGTCTCTTCAAAAGCGGTCACCCAGCTTTGAGACCTCAGTTGGTCTCTATGATATGCCTGATCCAATTCAAATACGAAACGGCGTTCGTATAGACCGAGAAATGGTCGCAGCCCGAACCGCCGACTCCGCGGCTCGTGACACCGAAAAGACGGTATTCGCCACCGACATAGACATAGGCCGGACCGCCCGAATCACCGTAGCACGCACCCGTTCCGCTGTTATTGAGAAGAACTTCCGTCTTTCCCCACGCAGGCTCCGAGATCGTAACAGTCACCTTGCGGAGTTCGCCCCCGACTTCATCCCATTCCGTGCCCGTGCGGCCATAACCTGCCAATACCACGGCCTGCCCTTTTTCTAAAACGGTCGCCGGGTCCATGAGGGCGACGGGAGTTTTCGACGCTGGGATTTTGCCTTGAATACGAATGAGCGCGATATCGCCCCAATCCGTCAGCGAATCGACTTCCTCTTTCGTCAGCTCACGGCCTTCTTCTTTCGCTTTGTCCACCATCTCATTGATCTTGTCGATCGTCTCAACAAAAGCGGGGTGAACGAAATAGTTCTCAACCAGCCGGACATCTTCCTGGTGAAGGCCCAGAATGTAATCATAAAACGAACCGGTAAAAGCGACGTGAAAGCCTTTGGGTTCGACATCGACGACACAATGAGCGGCGGTTAAGAGCCATTCCTCATTCAAGATCGAAACAGTGCAAATCGAGCCGTGATACAAGTTGATGAGTAACGCCGTCCGCGACGCGATCGGATCATCGTCCTCGACGGCCTCACCTCCGATTATGCCTTTTCCATCGGCGACAAAAACATCGGCTGGCTGATTGGCTGCTCCATCGAGCCGGCTGCAAGCACTGAGAAGAAGCGCCGTCAGCGCGAAAACGAGCGATTTGAATTTCATTGTCCCCTCCCCCCGAAGAAGACGGCTGCTGAGATATTCCCCCACCTTGTCCGATGACAAGGGTTTCTCTTCTTACCCGATTTCGAAACAGCATCAAGCAATCATTTGTTTTTGCAGCTATTAGAAAATTTTGGAAAGTGGCGCAAGTAAGCCGCAAACGATACCGATTGATTTGATGAGTTGACAGACTCTGACAGAATGAAGGCTACGGACGAGGTCTGCACATAAGATCTTAAGGCCGAATAGCCGCTTACGCTTGCAACGCTATTCGGCCTTTCTCACAATAGCGAGCTTACTTGCTCATTAGCGAATTGATCCAATCGAGATACGAAAGCAGGTTCGTATAAGCCGTAAAATAGCCGCAATCCTGGCCTTTAACTCCACGGCTCGTCACGCCGAACAGATAATATTGGCCGCGGGCATAGACATACGCCGGACCACCCGAGTCACCGAAGCAGGCACCTGCTCCGCTGTTGTGGAGGAGAACTTCGGTTGCACTCCAATTAGGATCGGCGATCGTCACCGTCACCTTGCGCAATACTCCTCCGTCTTCCGCATCTGGCTCCGTGCGGCCGTAACCGGCCAAGACAACGGCTTGTCCTTGCTCGAGGGAAATCGAAGGATCCAAAAGCGTCGCGGGAATTTTCGATGACGGGATTTTGCCTTTGATCCGCACGAGCGCGATGTCACCATAATTCCTCAAAGCGTCAAACTCTTCGTCCGACGGCATATTCCCCGTTTCGATGAACTTCAAGTAGATGGCGCTCAGTTTGGCGAGGGTCTCGTGGTAAGCAGGATGAACGTGAATGGCTTCAACTTCCCGAACATCGTCCTGATAGAGACCCCACGCGTAATCGTGATACGAACCGGTGAATGCAACGAAAAACTCGTAAGGCGGGACATCAACAACACAATGAGCGGCCGTCACAATCCATTCTTCATTCAGAATCGAAGCCGAGCAAAACGACTCGAATCCCTTGTTGATCAGTAACGCTGTCCGCGCGGCAATCGGCTCATCGCTCTCAACCTGAACCCCTCCGACGATACGGTGACCGTCAGCCACGGACACAGGAGCCTTCAAACCCGCTGCCCACTCGAACTTGTTACAAGCTCCAAGGGCCAATGCCGCTAACACATAAACCAGCGCTTTGACTTTCATCATCCCCTCTTATTCGGCATAAGCCGCAAGAATTGATTGAATCCACTCTGAATGTGACAGAATGGACGTCGAAACAGAAAAATGATCGCAAACCATCCCACCCATCCGGCGGCTAATCAATCCGAAAAGATAGTAACGGCCGTCGGCATACACGTAAACAGGACCGCCCGAATCACCGAAGCAAGCGCCTCTCCCATCGTTGTTATAAAGAAGGAATTCGCTCTGACCCCATTCGGGATCCGCAACGGCCACGGTCACTTTGTGTAACTCGCCCCACGGCGCGTCCCCTTCAATTCCCCTGCGACCGTAACCAGCCAAAACAACGCGTTGCCCTTCCTCAAGGGAAATCGCCGCATCCGAAATGGCTACGGGTGTTTTAGACGCCGGGATCTTGCCTTTGATCCGAATGAGGGCAATATCACCCCAATCCCGCACCGCATGGATCTTTTCCGAAGGCAACGGGCGCCCCTCTTCAAAGGCTTGCTCCTCCATCTCACGAATTTGATCGAGCGTTTCATAGAAGATGGAAGGAACGTAATACTTCTCAACCTCGCGGACGTCCTCGTGATGGAGGCCCTGACGAAAGTCGTCATATGATCCCGTGAAGGCGACCCGAAGAGCCGAAGGACGGCTTTCGACGACACAGTTCGCGGCTGTTAAGAGCCACTCATCGTTCAAAATCGAAGCGGTGCATGTGAAGCCGCTATAAATGTCTATCAACAATGCCGTCTGCGTCGCGATCAGATCATCGCTTTCAACAGGTTCCCCGCCGATGATTCCCACGCCCTCGGTGACAGCGACCGAGTCGTGTAAACGCGAAGAACCCTCCCCGCCGCAGGAACTCAGAACAAACGCCGCCAAGACCAGACTTAGTCTGAACTTCATGACCTCTCCCCCCGGAAGTTGTCGAAGCCTTTGGCGGGCGTTCTATACCTGGAATAAAGCTGCATCAAGCGAACATCGGCTTTCGCCTTTTTACAAAAACAGGTTTTGCAGAAATTCCAGCAGCAACTCGAATCGTAGAGTTAGAGGAGAAAGAAGGGAGTCCACCTTACTCGCTGAACATGAGAACGCCCCGGCCGTCGGTACCGTCGTTCTCCGACGCTCCGCCCATGCCCACATTCGCTGCATAGTCCGAATCGGCGCTATGACCGGTTTTTTACCGGAGCCATTGACCACGATGTCACCTAAGCTCGTTCCGCCGCCGTTTAGGCCGCACCGCCGCGCCGACAAGGTTGTAGAGTGGAAGGCCACGAAAATGTTTCCTCAGAGGTCGGCCGATATTTCGAAGTCCATCAATGACGATGAATCGTCAGTCGTAGAATAATAAGATCGATTCGGCGTTAAGACTTATTAAGTCTCAAAATCTTGCGCTTGACACGCCCAAAAGAAAAAGGGCGGGAGTCCCGCCCTCGGTCGTAGAATTCGACTCAGCTTTTCGTCTCTTACAATAGGCCTTTGGGGTCGAAATAAACTTGGATGGTAGCGCCGGCCGGCGGAAGATCCTCCATGCTGCCGTGGAAACGGATCACGTTTCTATCGGCGTCGTAAGACCAGCCGTTCACCGTGCTCTTCGGCCAAAGCTGGCCGTTCACGTATACCTTAATCGTCTCGGGATTCGGATCGCCACTCAACGGGAACTCGGTCGCCAACTGAACGATACGCTCCTGGATGAATTTGAGCGAGTTCGCGTAACTTGAGTCACAGACACTGCCCAAGACACCGCCGGTGCGGTTGACCAATTCCATGTAGCGCACGCCGACGAGGGCAGCCGAGTTCATGCCCTTTTTCTTACGGCAAGCATCATCGAGCACCGCGATCGCATTCACATTATAACGCCGGCGTTCAGGCGTGCTGCCGGTCAACGCATCAAGACGCTCCATCACCTCGTCAATCGACATCAGGCCCGGGTTCGTGTAGCTATGGTCCGCTACACCACCCGATAGCCAGCTGTATTCCGGGCGGCTGTAATCGGTGAAGTCATCTTCGTCGGAGAGAATCACGACCGAGAAGTAAGCTTCTTCCCGGCGGAAGTCCGCGTTCAACGGGCTCGCCAGAGTGTCCAACATGCTCTGGAATGCTCGTTCGTCGCCCGAACCGTTTACCCCTTGAGTCGCATTGATCATGAAGTTCTGCACGATGTTCGGGATAAAGGGCGTGATGAAGGGGAATCCCGAGAAGACCCCGTCCGCCCCGTCACGCACGCGCGCCAGAGACGGATCATTCCAATAGAGAGAGCCGTGTAGATAAGAGTCGGTCGTTGTGACCGCCATCCGGTAATCGAAATCCTTGGTCGTGAAATTATTGATGAACATCTCGAAGTTCGCGATCAGGTTTTGTTGCAACGGATCCATCGACAAGGAGTTGTCGACCACCCAGAGAATATCGATCTTGCTGTTGATGCGGGCCTCGGCCTGCTGAAACGTCTGTCCCGTTTGCAAAAGGCTGAAGTTGGCTTCCCGTTTCCCGCACGCGCCGAGAGCCATCATGGCCGACGCGAATACCAATAAACGAGAGCACCGGCGCCAGACGCCGCTCATCGAACAGAATGAATTTGAAATCGTTCTCTTGTTTTTCATAAACGGTACTCCCCACATGCTCCTCCCATCGTGACCTTTAAAATAAGAGCGAACAACGTTCGCCCGATTCGTCGACTTCGTAGACAGAGCCGCCTGGTGGTACGAGTTGAAACAGTGGGATGAAATTGAGAAGGGAATCCGCCGCTCAAAACGAGACAGCCAGAAAACTCGACAGTTCCTGGAAATTTCCTCGAAAGAAACGCGGGTAAAAAAAATTTCTCGCTGTCTCAAAAATGACCGATTTGTGTCATCCGCTCACCTGAATTCATTCGTCTCACTTAGACAAGACCGTTGCGAGAAAGGAAAGCGACCGCTGACTCTTGCTTGAACCGTTATCGCGCTCAATCCTATTCGAGCTTTCCCTAGCCAGCCAATCAAGGAGGATGAAAAATGGCAAATCTACCCGATATTTTCCGCCGCAATCGCAGCCTCTTTTCGGACTTCTTCCATGAACTCGACGACTTCTTCAACTCCAGATCGTTCTGGATGCCCCGAGTTTTTGAGTCCCCCCTCTCCTCTTTCGACTCGGGACGGTTCGACTACGATATCGAAGAAAAGGATAACGAGTACGTCGCATGCTTCGCTCTTCCCGGCTTCCGTCCGGAAGACATCAAAGTCGACGTCTCGGGCAACATGCTCAATGTTTGCGCGTGCTCGAGCGAGGAGCGGGAAGAAGGCAAAGACCGCTTCATGAGACGCATGGGCCGCGTGCAAAGATCCATCATGCTGCCTTCGGACACTAACGTCGACGAAATCCAAGCGAGCTACGAAAATGGCATGCTTGAGATCACGATTCCGAAAGGCGAAAATTCCCGTCGCCGCACGATTGAAATTCAAACAGGCGAACGCATGACTCACCAAATTCAAGGCAAATCAAAGGCCTCGTCGGCGTCGAAAACGGAAGCGACGACGCCCGCTCGGCACTAATCCAAACTTATGGCCCTTGAATCGCCTGGCGTTCAAGGGCCTTCACTTCGATGCGTCTTTAAACAGAGCGCGCACGCTCGGCTTTAAGATTTTACCCATCGCGTTCCGCGGAAGCGATTCGACCTTTTTCCAAAGAGTCGGGACTTTGTATCGGGCGAGCCTGCCTTTTAAAAAAGCGGCGCATTCGTCCTCACTCAGATTCTCTTTTGCAACGTAGGCCGCGGCGACCCTTTCTCCCCACTCGGGATCCTCGACACCGACAACGGCGACTTCGACGATCCCCTCGTGTTCAAGAAGAGCGCTTTCGATTTCCAAAGCTGAAATCTTATATCCACCCGATTTGATGATGTCCTGCGAGCGGCGGCCGAGAATACGATACGATCCTGTCTCATCCCTTTCGGCGACATCGCCGGTTTTAAACCACCCGTCGGACGTAAAGCTTTCCGCGGTGACTTCCGGCAGACGCCAATATCCGCGGAACACGTTGGGGCCACGCACTTGGATTTCACCCGGCCTGTCCGACTCTTGGATGACGGATCCGTCTTCATCAACCAAACGAACCTCAACTCCCGGCAACGGCATGCCGACTCTCCCCGGAATCCGCGGCCCGTCATAGGGGTTTGAGAGAGCCATTCCGATTTCGGTCATGCCATAGCGTTCAAGCAGCCTATGGCCAGTCACCTTTTCCCAGGCGTCGAAAAGCGGGACCGGCAGAGCGGCCGATCCTGAGACCATAAGCCGCATCGCGCGCGCCCTCTCGCTCCAAAGCGCGCGCGTCCCCTCGGACTGAGCCTTCCAGTGTTCAAGAAGCCGGGAATAGACGGTGGGAACCGCCATGAAGACATTGATCTCGCCGCTTGCAATGCGTTCCCAGACGAGAGCCGGGTCGAACTTCGGCACCATTTCACAGGAAGCGCCGGCCGCCAAAGCACACGAAAGGACATTCACGATTCCGTGCACGTGATGAAGCGGCAGTACATTGATCGTGCGATCAGATGACGTCCAACGCCACGCCTTCAAAAGAGCTTGCATCTGCGCTTCAAGACCCGCAAACGTGGTCGGAACGCCTTTGGGCCTTCTCGTGGTGCCGCTTGTGTAAATCATGAGGGCGTCGCCTTCAGTTTGAACAGTCGACACGACAAATTCGTCTTTAGGCTCGCCGTGCTCGATCACAAAGGAGCGAAACTTCCGTTCGGCGGAAAGAGTGTTCGCCAAATCCTGAAACTCAGGATGCACAAGAACCAACGAAACAGCCGCATCCTTAAGAATGTAAAGAAGCTCGGACACCGGATGCGCCGTCTGCAAGGGAACGGCGAACCCGCCCGCCTTCCAAATCCCGAGCAAGCCGGCCACGTACTCAGCGCTCGATGACGCAAGTAACCCAACGGTCCGCGCGTCGCTCAAGCCGTGCTCGCGAATTCGGAGCGCGAGAGCCGAACTCCACCGATCGAGCTCGGCGTAGGTTAACGTCATTTTCGGGTCTCGGATCGCTGTCTTGTTTGCCAGCTCGGGGTTCGAGAGCTGGCGGAAAATAGAAAACTCCATACTGTCGTCACTCTTCTCGGATTAGTGACGGCAGTCAAGACGCGCCTTAATGATGCGAGGACATCCGGGCGGTCGTGAATTGATCGACTCTGGGCGACTCAGGCCATTTTTTTTTTGGACGATCCGCCGGGCCCTCGGTTTTTTCGACCTCGTAACCATGTTGCTGCCAGGCCTTCATTCCGCCTTCAAGTTCACGAACCGGATAACCCATTTCTGCAAACCTCAAGGCCGCCTGAGCCGCCAGATGGCAAGTTTGCGAATAACAGTAAACAATGTTGAGCCGATCCTTGCTCAGGCCCTCGGCACTCCCCCATTTTGCTTGCGGTAAATGGATGGCGCCCGGAATATGTCCCTTATCGAAGTCTTCTTTCATACGCACGTCAACCACGACAATGGGCTGGTTCTCATCTATCGCTCTTTTCAAGTCAGCCGGGCTGGCGGTGAATTCCAACTTCTTTTCAAAGTATTTCTTCGCCTTCTCTGGCTCGTTAGGCCTCCACGAAACCGTCCCCATAAAGCCTCCTCTCGCTTGCGTCCTGATCATATCATCGCTGGGAGAGCATGTGGTTTTTATGTGTGTGATATTTGCGCAATATCGAAGCCTATGGCATTGTGAATTGATCTAGAATTATTTAGCGAAGGGACGGTGCCATGATGAAGATCGACATCGGTATCAGCGAACAAGACCGCAAGCAAATCGCGGACGGTCTCGCAAGACTTCTTGCAGACACCTACACTCTTTACTTAACGACACATAATTACCACTGGAACGTCACAGGTCCCATGTTCCAGACCCTGCATCTCATGTTCGAACAACAATACAACGAGCTTGCTCTCGCCGTCGACGCCATCGCGGAGCGGATCAGGGCGCTCGGCTTTCCGGCCCCGGGAACCTACGAAGAGTTCTCAGAACTTGCTTCGATCAAACAAGAGCGTGGGGTGCCCAAAGCCACCGACATGATCAGAAAGCTTGTCGAGGGGCAGGAGGCCGTTGTTAGAACCGCCCGCTCGATCTTCCCTATCGTTGAAAAGGTCAATGACGAGCCGACGGCCGACCTCCTCACCCAGCGGATGCAGGTTCACGAGAAAACGGCGTGGATGCTCCGCAGTCTGTTGGAAGAGAAATAAGGGGACACCGCTCGGCGTATTCCGCCGCCGGACCGCGCCGAGCGTTTTTACGAAAGTAAGACAGTTGCCGAAAGATTTTCTTGCCTGCCGGCCTGGGTCCTCGGATGCTCCTTATATCTGTCATTTAATGACATTTTTCTTTACTTGAAAGGCCTAGACTATGATCGCCTCCGCAAAATCAATGATCCTAAAAGCCCACGATAACATCGAGACCGCGAAGAGACTGATTGACGATGAGACTCAGCACGACATCGTCGGGTACAATCTGGCACAAGCATGCGAGTTTTTTCTCAAAGCGCTCTGCGTCCTCCGCGGAATTGAATACCCCCCTGGAGAAGAAGGTCACGACCTCGACACTCTTATGGAGCTGCTCGAAGAGGACAATATGACCGCCATATCCTCCCACGCGGATATTATCGACCTCACTCCCTACAACTCGCTCCACGCATTCATCCGACCGGAAGAGCGGTTGAACCTCAGAGAATATCTCGAACGTGTGGAAGACTTGAAAGCCCTCGTGAAAGAACAGGTGATGTAAGAACCGGTCAAAAAGGATGGGGCAGCCGGCCGGATCTCACCGATCCGGCCGCTGATGAGAGGAGGGTTTCGGTTGGATGAGAGTTCAAAAGAGAAAGCGTGAGTTGAAGGAATCAGAAAGGAGCCCCAATGTAACCAGAACCGGACAGATTTGAATGGCGATTATGTTCACAGATAGTGAATTGATCTAAACAAGTCGCTGTTGATCTTAAATTCCATTACATTAGTTTCCCAAATCGATCCCCTTCCAGTCCTTCTTACAGTATCCTGGTCTATCAACCGAATTTGTGGTCCCTTCGCGCCCCTCGGCAAAGGTCGTGAGCTCTTATGTCCACACAAACTGCATCCGATAAGAAAGAGTGGACCGCTCACTTGTCGCAGGCGCAATTTTACTGCTCTTTCTCGAGATCGGGCTTCTCTTCGCCGGTCTCGACGACGTTCCAGTCTGGAAACGGGGCCTCGACGCCGATTCCAGACAGCAACGCCCGATCGCGTTCATGAAACGCACGGAGAGCCATGTGCGCCGCCGTCCCCGCGCCAGCCTCGTTTGGGAAGAGAGCCGACCGTCCGACACGCTTTACGAAGCCGATTCGGTTCTCACGCTTTCAGGAAGTACGGCGCAAATCGAATTCCACTCGAACACGACGCTCAATATCGACGAAAACACCCTTGTAGTTCTTGAGGAAAGCCCGCACCAATCCGATGGCAGCTTGCGCGTGCGTTTCTCACGAGGCACCCTTCGCTCGTCCAACCCGTCCCAACCGATGCGCATCGAAAGCGGCGAATGGAGCCTCGCCGCCGAACAAGGTTCCGTCGTCAATCTTGTGAGCCTGAACGACGGGCGCTACGATATTGAGATTCAGGCGGGCCGGGTGAAACTCCAATCCGGAGTCGGGAACGAACTCGAAGTCGGCGGCGGCGAACGTCTCATCATTCGCAGCGACGGAGTTGAGGACCGTAAAATCGTCGATGCCCAACTCTCTTGGGACGAGAAACTTCCATCCCGACTCTACGCGCGGGAGTTCCCGGTCGAAACCGTGCTCAAGTGGCAAGGCCAGGCCGAAAAGATTCTTCTCATCAGACCCGACAAGTCGGCGGAAGCGATCCCGATTGAACGAACGAAATCTTCCCTGCAACTCCGGCTCCAGCCTGGCACTTATCTGGTCTCACTCGTCAATGGGAACCGCGTTTCGGAATCACGCACGCTGCAAGTGCGCGAAGCGCCCCTCTTCAGGTATTTTTCACCGCTTCCACGCAACCGGATCCAATCAGGAGTTGAAACGCTCTTTTCGTGGGAGCCGAATCTTTTCGCCTCTCAGTACAGGCTGGAAATCAGCCGCGATCCGAAATTTTCATCCAGTGTTATTGCGCTCACCGCGGAAAAGCCCGCACTTGCGACGACGCTTGAGAGCGAAGGCGCGTACTACTGGCGCGTTATCGGTCTCGATGAAGAAAAAACGCCGATTCCCGAACCACGGGTCTATCCGCTTTTCGTGATTCCGGACCCGTTACAATCTCCGGAACTTCAAACACCGACGCTCCGTCGCCCGGCAACTCCGGAAGAAACTCCGCGCGCCGGAAAGCGAAAATCGAGCTTCCTTTGGCACGTCTTCTTCTCTACAGCATGGGCCAAAAAACGGACCCCCTCGAGCGATTCCGATTTTGAAGCCGTTTTCACGTGGACGTCGGTTCCCGGGGCGGATCACTACATCATTGAAATCTCCGAATCGCCCGGATTCGAAGAACCCATCGTCATTGAACGTGTCAAAACGCCTCAATTTGTTTGGCGAAACTTCAAAAAAGGCCGGTACTTCTGGCGGGTCGCCGCCGGGCAGAGCGGTCCGACCGGCGATCGTTTAGGTCTTTTTAGTCCCATTGCCGTCGCACACCTCGAAGATTTTGAAAAGAACGCGGGCCCAGGAGTGACGCTCGCCCGGAAAACGTCCTTCTCCTCTGCGAAAGAAACGGCGACGACGCCCAAGCCCGATCTAGAGGAAAAATTCCCCGAAGAACTCATGCAAGTGATCCCTGAAACCGAGCCAGTTCCACAAGAACCGAGTTCGTGGCGGCGAATTCTCACTTGGGCTCCTTCGCACCGCTCTGTGAGCATGGAAGGAGAAAACGACATTCACGGATCATTCAGCGGTCTCTCGCCTCTCGCCTTTGAAGGCGAGATCCGCTTTATTACAAACAAACGCTTTTGGTCCCTTCGGTTGACCTACGACGAAACTTATTGGGATCCGAGGAGAGACTCCGCTCCTCCGTCGCAATCATCGGTTCGAGAGCAGCGTTTCAGCGGCGAACTCGTGGCCGGACAAAGTTCGTCTTACTGGAGCTTCGGGTTTGGAGCCGAGTCGTTCCCGATCTTCAAGCGCAAAGCGCCGGACGAAGGAGCTCTCGAAAGCGTCACCGTTTTCGGACCATCGGCGCGTTTCAACTACGGCGGTTTTGATTTCTATCTGTCGGCGCGCTTCGGAGAAATCCTGGGCGGACGAGGACGCGCCGGCTGGCACTTCACACTGATCCAATCTGAACGCGCGATCTATAGCGCGTTCCCGTTTTACTCGTACGGGCAATTCCAAAACTCCGAGTCGAAAATCGTCGACCAAGGATTCGGCTTGAGCCTTTCGATGGAATGGTAAGAAGTTAAGCTATTCGCAATCGTACCCAGAGAAGAAGCGGCGCGAGAGAGGACAGAAGCCAGATCCACGCACTCCCTCCCCCGGTCGTGGTTGTTGCCGCTTGACAAGAAGCGAATTCGAACTGTCGGTATTCCTTCATCCCATATTCAACTTTGACGGACCGGACGACGACAGGTTGCGTAGCACTCTGATTATTAATCCGAACACGAAAACGTAAATAGCGTTTCCCGCCGTTTAAAGAGAGCGAAGCCGCAGGCTGCCACGCCACCGACGCAGCATCGAACGGCGTATCTCCGAAGGCGACTTCAAGATCGACTGAACTTCCGCCACTGACGGCTGCGTCGAGCGTAACGGATTTAATATCGGGGGCGTCCGATCCAATATCAATCAACTTGGAGACGATTTCAAAAAGCCCGGTCTGATGGCTGACTTTTCCCACGTCGATAATCGGAATCGGTTCAAGATCGAAAGGGAACATCCCCCTCGCATCGGTCGCCCACGTGCGCCCCGCTCCACCCTTTCCTCCCATTCCTCCGCCCGATGTACCACCGTTACCGCCGAGCGCTTCGATCAGTCCAGTGGAGTTGAGTTCACCACCTGCAAAGATCTGAACCGAGCCACCGGCTCCGCCACCTCCGCTTCCGCCTTTTCGCGCCGACGCCGACCCGCCGCCTTTTCCTCCGTTAGCGAGAATCTGTCCGGTGATCGTGATGTCTTTCACAGCATGAATGTAGATGGAACCGCCACCGGCTCCTCCTCCGCCCCCAGTCGCGTGGAGAGTCGCGGGGTCGACCGCGTTATTGTACATTTGACCACCGCCGCCACCGGCTCCGCCCCCGATCTCGTCAAACACTTTATCGGTCCCTTGTACACCGGCTATTCCAGCGGGGCGAAAACTGAGATCCAAGCCGGGATTCGCCGGCGGAGCGTAGGGCCCCATGCCTCCTCCTCCGCCACCACCGCTTCCTTCACTTGTTCCCGCTCCGCCTGCCGCGCCGAGATTTGTCGACGGCGCCTCACCCGGATCCGGCGCTCCGGTAAGTGATCCTCCGCGACCGCCGTGTGAACCGCCACATCTTCCTAAGCCGCCTGAAGGCGTCGCGTTCAGGTCGTCCGAGAGGTCTTCACCGTCGTCTCCGGAACAATCGATGATCCCGTGCACCTCCACATTCGAAAGGCAGCGAATGACGAGAGGATTTGAACCCGTAGGACGAATCACCCAACCGGATTCAAGATGGAATTCCGTCACATCCAAAACAGGAAAAAGATCGGTATTGATCTTAATGACTCCGTCGTTATTGTAAACGCCGTCGTGAAAATTCAAATATGTCGATGCATTGAAAGGTCCATGGATTCCGGAGCCAAATTGCAACGGAGTCGAGCTCGGTCCGCTACCGCCATCCCAGTCCTGCACCTGTAAGGGCGGGTGCGCAAGATTGAGCTTCGGATTGATCACCGCAGTCGACGATTCGACAAAAGCCGGATCCCCTAGGGAAACGGAAATCGTTTCCGCGTGCAGAGCAGAGAAGAAAAACTGCGGTAGCACCCCAAGCACAACGGTCTTAGCGAACCCTTTCATCCGCCTCCCCGGCCTTTCCCTTATCGATCGGGAACGTCAATATCGCTTCGAGACCTTTGCTTTGATGATTGGAAAGCACGAACTTTCCGCCGTGCTCGATTTCGACGATGTCTTTGACGATCGCAAGGCCGAGCCCCGTTCCGTCTTTCTTGGTGGTGAAAAATGGAGCCGTCACTTTATCGATCAGCTTCGGGTCAAGGCCCGGTCCATAATCTCGGACACGGATTTCGACGCGATCACCGAGTTCCATGATCGAGAGATCGATCTGCCCGCTGTCCCCCATAGCCTGAATCGCGTTCAAAAGAAGGTTCATGTAAACTTGCACCAACGCCGTCTCGTTGCCCTGGATGTCGACACTCTTCTTACGGATCCAGCAGACGTGAATGTGCTTGTCCTTCAATTCATGGCTTAGCAGCATGAGCGCCTCTTCGATCGGCGCATACGCCGGGAACGTCTTCTTCGTGACGACGTGCCCGTCGGGATTGCGCAAGTACTTGAAGCGCTCGAGAATTTCTGTCGCCCGCTGTGATGCCTGCAAAATAACCTTCAATGCTTCTTTCAACTGCTCCGCCGTGTTCAAACTGCCGGCGAGCGTCGCCTTGCCGATGATGGTCATCATGATATTCCGGAACTCGTGCCCGATCCCCCTCGCGACGAGCGCCATGATCGCAAAGCGTTCGTGCTCTCGCAACTGTCTCTGTAGGTTTTGAACGTGCTCTTCCTTGACCTCTTTTTCCCTTTGCAAATTCCAGTGGGCGACGCCATTACGGGCTTTCTGGAGAATCTCGCCGCGAGAGAACGGCTTATTGAGATAATCCCAGTGCGCCGTTTTCGCTTCACCCAATAGCGCTTGGATGGAATCGACGCTCCGATCGCTGTACGCCGTGACAAAGACAGCGTACATGCGTGGATCGATCTCGTGAACCTTCTTCACAAGTTCGATACCATCCATGCCGGGACCCAAAACGACGTCGAAAAATCCCATCGTAAACGGCCGCCCCTGCGCGAGCGCATGCTTCACTTCAGCAAGCGCTTGCTCGGCACTATGGACAACAGTGAGTTCGAACCTGTCCTCTGAAGCGGATTTCGTGTCCGCCGTCGAACCGGCCGATGGCGTAAAACGGCTTGAACGGGCAAAGGGAATGACATTACTATCCGCCCCCGAAGACAGGATATCACGGTAGGCGTCGGCAATCCCCGGCTCGTCCTCAACGACAAGGATCCGCGTGTTCTTTTGCGACGGTTCGAAGTTGTGCACGGGGCCCGCGGTTCCAAGAGACACCGCCCGTTCATAAAATCTTTTTGCCGTCGAGCTCACGACGCCAACCTCCGTTCTTCGTTCATTTCTTCAGCCGCCAAAGGCAAGTGGAACGAAAACACCGTACCTTCGCCGGGCGCCGATCTCTTCAAAACGATATCTCCGCCGAAGTCGCGGATAAACCGGCGTGTGATCGTCAACCCCAAACCCGTTCCTTCTTCAACCTGTTTGGTTGTGAACTGGATTTCGAAAAGCTTCGCCGCGTTTTCCGGCGAAATACCGTTCCCGTTATCCTCGATTTCGACGTGAACCCGCCCTTCCGCGACCCCGGTTGAAATGCGGATCCGACCTTTTTCAGTCGACCCCGTCCGCCGCTTCTCTTCAATCGCCTGAATGGAGTTGCGGATCAAGTTCGTAAAGCATTGGATCAACTCATCCTTGTCCACCAGAACTCGATCGTCTTCGGGAGCAAGCTCCGTTGCGATTTCGATTTGCTGGTGATCCGTGAGATCCGCCATAATCTTCACGGCCTCCTGCGCGATATCACCGAGCGAATGGACCTTCACTCCGTCGCGAGGACGGGTCAAAGCCCGCATTTTTTGCACGATCTTGTGAATTCGTTGGCTTTCTTTCAGGACGAAATCGACGTCGCTGACGAGAGTTTTAAACTCCTCGCCCAAGTTTTCTTCCACTTTCTTGAAATTTTCCATGTCCTCTTCCCAAAGCGACATGGATGGATTCACGGACGAAGGAGACTTCCAACCCGCCACAAGTTTCTCGAAACCGCCCGAAGCGAGATCAGCGTTCCAGCTTTGCACGATCCCTTTAATCAATGCGACTTCCTGAACCGCGCCCTGTTGCATGCGATTTCGGATTTTTTCCAAGCGAGCCACCATGCTCGTTAAGGGATTCAAAACCTCGTGAGCCGCCCGCCCCGCGACTTCGCCCACCGTCGCCAAACGGGTCGTTTGTAAGAGAGCTTCCTGAGCTTGTTTTACGGCTAAGTTCTGCTCTTCGAGTTTCTTCGTCCTGTCTCTCACCTTTTTCTCGAGGTCGCGGTTGATCTCTTCGAGCTCCCGTCTGGACGCATGAAGATCCGCGATCATAGAATTGAACGCGTTGGCCAAAACGGCGATTTCGTCGCGGGTTTTGACCGAGGCCCGCGTGCTCAAATCCCCCTTCGAGACCCTCGCCATCGTTTCCGCGAGAGACTGGATCGGCCGCGTGAGCGAACGCGAGAAGAAAATCGCGGCCAAAAAGGCGAGAGTGAGCGCGATCGACGCGAAAATCAGCGAGCGGACCACAAGGCTCTCGACCGCCGCGAAGGCGTAACGTCCGTCCACCTGAGAAAGTACATAAACGCGTCCGCCGTAACCGGCTGAAAAAGCGCCGAGGTACTCATGGTCGTCATCCTTAAAACGCAAAACCCCCGTACGAACGGCTTGCGATTTCGCAAATTTGAATAGCGGATGACTCGCGTAGGGCCGGTTGGCCCACAATGCATCCGGACGCGAGTGAACGACAAGATCCCCTTTTTCGTTCACAACGATCATTTCATTCAGACGCGAGCCGGAGAAAGTCTGCAGGATCTTGTCCGCCCGTACAAAAACGATCATGGCGAAAGGAGCGACCTGCGAAGATCCTTTTGCGCCTTCGATTTCCGGCACCACTGACCTTCCGAAACCGATCAGGGGCGGCCCCTCCTTCAAACTAGCATTCCAGACCGCGACGCCCTCCGTTTGAATCTCCGCAAACGGTATCGGCCGCAGTCGCGGCAGGATTTCCGTGAAGTAGGTTTCGGCGACTCCGTAGGTCTCGGCGTACTCCTTATCGAAATAGTAGACGTGATCGAAATTTCGAAAACTGTAGCTTGCCACGGCGAACGCGATATTGGAATCCGCGTTCAGGATATCGTGGACCAGGGCCCTTGAGTTCCGGCCCTGGGAAAGAATCGCCACCAGGCGCATTTTGTCGGCGATCCCGCTGAAGAGAATGTTAAACTCTGAACTCAAGCTCGAAACGGAACTTCGGTTCAAGTCAAATACCAGCTCGATCTTGTCACGGCGAAAGATATGCGAAGCCAAAACGAGATACGAGACCACGCTGAACACGAGCAGCACGGTCGTGACGACTAGAAACTTGTACCGAATCGGGAACCGGTTCTTCATAACGCTTTCCGGTGGCGGCTTCGCAGGCGCCGCCCTCGGTTCCTTATCGGCGGTTTTTTCGATTTCAAAACATGAAACAACACGGAACGCGGGCACAGTGCCCCAAAACAGGACATCCGTGCCCGGCGTGCTTCATCGCTGAACAGGAGAAATTCAGAAGCGGGCCACGATCGAGAAATAGGGCTGCAGTTCCGCCTGCAGGGGCTTTGTGGAGAACGTTTGATCCGTGTACGAGTTACTCGGGTTGGTTCGATCCTCGAGGCTGCCTTTCGCGTACTCGACACTTCTGTAAATCAAGCTGGGACCGATCTGCAGCCAAGGCTTGAGCGTGAAGTTGTAGCCGAAGTTGATGAGGAAACCGCTCCCCTCTTTATTCGTGTAGGTCTGGTCCGAAACGAGGATGCCGGACGAGTTCTTGTACTTCATCGAGTACTTCCACTCGCTGCTCATGACGTAGGTGGCGATGAGCTTCCAGCCGCCGAAGAGAACGCCGAGCGACGGACCGTACTCGGTGATCGTCGTCGAGCCTTCTTTAGGCTCGTGTCCGTTCCGGTTCGTGTTGGCGGTATACATGTTGTAAGAAAAACCGATGAGCCACCGTCCATGGATCGCATACCCGAGAATCGCGCGGGCGTCGAGCCCCGCGACCGATTCTCTCCCTGGGTCCGCTTCGCCCGGAAGCGCGCCTCCGGCTGGGCTCCAATACTGGTTATGCGTCTGCCAAACCGGAATGAAGGAACCTTCGAGATAAAAGTTGCCGACATCCCGGCTTCGCGCAGACGCTTCCGATTGAGACAGTGCCACGCCCGCAAAAACAATCGCGTTTAGTAAAAGAAGAAATTTGCCGAATTTCTGCATGTGAGTGTCTCCACCATGACTCAATTTACTGAGCAATCATCGTTTCAAAAAGAGAAAGAGCGCCTTAACAAGCCCTTAGTGTGAATTTTTTGACGAATATTCCGACAATAGTCTGGTAGGGCGCTTTTCGCGAAAAAAGGCGATGGTTTAAACACGGAGGACTTTGTGCCTGCTGAAGGATTGAACGGAACCAGGAAACTCCTCAAAGGGTTGGCGGCGTTCGCCCTTGTTCTGTCAATCACGGGCTGCCTGGGAAATGGGGCTAAGCCTCCGAGCGAAAACGACGGCGCAGAGGGATCCTTCTGCGGAGAGGAAGTCGAGCAGACGTATGTCCCGATCCGTATCGACGGAGGCAAGCATCTCCGCTTCGATCCCAACGCGTTCAAGATTCTTTCAGATCCGAAATTCAATGTTCTTTCCGTCAATCTTTATGTCGAACTCGAGACGAAAAAGCCGAAATACGAAGTGACCGTCGGACTCAACGGCCAGATGGCGACCCGGAGCGACGGCTCGACCGACTTCGATCCGGATGACGGCAAATTCAAAGGACACAAGCGTCTCCGTCTCGATAAGTATCGTTTGAACGGTGGCGAACCGCTCGCCAACACGATTTTAAGGCTGCAACTGCTAAGCGCGATCCTGAAAATCACGCTGCAAGGACCGCACATCTACGTGAAATCGGCGGCTCTCGTCATCAGAGGCTATTATCCCGGCCCGTGCCCGACGCCGACTCCCCAACCGACGCCGGCTCCCGTTGCACCTTCAGTTTCCATCACGAAAGTCACACCGGCGGCCGCCATGACCGCGAGCACGGACATCCACGTCGAGTTCACTTCAGACCAACAAGGCGTGACGTTCCTCTGTTCGCTCGACGGCGCGAACGAAAGCGCATGCACGTCGCCTTATATCCGCTCCGGGCTTGCAAACGGCGAACACGTCTTTACGGTTCGCGCGCGTAACGCCTACGGCCTGACCGGTCCCGCCGCTGAGCACCGTTGGGTCATCGACACGGTTCCTCCTGTCGTCTCGGTCACGCAACCGGCGAGCCCGACGAACAAACGCTCCGCCTCCATCTCGTTCTCGTCCACAAAAGCCGGTGTATTCAAGTGTTCTCTTGATGGTGCGGCCCCCGCTCTCTGCACTTCTCCCCATACAGTCACCGGATTGAGTGAAGGGCTGCACACGTTCACGGTTTACCAAACCGACAACATCGGGAATGTCGGCGTACCGGTGTCCGTGCAATGGTGGGTCGATCTCACAGCCCCGACCGTGCAAATCGTCGCGACCGAGCCAAGCGCGAGCCCCAGCTCTTCGAATTCGCGCGAAATCAGCTTCGCCGCAAGTGAAAGCGCGAAATTCGAATGCTCGCTCGACAGCGCAGCTTTCACAGCCTGCGAATCGCCCGTTCGACTCTCCGGCCTCGGTGAAGGCTCGCACCTGTTCGAAGTGCGCGCGACCGATGCCGCCGGCAACACGGGGCCGGTCGCAAGCGTGTCTTGGGTGACCGACCTTACGGCGCCCGTGATCAAACTCGGGTCCATCCAACCGGCTCCGGGTCATACGAATGCGTCCGAATTCAAAGTGGAATTCTCCAGCAACGAACCCGCGAAGTTCTTCTGCCGCATCGACGGCGATGACGAAACCGAGTGCGAAAGCCCGCTGACCGGCAGCTTCGCGGAAGACGGGCGCCATACAGTTGAAATCACGGCTGAAGACTACGCGGGACTCCGCTCAACTCCGATTCTGGTCTCGTGGATCGTCGACCGCGAAGCGCCCGAAATTCACTTCGCGGAACTTTTGCCTTCGTCAGCGGCTTACATCGCCTCGAACTTGCTTGAAGCCTACGTCCAGAGTCCGGAAGAGGTCGAGCTGCACGCAGCTCTCAACGGCGTGTTGCTCGGCGTTGTGCAGTCGCCGATCCGTTTGGAGAACCTTGCCGAAGGCACTTATGTTCTCGAAGTGGTCGGCTACGATATCTACGGAAACACAACCAACGAGATCGCGCACGCGTTCACCGTTGATTTGACAGCTCCTGCGCTCCACGTGACGTCGCAATATGGTAACGGTCAGGTCGTGAGCCGCACGTCGAACTCTTTCGAGTTCAGTGCGAATGAGCCGGTCGAATTCGAATGTGAACTCAACGAATCCGGCTTCATCCCCTGCGCGAGCCCCTACGATGTTTCAGGTCTCATCGACGGCGAACATGTTTTCAAAGTCCGGGCTCGCGACCGGGCCGGAAACCTGAGCATCGTGACCGAAACGTCTTGGACAGTTGACACCATCGCACCGAGCACAGACCTCACGGCCGTCCAAGTCGACGACGACACATATGATTTCATGTTCTCATCAAACGAGCCGGGCGCCCGCTTCCTTTGTTCGGTCGACGGGTCGGAGCCCGCTCCATGCGTGTCGCCTCATAGGCTCACCTTCGATGTGGGCAGCCACACGTTTACGGTTTACGCTGTCGACCAAGCCGGCAACATTGATCCCTCTGGTGCCAGCTATTCGCTCCATGTCCTGCCGGCGATCGCGACCTCTCTCAGGCACTCGGGCGTCGTTTTCACCAACTCGACCAGCATGACGTTCTCCTTCTCCTCGAACCACGACGACGCGAGCTTCCTGTGCTCGCTCAACGGCGCCGCGCCTGAGCCTTGCGTATCACCGATGACGGTTTCGGGCCTTGCCAACGGCCAACACACGTTCCTCGTTCAGGCCGTCGACCGGTTCGGCCGTGTTGATCCGGTCGGTGCCAGCCATACATGGACGGTCGATACGATCGCTCCCGTCATCATCGCATCGGACTACACAACAACCGCGACGACTCTCACGGTGACCTGGGCTCTCAACGAAGCTGCAACCGGCCGGCTCAGATGGGGAACCGGCTCGGCCTTGAATCGCGAGACGGAAGAGCGACCGGCCGCCCCCTCCCATCAGATCCAATTGACGGGCTTAAGCCCGAACACGGTCTACTCGATCCAGATCACCGGACACGACGGAGCGGGCAACGAGTACAATGGTCCTGTCCTGCAAATTCGTACACGCTTCTAATGAGGGCAGGGCGCCCGTGGCGCCCCCCCTAAGCGATCCAGTTACGACTGCTCCTGACCAGTCTCGGACGAACGGCGATGAAATAATAAAAGATTCCGACAAACGCCCCTCCGAGATGTGCCCCATGCCCGATGGGAAGACCTCCACCTTTCGCTTGCGCACTTAATCCCCATAAATCCAGGCCGACGAACGCGAGAGCGCCCATAAGCGCAGGCACCGGTATGATTCCGAAGAGCAAAATTTTTTCTCTGGGGAAAATAAGGGAAAACAAAAGAACAACGCCACAAACCGCGCCCGAAGCTCCGAGTGCCGCAAGCCCCGGCTCCTCAAGCAAATACGCGGAAACAACAGCATGAACCAAAGATCCAAATATGCCGGCCCCAAGATAAAAAGAGAAAAACCGCAGATGACCGAGAAACGGTTCCAGCACGCGGCCAAAACTGCTGAGAACCATCATGTTGAGCAAAAGATGGATCAGAAGGGAGTGCGAAAAAACGGAAGAAAGGCAAACCCACCAACGCCCTTCTAGCAAGGCGTCCCAACTGACCAAGAAGTTTTCTTCCATGAAAAGGTAGCTGGGAATGCCGAAAGTCCACATCAAGAAGACCGCGACATTGATAAGAATGATGGCGGTGACGAAATAACTTCGCCGCGATCCCAAAGCGCTTCCCTCCTCTCGCCGACTTACATATTCAGCGCTTCTTTGATCCCTCTTATCAACGCCTTACGCGTCACCGGCTTCGTGAGGTGAGCCTGACATCCAGCCGCCAGCGAGCGCTGCACTTCCTCGGCCAGCGCGTGCGCCGACAGCGCCACGATCGGTCGCTTGAAATTTTGCTGCCGAAGTCTGCGCGTAGCTTCAAGTCCATCCATACGCGGCATCTGAATATCCATCAGAATCAAATCGAAGTCGCTTTCAAGAGCCTTTTCCAGGGCCTCCGCACCATCGCGGGCGACCTGGATTTCTGCACCGGTTTGTTTCAAGTAGGCCCGTATTAAAGCTTCGTTGTCAGGAGAGTCTTCGGCAAGAAGAATCCGCGTGCCGGTCAAGTCAGTTTCCGAAATATCGGACTCCACCGAGCGCACCTTGCCATCCCGGCCTTTTTTCTCTTTAATCGTGCGGCTTTCGACCGGCAGGATGAGCCGGAAAACCGAACCCTGCCCCGGCGAGCTGTGAAGCAAGCTCAGGCTTCCACCCAAAGCTTCGGCGAATTTTTGCGACAACGCGAGCCCCAGTCCCGTTCCTCCAAAACGCCGCGTGACCGAGGAATCCCCCTGCGAAAACGGCGCAAAAAGATTTTTGCGGAACTCATCGGGAATCCCTATGCCTGTGTCCTCGACATCGATCACCAACGATGAACGACTGTATTTAGATTCCGGCAGGAACGAGACCCGGGTTTCAATGAAGCCTTTCGTTGTGAATTTCGCGGCGTTACCAAGGAGATTGGTTAGAATCTGGCGGAGCCGCACAGGGTCGCTCATGATCGTTTGCGGAACGTTATCACTGATCACGAGACGGGTTTTGATATTCTTGCCCTGGATCATAACCGAAAGCGAATCATGCACGTCCCGGATCAAATCAATGGCTGAGAACGGCACTTTTTCGAACTCGAGACGATCAGCTTCGACTTTGGAAAGATCCAATATGTCGTCAATCAGATGAAGAAGTTGGTCGCCGTTAGCACGAATCCGTTTGCGATACTCCTCGCGTTCCTCTTCCGTAAGCCCTTTGTCGCCCAGGAGATCGGTGAACCCCAGGATGGCGTTCATAGGTGTGCGGATTTCATGGCTCATGTTTGCGAGAAATTGGGATCTCGCCTGGCTGGCGATTTCAGCGCTCGCCCGGGCGGCCTTTTCAGCTTCAAACAAACGAGCTCTTTCGATCGCAAGCGCCGCCTGCTCGGCGAGAATCACGAAATAGCTCTTGCGCTCGGGAGAAAAAACCTCGGTGCTTTCAAAAGCGAGACTGATCGCGCCGAGCACCTTGTTATGGCTGAGAAGGGGAAGCACCGCGAGCGACTGAAGCTTATCTGTCCCAGGAATCTGATTAAGCTCCGGATAGCGCTGCTTAACTTCCTCGCGACTGTAAATATAGATCGGAGACTTCGAGCTGCAGGCGTCCAGCGCAATACCCCTAAAGTGATTGGCATCGGTGTCCAGCCGCACCTTGTCCTGAAGCTTGTCGTAAACAACTTGAATGTCCCGTTTATCGTCGTCCGTCATGAGCACAACGCATCCAGCCGAAGCGTCGACCGCCTGCATGCCCTCTTCAATGATCACACGCGCGATATCCTCGACACTGTCGCTTTGCATGAGTTCGTTGGCGATCGCCTGTAACCGGATCACTTTTCTCTGTATGCGAGCCTGACGCTCTTCGGCCACCTTGCGGTCGTGAATGTCGGTCGTCGTTCCGAACCATTCTATCAGGTTCCCATTTTCATCCCTCACGGGCACACCGCGGGATAAAAACCAGCGGTAAGCTCCATCTTTGCGGCGCAGACGGACTTCGAACTCAAAGCCCTCGCCCTGTTTCAGAACCCGCTCCCAGAGCTTCCTCGTTCTTTCGAGATCGTCCTGATGAACGAGTGAAAGCCAGCCACCGGTTTCCGGATTCGTCACTTCCAAACCGGAGTACTCGGCATATCTTCGGTTGGCATAGGTAAGCGTTCCGTCCGGCGCGGCTGTCCAGACGAACTCCGGCAAGTACTCGAGCAGCAGCCGCGTCTTGCCTTCACTCTCGCGGATTTTCCGCTCCATCAATTTTTGCTTTGTTGCGTCCGCGACGACAAAGACAGCACGGATAACCTCATTCCGCTCATCGCGTATCAGACGGCAGCGAGAATGGATCCACTTCGGCCCCTTCTTTTCGCGATCATAAACACGATAATCTATATCGAAGCTCTGCCGGGGGTCCCTGCGGATCGCCTTGACGATCCTTTTTAACCGATCCGCATCTTCGACATACACCCTCGTAATAAACTCCTTAAACGACAACGTCTCTTGTTTTTCGGTGAAGCTGAAAATGCGCCGGGCGTTTTCATCCAAGGTGATGGTATACTCCTTGACACTGAACTCGCCGATACCCATGTCCGCGCTTTCGAGTGAGAGCCGTAGGCGGACGTCCCGCTCCTCGAGTCTGCGCTCAATTCCCTTCAAATCGGTGACATCCGTTTGTAGAACGACGATACCGACCACCTCGCCACCCTTTCGATCCGGAACATATGTGCCGCGGTAGTACCGGCGTTCTCCGAAACGGTTCACGAGACTGATCTCGACATGAGTGATAATCTCACCTTTAAGAGCACGGTCTAAACAGGGCCGGATACGGCTGTAGGTTTCATCACCCAAGATTTCGCTGATGTGATGCCCTACTATGTTCTCCCGATTTCTCCCGAAAACGCGGAAATATGCCTCATTGATGAAGCGGTAGCGGTGGTCGGGCGTGACATAGGCGACCAAAGCCGGCAAGGCGTTGATAATGCCCTCAGAGTTCCAATTGTTTGCGATATCTTTTTTTCTCTTTTGCACTTTTTCCCAACGCTGTGATCAGATGCCGTTCCCGTCCTGCCTTGAACCGGCTGTTGATACTGTTATCCACGCCATACCATGACTGGGCAAAAGGTGCCTCGCCCGAGCGGGCCATGTGTAGAACTCTACTTATTTTTCTCAGGAATTTTTTAAGAAAATTAAACAAATCCCTCTTGGTGACAGTGCGCGCCGGTGCGCTTAAACCGTGGCGGAAATGCCCTCTTCTTCCTTTCTAAGATCCGCCTTTAAAGACAGCTTCTGTTGCTCGGTCAAGAGCGCGTCAACCAACCGCAGCGTACGGGAATCTTCTCGATGCAGATAACGCTCAAGGCTATCTCGCAAAATCTCAAAACGGGCGCGCCACAACGGATCGGTCGGATCCACTTGGCCGATTTCATTTAGCCACTCTTCAAAGATGCGATGTTCCTCGCAATGGCGGGTCACCAAACGGTCCAGTTCTTCGTCACCAAACGTCCTCAGCTTCGAATAGATCACCCGCTCTTTCATCCGGAATAGAACAGCAAGTTGCTGTCGCAACTGTTCCAGTAACTCGGTCCGTCCGCTGACGGCTTTCTCCGTCGTTTTATCCAGACCGTTGATAAGTTTCCGGATATCGTTATGCCGCTTCTCAAAAAGCTGTTCAATCTGATGGCGTCCCACGCTTTCATGGTAAAAATGAGAGAGGGCGGCCGCAACTCCATTCCACCGTGTTTTCGAAAACGACACCGATGCGCCCGGGATGTGAATAGACGTCGAAACTTGAGGCTCCCACTCCACTCATATAGGATTCATTCCATGAATCTCAATCGCTTCAAATCCATCGTCATTTTAACAGGCGCTGGCGTCTCGGCTGAGTCGGGAATACGCACTTTCAGGGACGCGAACGGTCTCTGGGAAAACCATCGAATCGAAGATGTCGCGACTCCGGAGGCCTTCGCACGCAATCCCGGTCTTGTGCACGAATTCTACAACCAAAGGCGACGCCAACTGCACGACCCCATGGTGCGCCCTAATGGTGCGCATCTCGCCCTCGCCAAGCTTGAAGAGGAATGGGAAGGAGATTTCCTTCTCGTTACGCAAAACGTGGACGATCTTCACGAGCGGGCCGGTTCGAGGCGCATCCTCCACATGCATGGCTCCCTCATTCACGCCCTCTGCCTCTCATGCTCGGAACGTTTCGAGTGGCGAACAGACTTAAGCGTTCACGAGGCCTGCCCCAAATGCCAAGCCACGGGAAAACTGCGTCCTGACATCGTTTGGTTCGGCGAAATGCCGTACCATATGGACCCGATTCTCGACGCCCTTAACAGATGCGAACTTTTCGTTTCAATCGGCACAAGCGGCGTCGTGTATCCCGCCGCAGGTTTCGCCCGCGAGGCCTGGAATGCGAAACGCGTTGAAATCAACCTGCAGGAAACGGATATTTCGCTCCTATTCCATGAACGGCGAATCGGCCCCGCAGGCGTCGAAGTGCCGAAGTTCGTGGACGAACTCTTACTCCATCGGTCTTAGCGAAATGAGTTTCGAGTAGTATTTTCAGAACACGAAGGGAGAACAACGGCATGACATCGGCCGACCGGCAAAAGCGGTGGGAGCATTTTTCGCACGACGCTGACATCGGTGTGCGAGGCATCGGACCAACAATGAAGGACGCTTTTGAAATGGCGGCGACCGCTCTCACAGCCGTGATCACGAATCCGCAAAGCGTTCGCCCGCAAACGGCCATTTCCATCGCCTGCAGCGCACCTGACCGGGATTTCCTCCTTTACGAATGGCTCAACCACATCATTTACGAACTCGACACGCGTCGGATGCTTTTTTCGAAATTCGAAATCGAATCCATTTCTGAAACGACACTTCAAGCGACCATTTATGGAGAAACCGTGGATCTTTCGCATCATAAGCCCGCCGTCGACGTAAAAGGAGCGACGATGACGGAACTTAAGGTTAGCGAAGAGAACGGGCATTGGCTTGCCCAATGTGTGGTCGACGTTTAAAGATAGCAGACATGGACCTCAAACTTCTGCGCAGACGAAACGAATTCGAGTGGGAAATATCCCCGCACGGCAAGATGCGTGTTCCGGCGGTTATATACGCCTCGGAAGACCTGATTCGCGCGATGGACGAAAAAGTCTACGAACAAATCTGCAACGTGGCCACTTTACCTGGCGTGGTTAAAGAAGTCTACGCGATGCCGGACGCGCATTGGGGCTACGGCTTCCCGATCGGCGGTGTCGCCGCCTTCGATCCCGACGAAGGCGGGGTGGTCTCTGCGGGCGGCGTCGGGTTCGACATTTCTTGCGGTGTCCGCCTTCTTCGGACAGGTCTGCGCGCGAGCGAACTCCATAAGGTCAGAGAAGATTTGGCTGAAGCTCTCTTTAGAAACATTCCCGCGGGCGTCGGCAGTAAAAGCCACATCAGGTTATCAGGCGAAGAACTCGATAATGTCCTTCTTGGTGGCGCACGTTGGGCGGTTTCGCGTGGCTACGGTTTTCCGGAGGATCTCAACTTCATCGAAGAAAACGGCCAAGTGAAGGGAGCGCGGCCCGAAGAGGTCTCGCCTCGTGCGAAAGAACGGCAACGCCCCGAAATGGGCACGCTTGGATCGGGAAACCATTACCTCGAAGTCCAAGATGTCGCCGAGCTCTTCGATGAAGAAGCTGCCCGCACTCTCGGCCTCAAAAAGAACGAGGTCGTCATTAGCATCCATTGCGGCTCGCGCGGCCTCGGACATCAAATCGGCACCGACTTCCTCAAAGAAATGGCGTTAGCCGCTTCCCGTGCCGGACTCGAACTCCCGGACAAGGAACTCGCTTGTGCGCCGATCAACTCCCCAGTCGGCCAGTCATATTTGGGGGCGATGCGGGCGGCGATCAATTGTGCGCTCGCCAACCGCCAGATGATCACTCACTTCACGAGACAGGTCTTCAAAGAGTTCTTCCCGGGCACGAAACTTGAACTTGTTTACGACGTCTCCCACAACACTTGTAAGGAGGAGTGGCACAACGTCGAAGGCAGGCGCCGAAAACTTTTCGTTCACCGTAAAGGAGCGACCCGTGCTTTCGGTCCGGGTCACTGCGAACTCCCCTATGAGTTGCAAAAAATCGGGCAACCGGTTTTCATCGGCGGCAGCATGGGAACCGGCTCCTACGTCCTCGTCGGAATGAAAACCTCCGAAGAAAGATCGTTCAACTCCGCTTGCCACGGAGCCGGTCGTGCCATGAGCCGGACTCAAGCCATCCGCAAATTCCAGGGCAATAAAATTGTGCACGATCTCAAAGCTCGGGGTATTTTGATTAGGAGCCCGTCATTCCGCGGAGTTGCCGAAGAAGCGCCAGACGCCTACAAGAACGTCGATACCGTTGTCGATTCGGCGGAGCGTGCGGGCCTCGCGAAGAAGGTAGCGAAGCTCACACCTCTGATCTGCATCAAGGGGTGAACTCTCTATTGCTGCTTACGGCTTCCAAATGCCGCCGTCAAAAAATGGTTGATAATAACCCGTCATAACATTAAAGGGCATCCTTATGCCACCAAAAATGATCATGAAATCTCCTGCCCCAATGGCGATATGTCCAGCTCGCGGGCCTGGTGCACCCTCCGTCGTGAGGGCACTCCACGAGTCCGTTACCGGATCGTAAATGGCGCCCGATTTAAACATCAACAATTCGGCATTAACGTCATCATATGCCCCTCCGCCCCAAATCACGACCTTTCCGTTCACGCTCGCCGCGGAGTGACCAGTCCTAGCTTCGGGGGCGTTCGTCGTCGTCATCGGTGCCCACGCCTTTGTCTGCAGGTTGAAGCGAGCCCCGGTATTAACCGGGTTACCCGTGCCCGAATCAATTCCTCCCCAAATGACCAAATGAGTTCCCGTCCACGTCGCCGAATAACTGCGCCGACCGCTCAAGGACGGATCTCCTGAAATCAACTCCCATGCATCCGCGGAGGGATCGTAAACCCCGCCGTTATTTAAAAAACCTCCGTTTTCATCATGCCCCCCCCCACACGATGACTTTCGATCCGGTCCAAAAAGCTTGCGCTCCATACCGAGCGGAAGGCGCCCCTGAGTTTGAAATCGACGTCCATGAATTCGTGGCCAAGTTATAAAGAGCTCCGCTCGACAAAACGCCATCGCCGTCTTTCCCGCCCCACACAAACATTTTGTCACCCATCCAAACGGCGGCGTGCTGACTTCTCGCTGAGGGCGCATTCGTCACACTCATACTCGCCCATGAATCACTGGCGACGTCATAAACGCCACCGGTGTTAAAATACTGAGCCTCTTCATCGGAGCCTAGCGTGTATTTCGCCCCCCCCCACACGAGCACTTTTGACCCAGTGGAAGTCAAGGAGTGCTGCCCCCGTGCCTCAGGAGCGCCAACCGTGGACATATGGCTCCACAAGCCAGTGTCGGGATTAAAACGATCACCCCAATTGACCGCCCCAAACAAACCAAATCCACCCCATGTAATTAAGTGTGACCCAGCCCACACTCCTTTCAGTTCCGGCTCCGAGCTCGTAATCAATAAATCATCGTGAAACCTGAGATCTGGTCGTGGATCGGGCAGTCCCCAAGCGAACGAAGCGAAACTCTGCCACGTATTGGTGGAAAGGTCGTAAATGGCGGCATATCTCGACATGTACGTCCACACCAAAAGCTTCGAACCGTTAAATGCCGTCACGGGAGCGAGCCCGGCTAATAACGACGACATGACGTCCTCAGTATCAATGGATTCATAAAGGTATTCATAAAGACGCCGAATATCATTCGGCAAGGGAGCCATGTCACTCCAGGTATCCGTTGCCGGATCATAGAGCTTCCCTTCAAGGAAGGCCCAGACGAGCATTTTCGAACCAGTCCAATACGCAACATGGCGACTTGTCGGCTCGGGAGCTCCAACTTCCGAAATCGGACTCCATGTATCTGTGCTAGGATTGTATCGAGCTCCCGTGGCAATGGCGTTGAAGTCAGACCCTGTTCCTCCCCACACGATCATTTCTTGGCCCGTCCAAATCGCTGTATGGCCATATCGCCCTTGTGGAGCTCCAACTGTCGACATCGCCTGCCATGTATTGGTCGCGGGATTATAACGCCCCCCTGTGTTCGGAAAACTCCATCCCGCCCCCACACCTCCCCAGACGATCATCTCTTGCCCCGTCCAGACAGCCTGATGCCCGGTGCGATTTGATGGCGCGTTTGTCGTGCTGATCACATGCCATTGATTGGTATTGGGGTCATAGCGCCCCCCACTACTATAGGGCGCACCACTGTCTATTCCTTTACCCCCCCAATAAATAAGCTCAGTTCCAGTCGACACCACGGAGTACCCAACAACTCTCACAGGTTCGCCGGGCGCATTGATCGCCGTCCAAGTTCCGTTCGTAAGATCGTAAACAAAACCATGATCGTTACTCGTTATCCCCCTAAAAACCAGCTTCGATCCGATCTTCGCCGACTGAGATTCGAACGTGTGGCCCTGCATAACGATGGATAATGTCTCAACCAACCATCGGAAACCATCGTAGCGCTCCCAATAGCCATAATTCGGATTAGAAACAGAATTCGACACGCTGGTCATCGTATTGAATACCTTTATTCGGGTGCCACTTGAAGTAGAACCGCCTTCGGGACCATCGACGCCGCTTATGACGAAAACGATTTCCTCATCCGTCCAGTAAGCCTGTTGGAGTCCTCCACCAAGACCGATGTACAGGCCAAGCATGTCAGTCAGGTAATCGATCGCTTCGCCTGGTATCGAGGTCCATGAACCCAGACCAGCCGTGGCCGATGACTTCTTTTTCCAGAATGCTCCTAAGTTGAAACCCGTTGCGAGCGCAGAAAGAGGGATAGCGGTGACAATAACCAGTGTGATAGCAAGGCAGGTTTGAATCATTCTTTTCAACAACTCAAACCCCACAACGTTTAATATCCTGTGATCCACGAAGCGTAGACGTGCGTTCCTATAACTATGAACGTGTAGATCGTATGCTTGCCCGCCTCGGTCGCTTCATGATCCGGAGGTAGGTGAAAAGTGAGCGCCGTGCTTCCGCTGTCCGAATAGGCGGCAAACGAACAGGTCGCGCTCGTTGTGTTTTGAACGGCAAATGTATAGGAGCCTCCATCCTTCATGTTCCACAACGTGAAGCTCTGACACGGAAGCGAAGTGTACTGGAGGTTGCCCGTCGCAAAGTCGATCGTCGCAGTGGCGTTCGGTGTCGCAGGCCTACCAGCAAAGGCGCCGCTAACATCGAGAGCGACTCGCGGAGAACCCGTTCCGATCCCCACCTTGCTTCCTGTCGCCACAAGCTGAGTATTCCCCACCACAAGTCCATCCGGAGGCAAGGTCAACGTGCCCGTCATCGTGTCACCTGACTTGGACACTTTCTTACCGTCGTCGATGTCTTCACAAACCCAAGAGGTCCCGTTCCAGCGCATCAACTTTCCTGAAGCGCACACACTGGACGGGAATCTCGAGTCATTACCCGCGGCCACAGTTCCCGCCGTGGTACCGACATTCAAGGTCAAAGACGGCGTCGTCGTCCCGTTCGTGACGGTAATATAGGAGTTCGATGACGAAACACTCGTGACGGTTCCATTGACCGTGCTTGAAAGCGTCCCACCTGCAAGCACAAGTCCCGTTCCGACCGTGATTTCTTGAACTGCACCAAAACCGCCATCGGAGCGACCGAGAAGCTTGCCACTATCGATGCTTTGAATCTTCGAGAACGTGACAGCACCGTTATCAATGGTCCAAGTCGAACCCGAACCCGCCACGGTGATATCGCCCTTATCACCGTCGGCCGGGGCCGAAGACGGTGTCGCCCATGTTCCGTCACCCCTTAAGAAAGTCGAGGCACTCGGAGTTCCCGAACCGAGACGCTCAAGCGGCACCGTACCGCTCGAAAGCGCGCTCGCGCTCAAGTTTGTAAGCCCCGCGCCCGAACCAGCGAACGCAGTCGCCGTCACGGTGCCGTTCACATCAAGCGCAGTCGATGGATTCGTTTTTCCGATACCGACCTCACCCGTTGACATGATCGTCATCCGAGCGACGTTGTTGGTTTCCAAAGTCAGATCACTGGTCGTATTGGTTCCGACCGTCACGGCTCCGCTATTTCCGTTGTTGACGATCACGTCCGGAGCTCCCGAGATCTTCGACCAAGAGATATTAGGAAGATCCGCTTCCATAAGAGCGCGAAAACCAGGCTCACCGTTACCTGAAGTCGGAGCCGCAAATACATGGTTCTGCGTTTGTGAGCCGAAGTTCGCACCACTTACACTCAGAGAATCGCTGATCCAGCTCGTTCCATTGCTTTGAAGCACATAACCGCTCGGTCCTGGATTCACATGGGCCATCGCCTGGATCGCCTCTCTCGCGGCCGCTTCGTCAGAAGCCGTCACTACAGAATTGCCGACACTCGTGAAGCCCAGATTCGTACGAGCTGCCGCCGGATTCACAAGGCCCGAAAGGTTGTCCGATTTCTTCAGATAATCGCTGGCATTTTCGGTCGCCATGGTACCAAGACCAGTGACTTGTGCCGCACTGATCTCAATATTCGCGCATTCAAACGTATCGGTGAGTGACGACCATTTAATCGTTTGCCCTGAGCCGCATGAGCCAACGTTGAACGCCGAAGCTCCAACGCCGTTCTTTATATCGGCAAAGGTGTACCGGGAGGCGGCGTTAACGGATCCCCACTCACGCCGGGAATCAGGACACCGCCCCCGCTGAAACTTTGCAAGTATCTCGTCGAAATCCCCTGCGCCAGCTTCTTCAACTCATCAGCTTCGCTTTGATCGAAGCTCGGAGCCTGGCCGTTTTCGTCATCAATTCTCAAAAGTTGTTTCGCCTTAAACCCACCGACCGATTGCGCTTCGATCGCAAGCGGCACGTAGTTAATCGATGTCTCGGGGACCTGTTCCCACGTGGAAGGGCTGGCTGTCAGATGACGAAACTGGACATTCAAGCGACGTCCGTCCGTGAGGTCGGGCGTATAACTACAATTGACACCGGTCAACGTGCCGCGATTCTGAAAGACCTTTTCCAGCTCCACTCCCGTATCGCTGCTTCCCCATTCATCATCGCCGATGGTGAGAGCGAAGGTGCCATTTGAAACCGTTTGAGAGCGAATCGCTTCGTACAAAAGGCAATTCTGATTCGCTGCCCAGATCTGAATTTTGAACTCAATCGGGCCCTCGAGCGGAGTTCCATCGTGTTTAAGAATGCGTCCGTGGTAAGTGAGAACCGTCGCGGCCGCTTTAGAAACCGGCAGGAATATCAGAAAGGAGATGAATAAGAAAACTCTGATTGCGCCCTCAACTGCCATCGCGCGTCTCCAACCGTGAAGTGGTCTATGGACTCTCAACAAACGTTCCCCTTCCAAATGCGCGCCCGACCACGAGAATAAAGCAGCTGATCACGCGCAGAATCACTGATTAATTTATCGGACTTCAGTCCTTGCCACTTAATAACCCATCAAAAGAAATCATATGAAAAGTCCCAATCGGGATCTCTTTTGGGGACAGGAAAACGCGAAACGAGATTTACATCGAATGTCGTGACGCGATCTCGTTTTGAGTCAGCTCACCTTGCGCTTTAAAGCGCCCCTCAAGGCATCACGTACGAGCGAGCTTCTCAAATGTGAAACCTAGAATGAAAAAATTTTTCTAAACAATTCATCTTTATCCGAACCTTCGGCTAAAATTATATCTATCACTTCCATCTGCGGCTTAAGGACGGCATATTGAAAAGTCATCTCTCTCGCTTGCGAAGGAGGTGGCATCTATGGAATTCCGAGGGGAAGAACTCGCTTTCTACCAAAAAGCATTTGATGCCTATAACCAAGGCGACTGCGGCAAAGCGGTTGAATTAGCCAAGGACTTTCTCGCTCAGTTTCCTCAGAGCCCTCTCGCGCTATTCGCTCAGGCTGCAGCGCTCGGAGCTTACGCTCTTTCATCCGCCCTCTCGGCTGAAGAAAAAAAACAACTACTGGAGACAACCCAAAACGAAATCACGTCGCTCTTTAATCACCCCGACCTCGCTAAGTGGCCTCGCCAATTTCAAGCCGAGGTAAAAAACGAATATTACTGGCGTTCAGGCGCTCACATCGAACAATACCGTTTGGGGGTTGAGGAAGTCTCAAACAGCCGGCCAGGGCACTATTACGCCTGTGTCGCGGCCTCTATACTCGCCTATGAACGACTGCCGAACTCCGTCGCCGACGCGGAAGATTGGGCAAGACGATCTTTATATCACTTTAAGGAGCTCGAAAAGACCAACACGCGCCGGTTTAGGATGTATGAGTTTGCCGCTCAAGCCTTGGCATGTCTCGGGAGATATGAGGAGGCGCTCGCTTGCTTGAAAAACGACGCAAGCAGAACGAACGATGTCCTGCAAACAATCGAACAAATCAAGAAGCTTCGCGCGGAAAAAGATCGCGAGGCCAAGACTGCCGAAAGACCCTCGGCTTGACCGACCGGCGCGTGTTCGGGTTTCTGCGATAAAAATCGATTCCCAAAGTCCAAAACTCAGCTCATACTCGTTTTGTATGGGCAGAATACTGGCAAGTTCGCTTCTCATTTCCCTTTTAACCGCCTGCACGACGGTCTCACTACAGTTTCCAAGCTCTCGGTTCGACTCACCGGAAACCCTAGGCAGCGGTGCAAACCGCTTTCTGTTCGGTCTGGGGGTGGCCTCGACTCAAAACGTGATTTTTACGGACGACGCTTCTATCAGACCTCCGGACCTTTCGCGTCCACGAATCGAAACGAATAACCCCCTCGTCGGCCGTTTCGGCTGGGGCCTCTTTGAGAAATTCGACCTTGGCTTGAAGACATCGGTAGGCCCCGCGCCCGTGCGCTTAACGGGCAAGCTTCAACTCCTCGGAGACCCCCAAGGCAGGGCTAGAAGTGGAAACTTTTCCCTCGCGCTCTCAGGCGGAGTCGGATATGCGTCTCCCAAGTGGAGCGGAGACCACAACGGACTTCTCGGTCCAGCCGGTTACAGGTGGAACGCGAACGTGCAAGCACTGCTCTCGGAAGCCGCGCTGATTGCGGGCTACCGGCTCTTCGACCCCCTTCTGCTTTACGCCGGCGCCTTCTACGAAGATTACCGTGTCAACGGGCGAATCAAACATGAGAAATCCGATAACGGACTTTCACCTGAAGCGGAGTACGAATTCACCTACGACGGTTATCAAACCGGCGTCAACGCCGGCGTGCGTATCGGATTTGGCGCTCACCCGACCTACCTGATACTCGAAGGCGTTTACTCAAAAACCGCCCTGAGCCACGGCCTTGCGATGAAAGATACAGGTTTCGGAGCCGAGCTCGGTTTCGCTTTCTAAAGCATTCAAAAGCGATGTTGATGAGTGCCTCTTGAGAGTATAAAAACGAAGCCGCCGAATTTTCTCTGAGGGAGCGCCTTGAGCACGCGCAAGATCATCCACATCGATATGGACTGCTTTTACGCGGCTGTCGAATTGCGCGACCGCCCAGAACTGCGTGGACGCCCGATCGCCGTCGGAGGACAGCCGGAAAGCCGAGGCGTGATTGCGACGGCAAGCTACGAGGCACGTGCGTTTGGCGTACGTTCGGCAATGGCCTCGGCGACAGCTCAAAGGCTTTGCCCCGGGCTCATCATCATTCCGCCGAATTTCGCGAAATACAAAAAGGAGAGCCTACGCATTCGTGAAATCTTAAGTCGCTTCACTTCGCGGATCGAGCCTCTCGCTCTCGATGAAGCCTATCTCGACGTCACGGACTCACCCCATTTCGGCGGCAGCGCAACGCGAATCGCCGAAGAGATCCGCCGCCTTATTCGAAAGGAAACGGGGCTGACTGCCTCGGCAGGCGTCGCACCCAACAAATTTCTCGCGAAAATCGCCAGCGACATCAATAAACCCGACGGCCTCAAAGTCATCCGCCCGGAAGAAGTCGAAACATTCATCAAAACGCTTCCGGTCGAAAAAATTTGGGGTGTGGGAAAAGTCACGGCCCGTAAGATGCACCGGTTGGGCCTTCACACTTGCGCGGATCTCCAGAATCTATCGATCACCGAACTCACCCGCCACTTCGGGAGTCTAGGTGTTTCGCTTTTCGACTTCGCTCGGGGGATCGATCATCGCGAAGTGAAAGTGGAGCGCGAACGTAAGTCGCTTTCCGTCGAAGAAACGTTCAGTCACGATCTAGCATCCCTCGAAGAATGTCTCTCGAAGCTCCCGGAACTTTACGAAGACTGGACCAGCCGCATGGAGCGCGCAGGCGTGGCGGACAAGATTCGCGGGATTTTCGTGAAGCTTAAGTTTCATGACTTCAAAAACACGACGCACGAAACAACCTTCCGCGGCTATCCGCGCCTTGAAGACTTTCGGCCTCTTCTTGAAGAAGCCTATCTTCGCCGAGGAGAGCCCGTACGCCTGATCGGAATCGGCGTCCGACTCGAGGCCACCGCGCCGAAATCAGACAGCTCCACTCCGCAGCTGAAATTATTCGAGTGACGGATCGCCTTATTTGCCCACCCAACCGGAATCCACACAGATATAGATCACACCGGCGGCGCTATCGATTTTCATGCGTCCTCTTTCATCAGGCTCGTCACAGTCCGCGGCAGGAGGCATACCGGTCGTTAAACCGAATTGAGCGTATCCCGCAACTTGCAGCTCACTTCTCGGAGTTTCTGTTCCGATTCCGACTTTGCCGGAATTCTCCAGGACCATCGCCGTTTGCGCCCCTGAACTGCCCCTCACTTTGAATCGCATGTTCCAACGGTCGTACTCCGTTTGCGCCCCGTCGCCAAAACCGACTCGATCGTACCCGCCAATGAAGATCCCGAGGCACCCGCTCCACTCGCCGCATGGAAGGCAATTCCAGTTCCAAACCCGTTCTGAATTTGACTTCGGTCGGCCATGTCCGAGGAAATTCGCACCGGATAATAAACCTGGTTCCCTGCGTTCCCGCGCCCTATGACTTGAAGCGGATAGTTAGCATCCACCGAGCCATAACCAAGATGCAAGGCTCTAAAACGGTTCATCGGCTTCAGCAAAACGATATCCTGTGACTCTTCAGGCAAACCCTCGTCGACAAACTGCCAGTCGTTAAGCCAGGAGTATTGAAAGTTAATCGGACGCCCAATGACTGAGACTGTCACCAACCCGTAATCTCCCCAAGGCCTACCTTTAAAGATAACGGAGACAAATCCATTTTCCTCAGCCAACCATATATCGACTGGAGCGACATTGCCGTAAGTTTCTAACGAGGGCGCATAAAACTTCGGCTGAGGGGAGCCATATATAAAAAACCGACATCAAAGGTTCTTCCGCCGCCATAGGCCCAACCGTCAAAGCGGATCTTCGCCAAAAAATGCATGTGTCCGAAGTGACTCTTGGTCTTCAGCTTCACGTACCCCGACGTGTATGTGTACCAAATGTTGGTCGCCGACGCGAGATTGGTGAATACGGAATTATTATCAAGATAGCCGCTCACCTTGAGAGGCCCCTCCACATGTAGTCGATGACTTGGAGACGTCGTTCCGATTCCGACATTGCCTGATGAGAAAATCGTGCGTCCGCTGCCCTTCGGAGCGAACGTGAGATTGATACTGGCATCACTTCCAGCCGTACCAATCACCGGCGAGGAGCCGCTCGGCGCCCCCTTAACCGTTACGTAGTTCACCGAACCCACGCCGCCATCAAGAACGCTGAGGCTTGTGCCGTTACCGGAACCGATGTTCACCGAGCCCGATGTCGAGGCCCGAAGGGTGAGATTTTCTCCCGTCCCGCCGGCGGCAACTGTCAGCGCGCCAGACCCGGTGATATTCGATCCGACGCCCGTTAGGTTACCGACGTTTGTAATTCCACCGAAGTTATTATTGATGCCTCCGCTTATGGAGGCGCCACCGGACGAAATCGTGAGTGCTCCAGAAAGCGTTCCTCCCGAACTACTTAAGAACGATCCACCTGTCGGAGTCGAGGCAAGCTCCAACCAAGAGTTATTGATATAGGCCTCAAGCTTGTGATTACTCACGTTATAGCGAATCATGCCAGGAGCGCCGACGGGTCGCTCTCCCGTCGTTCCAACCGGAACCCGAATAGCGTCGGTCTTGGAGCCGGCATCAAGGCTGACGATCGGCGAAGAAGTTCCGATCCCCATTTGCTCTTCGATGTTCATCGATCGGACGCTGTAGATAGTCCCGCTGCTTGTCGTTAGCTCCTCTGGATTTGCAGACGTATCCGTGAAGACCACATCGCCGCCGGTCAGGTCGTTAAAGGTGACGATTAAACTTTTAGCGACATTATTGGCCGCCACTCCGAATTCGTATTCGTAAAAGTCACTGCCGCGCCGAACGTAAAGATCGAATCCTTCTGGAAAATCTCCATGCCCCCGTCCGACGGCGAAAGGCTCAAGCTTTCTCCAATCGTAGTTGCTGCCGAAAGCCTGGTATCCCCCCTGAAAGAGATAAAGCTTCGTTCCAGAATTGCCGGCCGTCTTCGATTGGACCTGGATCAGAACCGAAATGCTTCCTTCCGGACTCGAACGAACGATTGCCAATGGTTTCGTATGCCCAGCTGAGACTGCAAGCGAGTACCGCCGATAAACGCTGGCTCGCCAGTCTCCCATTGAGACTTTGCCCGCGACTTTCACGTCACCGGTTACATGCAGCGTAGCCTCGGGATTCGTTATCCCGATTCCAACGTCTCCATCCGACGTCTGCGAGATGGGGCTACCTATAAGCCGCTTTTGCAGCGATCCGTCGCGATAGGAGGGCACATTACCATTGGTCAGACCCTCTCTGTTCACCAGCGTAAACCACGGCGAACTCGAAAGTCCCGAAACTGGTCCCAGGCGGAACGAAATTTCTTTGTTGGTCATCGTCAATTGGCCGAAACGGCCTTGGTCTTTTTCGACAATCGACAACGAATGCCAATCACCGTTCGGCGCGTTCGCGATGGAACCGGCTTCGTCCGCGAGATAAACGCCGGTTCCTCGGCTCACCTGTTCGTTGTAATCACGGACGATGGTGGTCTCGGTATTCGTGCCGTTCATGAGATAATGTGGAAACGGAGCCTGAGTCAGGATGACATCTCCTGCTGAAGTCACGCTGAGGACGCGACTATGGCCGCCTGTAACCGACGAACTCGAATTGAGGTTCGTGAGCTTTAAGCCCGAGCTGTCCGTAGCTCCACTGGCGATATCGAGGATGTCTTGCGGGCTGCTTGTGCCAATGCCGATTTTCCCATCGCCAGTCAGGGTCATTCGAGGAACGTCATTCGTCTTTAACGCGACAACATTCGCATCCATTGATCCCAGCTCAACAGGCCCCCCTGTCCTCCCCGCAGAATGAACTTGCTCGCAAGCGATGTCGCGCCGGTTCCGCCCTTTTCAACCGGCAAAACACCGGTCACGCCGTTGGTTAAATCAATTAACGGTAAATCCTCATCCGCAATCGTGCGGAACGTGGGAGAGCCGGAGCTAATGGTCGGCGCCGCAAAGAATGTTTTGGGCGATTGAGAGCTGTACGCGATCTGGGACTCGTCGACCGCGACATTCGCGCATTTCATCGCATCAGTTAGAGACTCCCACACAAGCGTTTGCCCCGAGGTACAAGTCGTCGAAAAAAATTGAGCATGTCCTGGCGCAGTTGAACGAATATCCGAAATGCTAATGAACGACGGCACATATTGAGCGTTCCCGTCGTAGCGCAACACTTGTCCGTCCTCTGTCGGTGCTGATCCGCTGACCGACGTCCCTTGGATCTTGGCGACCGTGGGCCCCGGATATGTGCCCGATAAGTCGCCGGCGGCGCTCCCTCCTGGTTCGACTCCCGAAATTGAAGTCCAAACAAGATTTCCGCTTCCGTTCGAGCTCAAGACTTGCCCGTTGGTGCCCGGTGCTCCGGGCAAGCCCAAAACATAGCTTGAAACGCCGTTGGGCGCACGAAGCCCGACAAGGCCGGCTCCTCCGCTGGACGACGCGCCCACAAACACGCGAGCCGAAGTCGTATCCGATGTCGTTTGAATCGGGCCGCTCGTATTGACGACCGTTGTTCCCCCAATCGTACCCGATTGGATGCTTGAAGCGTTGATATCCGTAAGATCCCTGCCGTCCAGGGCCGGAAGTTCCCCCCCCCCCGGTTGAACTTGGACGATCTATCCTTCATTCGTTCCAACATCGACGTTCAGAGTTCCGCTCGACGTGATCGTGCCACCCAAAGCTGCACCCACTCTTAAGCCTGTCCCCGCCGTGACCTCTGAAACCCCGCTCCCCGCAATAGTCAGGGTTTTCTCAGACGCACCGTCCCAGAACTTCAAGGTTCCAGACTCAAACCAAATCTCTCCCGGTTTCGGCGAGGGAGGCGTACTCACTTCAGGAATCGTCAATGTTCCGTTCGTCGAATCCTTCACGACATAGTTTCCAGGATCAACACTCAAAAGTGAAAGAAGCTTCGAAGAATTTCCGGAAGCGAAGACGCTTTGTAAGTAAGACTGCGTCAAATCGCCGGTCCCGACCTGGATGAATTCATCGGCCGTTTTCCCCTGCAAAGTTTCCGCGATCAGTGCCCTCGGAACCGAATCGATCACTGTGTCAGGAAAAAGCAAGTCAGGGAAACCGGTCGATGACGGTGTGACAAAAAGACGAAGGTAACGAATATCGCCTATCACGGGCGTATAAATTCCATACGGGCAATTCTCATCTTCAGCTTCTTTCGCCGTAAGCGGCGCCACGTTCTGAAAAACTTGAGACATCGAGTGACCTGGGTCGTTCCCCGTCCGTTTCGGAGAACCGACGAGCGAGCCCACTTGTATATTGTAATAGCCGTTTGAGTTTTGAGTATTTACAGACTGCTCCTCTTCATAAAGAACGCACTGTTTCGACGGATCGAGAATCTGGATGAGAAGCCTGACATTCGGATCTAGAAGAGGTTCTTCGCTTTCGACTAGAGTCAGCCTACCGTCGAGAGTGAACGAATTCGCCAGATCACTGCTTGCGTAGGAACATGGCCCGACCAAGGCGATCGGAGCGGCGAATAATAATCTCAAACAAACATTCCTAAAAAAGCTCATAGAACTTTTTCGGTTAAAGTTTTCGCCTTCTTAACAAATTTTAAACCTAAGCCTAGCAACTCGACGAGTGAACACTGGGCTACCTCCCGCGGGAGCCGACTTAAAACAAAACACAATTAACCACCGGCGGAACAGGCTCAGGCTGTCGCTAAAAACTCAGGACCTCCGACAGGACAACCTGGAACAGGGAACTCCCAATATCTGCAAACTAGACTCGTAACTCCTATAAAGCAGACCGATGAAGAAAACTTCCATAAAGGAAGTTTAACGACGATTGGATGAGACTGATGAAAAACGAGAGGCGCCTTAGCTCCTTGATAAAAAAAGAGCACACATTAATCGTTTTTTGCGTTCTCGTCGCCGCGTTGTGCGTGATCGCCTTCATCATTGAGCCAACAATTGACCGGTTTTTCAATCAAGAAGCTGGAATTGACGACAGGAACGCAGTAGGGGAAATCACCTACTCGAAACATGACACACGCCATCGAGCTTCCGACTCCATCGTGTGGAAGAAAGCGCGCGTGAACTCCCGAGTTCACATCGGCGACAGCGTCTTTACGGGCGCTGAATCGTTGGCGAAAATTGCGTTGAAGGACGGAAATTCACTGATCTTGGACGAGAACTCCCTCGTCCATTTCTCCGGGGCTGGGAATAAACCGGTGAATCTTGTTTCCGGTAATTTCCTTGTGTCCGTTCACGGCTATACGAAAATTGCGGTGAACGGCCAGCCTCTCGAAATTGAAGCCGACAACTCGGAAATCCAAATCTATTTAAACGAAACATCAAACCCTATCGTAAGCGCTCGGTTAAGGCCATCTTTTCCATTTCTGCTTGAGTTGCGAATCTGA